>CASGAH010000075.1 GCA_949299375.1 uncultured Eubacteriales bacterium | reverse complement strand
CCATGGCGGACACCCCCTCCAGAAGGACATCCTCTCCGTCCAGCACACTGACTTCCAGCTCATCGCTTGAGCAGATGAGAACCGGTGCCAGATGGTCTTCCCCCTTCTTTAATTCGACTGTGAAAAATCCAAATGCTGCATCTGTGATGAGAAACATCAGTATGCTGAGAATCCGAATTTGTCTCATATAGGCAGTCTCCTTCCTATTTTGCTTAGTTTAACAACATCAGGCTCAAAAAGCCCTGTATGGCATTATTTCTTCTGATAATGATACGTTGGTACAATTTCCATCACTTTATCCCGGATATTTCCGTCATTGCGCTCGCACAATATCTTCAGCTCACTCAGTCTCTCCCAGAATCTCTCCTCTTCCATCTGGATGGGATGTCCAATGTGAATCTTATGGTTGGCGGTCGTCTTCATTCCCTCTTCCTTCATCAGGATTTCCTCATACAGCTTCTCTCCCGGACGGAGTCCCACGATCTCGATCGGGATGTCCTGGTTCGGCACATGTCCGGAAAGCCGGATCATCTTTTCTGCCAGATCGTAGATCTTTACAGGCTCTCCCATATCCAGCACAAAAATCTCTCCCCCTTCTGCGTAAGCGCCCGCCTGCAAGACAAGGGAAACCGCCTCGGGAATGGTCATAAAGAAGCGCGTGATTTCTTTGTGCGTCACCGTAACCGGTCCTCCCTCCCGAATCTGCTTTTGGAAAATCGGAATAACGCTTCCATTGGATCCAAGAACATTTCCAAAGCGGACTGCCACGAAGCGCGTCTTTGACTCCTTGGAGAGGGACTGGACGATCATCTCACAGATTCGCTTGGATGCCCCCATAATGTTCGTCGGATTCACCGCTTTGTCGGTCGAGATGAGAACAAACCGCTCTGCCTCGAAAATATGGGCCATCATTGCGGTTTTGTATGTTCCAAACACATTGTTTTTGATCGACTCGTTTGGACTGTCCTCCATCAGCGGAACATGCTTGTGTGCCGCCGCATGGTAGATAATCTGCGGATGATAGGTTGTGAAAATGTTCTCCATCCTCTGCGTATCCCGCACGCTTCCGATCAGGGCAATCATATCCAGATCCGGGAAACTTTCCCGAAGTTCCATCTGTACGGCAAAGATGGAGTTCTCGTAAATGTCAACCATGATCAGCTTTTTCGGGTTCTTCATGGCAACCTGGCGGCACAGCTCGCTTCCGATCGATCCGCCTGCTCCTGTGACAAGGATGACCTTTCCCTGCACATATCCCATGACTTCATCCATATTGGTTTGGATCGGGTCGCGCCCCAGAAGGTCATTGATGTCCAGATCCACAAGCTGATTGCTGAGTACGCTTCCCTCTACCATCTGATAGATACCGGGAATCTTTTTGATGACACATTTTGTGTGCTGGCAGATCTCTACAATCTTCGATATTGTCTCTGCCTTGGCAGAAGGCATCGTAATGTAGATCTCATCGATGTGGTAGGACTCTGCCATCTGGGGGATGACGTCCCGTCCGCCTACAATCGGCACATTGACAATGCGGTGGCCATGCTTTTTGACGTCGTCATCGATGGCGCACACAACTTTTTTCGGCTTTTCCAGCTTATCGGTCAGAGACAGCTCATTGATGAGAAGGTTTCCCGCCTGTCCTGCCCCTACAATCATCACTCTGGACGGCTTTTCCCGGAAGAAGAAGCGGTATCTCTCCCGGCGAAAGATGCGGTAGGAAAGTCTGGAGGCTGCCGTAAACAAAAACATCAAAATCGCCTGAATCAAAAGGCTTCCCCTCGGAATGATCGTGTGGAGCAGCCTTGTCACCAGAAATGTCATGACTGTCGCCACCGTGACGGCGATTGCTATGTAAACAGATTCAGTTCCGCTGGCATACCGCCAGAGGCTCCGATACAGTCCTGCGCATTGAAAGCAGATCAGATAGAGGACGATCATCGGCAAAATAGCCCGAAAGAGCTCCTGAAAATAGTAGGACTCTACCCGAAAGTCAAATCGCAGTGCGAGTGCAAGCAAAGCGGAAGCAACAACAAAACAGCTGTCCAGTACAATCAGCCCCAGTGTTCGAATATTCATTTTATAATTATCACTGATATGTTTCATTTGTCCCCCCCCTTATTTCCGGTGTTTTTCTTTGAAAGTAATGGTTTAATCTGTTACTGTCCGTAAATGATCCGATTCATTTCCGCAATATTTCTGCTCCAGTCCAGACAAAGGACAGAGCGTCTGTCAATAACCGCTGAGGTATACATTCCGTCATACGGGACGCGGTTGGACACGAGTTCGTATCCGAGCAGCTGCGGAGACTGCAAGAGCAAAGACAGCACTTTTGTCTCGGAGAGATTGTGTGTGACATAGGGAAGCACGGCATCCGCCATGGCGCTGAGCTGTCCCAGATCCATTGCCTTCATCTTGTTTACAATCTCTGTGAGCACTCTTCTCTGGCGTTCTGTCCGTTCAAAATCCCATTTGCCGACATAGCGGATTCTGGCAAAGGAAAGCGCGGCTTTTCCGTCCAGATAGTAGAGGTTCCCCTCGTGCTGCAGGCCGTTTAAAAGGCCTCCCAGGTAGTTGATTTCTTCGCTGTTAAGTGTCATCGGAATTGTCCCGATGACATCGATCATGCTTGTGAACGCATTAAAATCAACCATCGCGTACTGCGTGACATTTACCTTCCAGTTTTTGCGGATGGTGTCCAAAAGAAGAGCCGCTCCGCCGCGGGAATATGCCGCATTGATCCGGTTGTTTCCGACACCCTCAATGTACACATACGTGTCTCTCATGAGAGAGGTCATTATAATTTTGTGTGTATTGTGATTGATGCTGATCAAAATCATCGAGTCGGAGCGCCCTCTCTCATTTTGCGTCCTCCGATCCACACCGATCAGCAAAATATGTTCGACTCCTCCTGTGTCCGCGGCAGCCGTTGTTCCTGTCGTCCCGTTTCCGGAAGCATCTGTCTCCCCGGAAGCGGAAGATTCCTCCTGACTTCCGGCAACACCGTTTACGTGATCGATCAAATCCTGATTGTAGCGATCAATCAACTCCTGAGGGGAGTCCGTTCCGGATTCCGTCTCTTCCTCCTCATCCAGCGCGGGATCGGTGTCGATCAGGATGCTCTCGCTCGGATCAATCTCCTCATAATTGGTCATGCCCATGTAGTGGCGGAAAATGCCATAGACGACGGCCACACAGACCGCAGCCAAAATCAGCAGAATCGCCAGTGCGATCAGACACCCTTTTCTGCCATTCTTCTTTTTTGCAGCGCTCATGCAAATATTCCCCTTTATTGTCTTCTCGTTTCTTCCTTATGCTTGCAAGAGGTATTATAACGCAAGTCTCTTCTGATTGTCAACACCTTCCAACAAGAAACCCCAACAAATTCCTACTTTTAACTCTGTTTTTCATTTGATATTATTTTAAAAAATACTGCAGAACCGGTATCATCCCCACTGTTCTGCAGTATTTTCCTGTCCAGGTACAATCTCAGATCACAACGACATATCGCCAGTCTGCAATCATTCGATCACGTGAATCCAGCCTTCCGGTGCTTCCAGACGGCCCATCTGGATTCCGGTCAAGGTGTCATACAGTTTTTTCGTGATCGGTCCCATCTGGCTCATGCCGCTCGGGAAGCAGATTTCTGTTCCGTGATCCACGATTTTCCCAACCGGGGAGATAACTGCTGCAGTGCCGCAAAGTCCGCACTCTGCCATGTCTTTCAGCTCGCTCACATAGATTTCCCGCTCTTCTACTTCCAGTCCCAGATACTCTTTCGCCACATGGACGAGGGAGCGGCGCGTGATGGATGGAAGAATGGTCGGCGACTTCGGCGTTACCACCTTGTTGTCTTTTGTGACAAACAGGAAGTTTGCGCCTCCGGTTTCCTCTACCTTTGTTCTTGTCGCAGCATCCAGATACATGTTTTCGTCATATCCTTCCTGATGTGCGGTTACAATGGCGTGAAGGCTCATGGCATAATTTAATCCGGCCTTGATGTGTCCGGTTCCATGCGGTGCTGCACGGTCGAAGTCACACACCCGAATTGTCAGCGGGCGAACGCCGCCCTTGAAATACGGGCCAACCGGGGTGCAGAACACACGGAACTGGTATTCATCTGCCGGCTTTACCCCGATGACAGGGTTTGTTCCGAATATGTAGGGACGAATGTAGAGCGTTGCCCCGGAGCCATAGGGCGGTACGTAGGCAGCGTTTGCTTTGACAAGCTGTGTAACCGCATCGACAAAGCGATCCTGCGGAAATGCCGGCATCTCCAGTCTCAGCGCGGACGACTCAAGACGGGCAGCGTTTAAATCAGGGCGGAAGGTGACAATCCGTCCATCTTCTGTCGTGTATGCTTTCAGCCCCTCAAATACCGTCTGGGCATACTGAAGAACTCCCGCACATTCGTTGATGACAACGGTGGAATCGGTTGTCAGCGCTCCCTCATCCCATGTTCCATTTTTATAATTGGAAACATAGCGGTATTCTGTAGGAATGTACCCAAATCCAAGATTGGACCAGTCAATGTTTTTCTTTTCCATCATATTCTCCTCCATTTTGTAGACCTCTCATGTCATTGGAAGGGCATCTGCCTGCCGCATCTCATGACACTCGGTTTTCTCAAGGAAAGTATACTCCAAAATGATTTCATATGCAATGTGAAATATTAACAGTTTCTCCTGTTTTTCTCCCTTTTTTACGGCGTATTTACGAGGATTGTCACAAATCCCATTCGTTTCCTCCTCGGGTCCGCTCTGTTCGCTTGACAACCCCGCTTTGCTATAGTAAATTTATTCTATCCGATGCACCACCATTTGGCCGCACGGGCGGCCGGGAGAGGAGACCTGCCATGTCACTGACACTCGAAGAAGTCATTCAATCGACCAAAGACCGCTACAAGCTGAAACTTCTGGCCGGAGAGAGAGGGATATCCCGCATCACCAGCTGGGCGCTCGTTATGGAGGACAAAAACATCGCCCAGTATTTTTTGGGAAATGAACTTGTCGTCACTTCCTGCCTTGGCGCGCCGAAGGAGGAGGATCTGATGATGTTTGTCCAGCTCCTTGTTGAAAAGCACGCTGTCGGAATCGTCGTAAACACCGGAAAGTACATCTTTCAGATTCCGCCGGCCATCCTTTCGTATTGCGACAGCCACAACCTGCCCCTTTTGACGATGCCCTGGGAAATGTCTATGAATTCGTTTATCCGCAACTGCTGCATGATGATTTTTGAGAACACGCAGCTGGATGCAGCCATCTCCAAGGCTTTTTTGCAGGCCATCCAGACGCCCGGCAACTATGAGTCATACAGCATGGTGCTCGCCAAAACATTTCACATCTACGGCACCTTTACGGTCATTACGTTTTATGTCCCGCCGGACGTGGATCGAAACTCGCTCGAATACCGACGCGCAGAACAGCGGGTGCGCAACGTTCTTGTGCGGATGCAGCGAAACGGCATTCTCTTTTTCTATGACTATTATGACATCCTGATTGTCAACGATGCCTCGGATGAGGAGACCGAATTTCTCGCTCAGAGAATTGTAAATCTCTACCAGCAGTTTCTCTCCGGAAAGAAGATCAGCATCGGAGTCGGACCGTCCTCTGCGGATGTAAAAAATGTGGCAAACAGCCACCGCAGGGCAAAGGCCGCCATGCGCATGGCCATTCACCTGGAAAAGACGCGGGTTCATTTCTCTCAGATGGGATTTTATCAGGTCCTCTTCTCTGTCGATGATCCGACCATTCTGATTGACTTTTCACGAAATACGCTCAAAAAACTTTTGGAATACGACAAACGGCACGGCAGCAGCTTGACCGATACACTGGAAGCGTATCTCAAGTACGACTGCAGCGTACAGATTGTATCGGAGAAGACATTTACTCACCGAAATACGATCAATTACCGGATGAGAAAGATCAAAGAACTGTTAGACAGCGATCTGGAATCGATGGAAGAAAAGTTTACATATCTGATGGCATTTTATATTCGAAGTATGATACAGCTCCCAAAGCGATGGGAAGATTTTTAGAATTCCGGGAAGTTTCCGCAGCGCAGTCTTCCTTTTCCAAAAAAACAGGAACAGCAGCGCTGCGGGGGCGGCCGGATCGGAGGAAGAAATCTTCCCCGATCCGATCGACACCCGCAAAAGACAGCCGTGTTCCCGATCTTATCTTACAACAAGGTTGATGATTCTCTTTGGAACGTAAATTTCTTTTACAATCGTTCCAGTCAGCTTTTCTGCGACTGCGGCCTTTCCGGCTGCAATGGCCTCCTCTTTGCTGATATCCTGAGGAAGTGTTACGGTTCCCCGCATCTTGCCGTTGATCTGAACGCCGATCTCTACCGTTGCCTCCACGGTCTTTGCCTCGTCATACTCCGGCCAGCGGCTCTGGTAAACCCGGCCTTCCCATCCCATGATCTCCCACAGTTCCTCTGTGATGTGCGGTGCGACAGGATTCAGGAGAATGAGAAGCGTCTTGTATTCCCCTTTTGTCAGGCTTCCATTTTTGAAAAATTCATTGCTCAGCGCCATCATGGCTGCAATGGCCGTGTTATATTTCAGGTTCTCGTAGTCAGAAGATACTTTTTTGATCGTCTGATGCATCCGGGTTTCCATCTTTTTGGAGTATCCGTCACCATCGACAACCAGCTCCTGAAGCTTCCACACTCTGTCCAGGAAGCGGCGGCACCCTCTGACTCCCTCATCGGACCATGCCGCGCTCAGATCAAAGGCGCCGATGAACATTTCGTAGGTTCTAAGCGTATCGGCTCCGTATTCTCTCACGATGTCATCCGGGTTGACGACATTTCCGCGTGACTTTGACATCTTCTCCCCGTTCGACCCGAGAATCATTCCGTGGGATGTTCTCTTCTGATAAGGTTCCTTGCAGGGAACGATTCCCTGGTCATAGAGGAATTTGTGCCAGAAGCGGGAGTAGAGCAGATGCAGCGTCGTGTGCTCCATTCCGCCGTTGTACCAGTCTACCGGAAGCCAGTAGCGAAGCGCCTCTTTTCCTGCCAGTGCCTCGTCGTTGTTCGGATCGATGTAGCGCAGAAAATACCAGGACGATCCCGCCCACTGCGGCATCGTATCTGTTTCCCGCTCTGCAGGGCCGCCGCAGCACGGACAGGTCACTTCCACCCAGTCTCTCATGGCAGCAAGCGGAGATTCCCCATTGTCCGTCGGCATATAGCTCTCCACATCCGGAAGTTCAAGCGGAAGCTCGTCTTCTGACAGCGGAACATATCCGCACTTTGGACAGTGAATGATCGGAATCGGTTCTCCCCAGTATCTCTGTCTGGAGAACACCCAGTCTCTCAGCTTAAAGTTTTTCTTTCTCGCACCAATTTCTTTTTCTTCGAGGAATGCAATCATCGCCTTTTTGGCATCCGCAACTTCCATTCCATTTAAAAATCCGGAATTGACAAGCGTGCCTGTCGTCACATTCGTGAAAGCCGCTTCCTGCACATTTCCGCCGGCAACAACTTCAATAATCGGAAGATCAAATTTCTTGGCAAACTCCCAGTCTCTCTCGTCGTGGGCGGGAACCGCCATGATGGCGCCCGTTCCGTATGTCATCAGGACATAGTCGGAAATCCAGATCGGAATCTCTGCTCCGTTAACCGGGTTGATCGCGGTAAGTCCATCCAGAACGACACCGGTTTTCTCCTTGGCAAGCTCGGTCCGCTCAAAGTCGGATTTTCTTGCCGCCATCTCGCGGTATGCCTCGATCTCATCCCAGTTTTTGATCTCGTGACGATATTTGTCGATATATGGGTGCTCCGGGGACAGTACCATATACGTTGCCCCAAACAGTGTGTCCGGACGAGTTGTGTAAATGCGAAGCTTCTCTTCTTTTCCGGTGAGCTGGAAATCAACCTCTGCACCCTCGGAACGTCCGATCCAGTTTTTCTGAGATACCTTTACCTTCTCAATGTAGTCCACACCGTCCAGGTCGTCGATCAGCTTGTCGGCGTACTCGGTAATCTTCAGCATCCACTGGCTCTTTACTTTGCGCACAACCTCGCTTCCGCACCGCTCGCACACGCCATTTACCACTTCCTCATTGGCAAGCCCGACTTTACACGAAGTACAGAAGTTGATCGGCATCTCCGTCTTATAGGCGAGTCCGGCATGGAACAGCTTTAAGAAGATCCATTGTGTCCATTTGTAGTAATTGGGATCCGTCGTGTTGACTTCCCGGTCCCAGTCAAACGAATATCCAAGCGACTGCAGCTGCTGTTTGAAGTGGATGACGTTGTTTTTGGTCACAATCTTCGGGTGGATTTTATTTTTAATGGCATAATTTTCTGTCGGGAGTCCAAATGCGTCCCATCCCATTGGATAGAGCACATTGTATCCCTGCATTCTTCTCTTTCTAGCGACAATGTCCAGCGCCGTGTAAGGTCTTGGATGTCCCACATGAAGTCCCTGGCCGGACGGATAGGGGAACTCTACCAGCGCATAATACTTTGGTTTTGTGTAATCGTCTGTGGCAGCAAACGCCTTTTCTTTCATCCAGATTTCCTGCCACTTTGCCTCGATTTTCTTAGGGGAATACGGGTTGCTCATACCTTACCTCATTTCTTTCTTACTTTGGATCTAACGATCCATCGGATCGTCTGATTCGACGGATCTAACGATCCGTTTTTCCTATCAAATGCATCTTTGTAGGCTTATCGCCCAGCTCAAAAAAATTCCCCTTTCTTCTCTAACATAGAGACGAAAGGGGATTTCGCGGTACCACTCTATTTCATGCTGTCTGCATGCGCTTTCCGGAAATGTCTTCCATTTCCTTCCTGTAACGGCGGAAACACCGGCAATGCCTACCCAAAAAAGCCTTCCGGCCTCTCCTTCAGCACGCTACTCCGGAACCAGTTCACAGACCCTCCGCCGCCGGCTCGCACCCTCCGCCGGCTCTCTGCCGGCATCCGGCCTGCTACTACTTTCCTTCTCAGTATTTGCATCAAAACTAAATCTAACATATTTGCAAATATCTGTCAACCGGGATTTTTCTCCCGTAC
>CASGAH010000074.1 GCA_949299375.1 uncultured Eubacteriales bacterium | reverse complement strand
ATCGCCAGGGAAGCCAAAACCATCGCGCTTCGATCGGTGGCCGGCGAAATCGGCCGCCCGGCCTTGTGCCATGGATCTCCGGTCGGCATGAAAATGACTTCCTCGAGGCCGAACTGTCTCTTCGCCTCGCGCGCAAGCGTAAGGTGTCCGATATGGATGGGGTCAAACGTCCCACCCATAATTCCTACTTTTTTTCTCTGTTCCATTCCAAAAAGCGCCTCACTCCGGAAGTTTTATCTTCATTTTCTCTGGGTTCTTATGCGGACGATACAGCACGATTTTCCTCCCGATGACATGTACCACTTCCGACTGAGTGCGGCCCGCCAATGCCTCCGCAATTGCGCGCTCATCCTCTGCGCAGTTTTTCAGCACGCTAATCTTCACCAGTTCCCTCGCCTCCAGCGCCTCATGCACTGCCTTTGTGATCTCCGGCGTCAGGCTCGATTTTCCAATCTGAAAAATCGACGGAATATCAGCGGACAGACTTCTCAAATATGCTCTCTGTTTGCTTGTCAATACCATGACTTCGCTCCTCCCCTATAAAATGTGTACGGTTCTCGATAATATTCAATTAACGATAATATTCAAACTCCATATCGTACAGGCGGACCGTATCCCCTTCCTCTATCCCGGCTTTCTCCAGCTCGTCCAGCACGCCGCTCTCCTTGAGGAATCGCTGGAAGAAGGCAAATCCCTTCTCTGAGTCGAGATTCGTATATCCAAGCATCTTGTCGATGCGCGGACCACCAATCGTATAGACGTGCGGTTCCGGATTTTCTACCGTGTAGGACAGGCGGCTTCCCTCATCCACAGCGGGATCGTATTCTCTCTGGAAGCGGAACGGTTCCGGTTCCGTCCGGCGAAGCAGATCTTTGACATGGTACAGCAGCTGCCGGATTCCTTTCCCCGATACCGCCGAGATCGGGAATACCTCCACACCGTCCTTTTCAAATTCTTCGCGGATTTGCTGCACGACAAAATCGGCCTCTTCCTGCGTCATCGCATCTACTTTGTTGGCGGCAATGACCTGAGGGCGCTTCAAAAGATCCGGGCTGTACGCGCTCAATTCGCCATTGATTGTCCGGATGTCCGCGATGGGATCCCGGCCTTCCAGACCGGCTGCATCCACGACATGAATGAATACTTTTGTCCGCTCGATGTGGCGGAGAAACTCATGTCCGAGGCCGATTCCTTCCGATGCGCCTTCCACAAGTCCCGGAATGTCCGCAATTACGAATCCCCCGCCTTCCAGATCCACAACGCCCAGATTCGGGGTCAGCGTTGTAAAATGATAGTTGGCGATTTTGGGCCGTGCATTGGTCACACGGGACAATATCGTTGATTTTCCCACATTTGGAAAACCGATCAGCCCCACATCTGCGATGACTTTCAATTCCAGGCGGACACACAATTCTTTGGCGGGCTGCCCCGGCTGCGCATATTTTGGCGCCTGCATCGTCGCAGTGGCGAAATTCATATTGCCGAGGCCGCCTTTTCCGCCCTTTAAAATGACTTCTCTGACATTATCGCCAGACATGTCTGTGATGACTTTTCCAGTTGCGTCATCATATACGACCGTCCCCTCGGGAACTTTTATGACAAGGTCTTTTCCGTCTGCTCCGTGGCACCGTCTCTTTTTGCCATCTTCGCCGCTTGGAGCCGCATATTTTCTGGTATGCCGAAAATCATACAGTGTATTCAAACCTTTATCCACTTCAAAGA
Source organism: uncultured Eubacteriales bacterium (assembly GCA_949299375.1). GTDB lineage: Bacteria > Bacillota > Clostridia > Lachnospirales > Lachnospiraceae > UBA2942. The sequence continues at coordinate 7,314 of CASGAH010000074.1, read as the reverse complement.
TAATATCGCCGCCCCGTCCGCCGTCTCCGCCATCCGGCCCGCCGTCGGGGACAAAAAGTTCACGGCGGAAACTTACGTGTCCGTCCCCGCCTTTTCCGGATTTAATCCATATTTTCGCTTTATCTGCAAACATCAAACTGCCTGCTCCTCTCCCATATCGATTGTCTGTATTGCGACCTGGTTAATCGGATGATCCTCTGCGATACGCGGACATCTCGCGGCATAGCCGCTTGATGATGCCCTTCGGATCCCTCCGGGCGTATCGCGAAAATGGCCCCAAATCATAGGAAATTCCTTACGACTTGGAGCCACCGTCTCTGCGAACACAAATTCGCCGATCGTTTTTTGATTCCAAAGCAGACATTTCGATCCGCCTTAATCTGCCATGCCGGCCTGGACAAAAAGAATCTTATTTCTCTGCTGCTGCAGCAACCGGATAAATAGATACCTGCTTTTTGTCTCTGCCTTTTCTCTCAAAACGAACAATTCCATCCGCCTTGGCAAACAATGTGTCATCGCTTCCGATTCCTACATTGATTCCCGGATGAATCTTTGTTCCGCGCTGTCTGTAAAGAATATTACCAGCTTTTGCGAACTGACCGTCTGCTCTCTTCGCTCCAAGTCTCTTCGATTCGGAATCTCTTCCGTTCTTCGTCGAGCCGACACCTTTCTTGTGAGCGAACAACTGAAGATTCATGTTAAACATGAGTCACACCTCCTTAAAACGAATGTTAACATAGTTTTCTCCGTAGGAATCCCGGATGCTTTGCATTCCAAGAATCATAGATTCCATCAGGAGAATCGATTGCCTGCTGGCTGTTCCCAGAAACTTAAATCGGAGAATGCCTTTCTCCTCCTCGCATTCCGTCCGGAACGGGTCTTTTGTGAGATGTTCCACCGAATGGACGAAATTCAGAGACAGCGCCGAAACTGCAGCGCAGATGATATCTTTTCCCCGACTTGCATATCCAGCATGACCGGATATGACAAATCCCCGAAAACGCCCTTGGGTATTTTGATAAATGGTTACCTGAATCATTGCTCTTCCTGTACCATATCCAATATTTCAAATGATTCTGACTGCACGAGAAACACGTTATGCGTGGATTGCGTCAATCTTTACCTCTGTATAAGCCTGTCTGTGACCGCTCTTCTTGTGATAACCGGTCTTTCTCTTATACTTATAGACAATCACTTTGTCAGCCTTGCCGTCTCCAATTACAGTTGCGGAAACGCTTGCGCCTTCCACTGTCGGATTTCCAACAACCAGCGTATCTTTGCTGACTGCAAGAACCTGGTCGAATGTATAAACAGAACCTGCTTCTACTCCCAGCTTCTCTACTCTGATCACATCGCCTTCGGAAACTTTGTACTGCTTACCACATGCTGCAATAATTGCGTACATCATGGCACCTCCTCATCTCTTTACTCGCCAGCTGCGGTGTCCAGGGCTGGTAACCTGTCCTTCAAACCTCACTGAGCGGCATACTTGTACATGATATCATATCAGGAGAAAAAAGTCAACGGTTTTTTTTCGCCATTTTTCTTTTTTTTACTTCCAGAATCTTCTCCCTCCGGCATCGGGAAATTTACAGCAATTCGTAGATCGGTTTTCGGATTCGTTTTCTCGTGATCTCTACGAGGTTCAGCCGCGTCATGTCCACGACAACGGCTTTGACCGGATCCTGTGCGAGAAGTTCCCCCAAATAGCGCATCAGCTCTTGACGGTGTTTTGGCTCCTTCATGTTGATGAAATCGACAAGAATTATTCCGGAAAGATTGCGAAGGCGCAGCTGCCTTGCAATTTCCTTCGCCGCTTCCATATTCATGCGAAAAAATGTCTCCTCTGTCCCTTTTCCGGCAACCGCTTTTGCAGAGTTGACATCAATCGCAACGAGCGCTTCTGTCGGCTGAATTACAACCGACCCGCCGGATTTGAGCCAGACCTTCGGAGCAAGCGCCATGTCCAACCATTTCTGCATGGCGTACAGCGTCCACAAAGACACCATCCGCTCTTCATAGAGGGTGAGAAGAGACCGCTTTTCGGGATCATACCGCTCTAAAAAAGCTGCGGTTTCCTGATAGATTTGAGGACTGTCTGTCACAATTTGATCCAGTTTCTCCTTTGTCTCTCCAAGTGTCGTCAAATACGGGGGCGGAAGCTCGTACAGTCTGGAGTAACACGTTCGAAAGGGGGCGATCCGGCACAGATGATCGTACTGCTTTAGCAGACATTCCAGCTCTCTTGCCGTCTTCTCAAAGGGAACTTGAGAGGCATCCGTCCGCACAATGACGCCGAATGTCCGTTTTCCCAAAAGCTGCTCCAGAAAACGCTCCGTCTCCTGCCGGAGTTCTCTTTTTTGCTCCAGATCAGAAATCTTCGCCGAGACACAGACTCCGCTTTCCCCGTGGATGACAACTACATATTTTCCGGTCAGTGTTATCTTTCCCGTGACAACGGGATCCTTTGTCTTGACCGCATCCCGGCTCACCTGTACGACGACCTCATCTTCCTGCTGGATGGGACGATCCGGACTGCCATGAAGGCGAATGATTGTATCCGCATCCCGGAGCGAGAGATACGCCTGCTTTCCCTCCTCCAGCTCTACGAATGCCGCCTGTATATTGGCTGCGATTTTTTTTACTTTTGCCACATAGACCGTTCCTAACAGGGACGGATTTGTTCTTTTTTCGATGTCAAATTGAATCATCTGTCCATCCTGCCACAATCCGCTGAGGACATAGGATTCTTTTTCCACTAAAATCCGCTTATTCAATCTCTTCTCCCATTTCTTCCAGAGAAATCAGCCCGCTTTCGGCCTCCTCCTGCCCATTTTGTCTGGCGTAGATCTCCATCCGATGCACCTGGAGCGCCCGGGAGGCCTCCTTCTGCCCCCGAAAACAGTCAAACGCTTCCATCACAAGCTCCGGTTTCAAATTGTCCACGCTTCCCGATGAGAGACGCATCCGCAATGCGATCTGCTCTTTCTGAGAGAGATTTACAAGATGCGGATGGGAAGACAAGTCTTCGATTGTGACCTCTATCCGATGGATCATCGGCCTAAGGTCGATCTGTTCGGTCTTCTTTTTTGTCTGTTTTGTCCCCAGGATAACGGGCTGTTCGCAAAAATCGCGAAATGATTGAACCCATCCCGCCGGATCCTCCGGTTCATAGCCATCCCGAAAATAGACAAGATAATCCGCGGCAGCTGTCACAGCCATCGCAGATTTGCTCTGCTGCGGCAGCTGCCGCCAGCTTAATATCTCAATTCCCTCTGCCATAACCGCATTCAGCCGACGCACCATTTCCGCCGACGGAGCGCTCTGCGTCACTTCAATGTCCATATATTCCGCCTCACTGGTGGCGCCAAGCCCCAGCGGAGCGGAAAACGACATCGTCTGGTGCGGGTTGTATCCCGACGAGTATGTGACTGCAATTTCGGCTCTTCGATTGGCTTTCTGGAAATAGCGCAGGAGATCCAGCTGTCCCATAAAGCGGGCAATTCCCGTCTTCGTGAATTTAACTCTTATGTTCAAAACAGACACCTCCCCCGAACTTCATCACACCGCATCCGGAACATGCCTGACGGCAATTGGGAGTCGTCTCCCCGTTCATTGCCCGTCTCCACTCTCTTTTTAGAAATTCTTTCGTCACGCCCGTATCGATAAAGTCCCACGGCAAAATTTCATCCAAATCCCTCTGCCGTGTCGTATAAAAATCGATGGACAGGCCGCAGGCTTCAAACGCCTGCAGCCACCGGTCATAGTGGAACGATTCTCCCCAGGCGTCATAGATGCACCCCATCTTGTAGGCACACTCAATTGCATCGGCAACCTTCCTGTCTCCTCTCGCAAAAACCCCCTCCAGAACCGTCACATCCGCATCATGCCAATGATAAGACAGGCTCTTATGGTTGAGCTGTGCTTTCATCGCATGATTTACCGTTCTCGCCCGTGTCAGATACTCCTCTCTGGAAAACATCTGCGCCCACTGAAGCGGCGTAAATGGTTTGGGCACGAAAAACGAAGTGCTGGCGCTGATGCTGACCCGCCCGTTTCGCTGTTCTTTTGGAATCTCGTAGTATCGCCTTGCAATCTGGTCGGAGAGAACCGCAATGGCCTCCATATCCTCGGTTGTCTCCGTGGGAAGTCCGAGCATGAAATACAGTTTTACCTTGTTCCAGCCCGCCTCAAACGCCATTCCGGCGCCATTTACGATAACCTCCTCCGTGAGATTTTTATTGATGACATCCCGCATTCGCTGGGATCCGGCTTCGGGTGCGAATGTGATGCTGCTTTTTCGGATATCCTGCACCTTTCCCATCACATCCAGGGAAAAGGCATCAATCCGCAGAGACGGCAGCGCAATGTTGACATGCTTTCCCTCCAGAGTTGTCATAAGGAAGTTCACCAGCTCCTTTAGACCGGAATAGTCGCTGGAACTTAAAGAACTCAGCGTGATCTCCTCATGCCCGGTGTTTGCAATCATCTTCTGGGCCATGTTTTTCAAAAACTCCAGGCTTCTTTCCCGGACAGGACGGTACACCATGCCCGCCTGACAAAAACGGCATCCCCGGATACAGCCGCGCTGAATCTCAAGCACAACGCGGTCCTGCGTCGCCCGCAGAAACGGCACAATCGGTTTTTCCGGATAATACGTATCGCTGATATTGCGGACAATCTCCTTGACGATCCGGTTTTTCGCGTGCGGGTTGTTTGCCGTGAAGGAGGCAATGGTTCCATCCTCGTTGTAGGCGGTATCATAAAAAGCGGGCACATAGATTCCCGGAACCTGTGCCGCCATCTCCAAAAAGCGTGTTCTCGACCCGCCCGCAGCTTTGTTTTCCTTGTACAGATCAAGAATGGTTCTGTACTGTGTCTCCCCCTCCCCAATGTAAAAGAGATCAAAAAATGGGGCGATCGGTTCGGGATTGTAGGCGCAGGGACCTCCTCCGATCACAATCGGATCGTCCTCCCCACGCTGCGACGCCCGCAAGGGGATCTGGCTCAAATCCAGAATCTGCAAAACATTTGTGTAGCACATTTCGTATTGCAGCGTAATTCCAAGAAATTCAAACGATTTTACAGGTCTTTGCGATTCCACTGCAAACAGTGGAATCTGTTGTTCTCTCATGAGCTTGTCCAGATCCAGCCAGGGGGAGTACACACGGTCACACATCGTATCTTCCCAGTGGTTAAACATATCATATAGAATTTGAATTCCGAGATGTGACATCCCGATTTCATACACGTCCGGGAAACACATTGCAAAATGAATCTCGACAGAATCAAAGTCTTTCCCGCAGGAATTGATTTCGCCTCCGACATAGCGAATCGGTTTTTCAATCTGGAGCAAAATATCGTCCGTCAATGCCAATTTTCTCATGTCTGATATCCTTTTTTATATTATGTTCCTTTTACACTCTGTCTCTTCAAAGACAGTTCCCTGACATCGCCTGATGAGGGGACAATCGGATAGGGAGGAATCTTTCCCTATCCGATCTCTTTTCATTATACCGGTTATTGCGGGAGACTGCAAGCCTCAATTTTTCTTATCGGTATTTCCCTGACATTTGTTTCGCCCGATTTCTTCTCCACTGGATTCCTGCCCTTCCGATCCCAAAAGCGAGGAAGACACTCCACGCCGCACAGATAAGTAGCGAGAGCGTTCGGAAAAACATCCATCCCCGAGCCTCATTTTCCCAATACGGAAACGTGACCTCATCCGTTTTCATCACTTCCAGGGGCAGATTCTGGATTGACTCCCATTGATGGTTGAATGCAGCAGCATTTGTCTTCATACTTTTCAGGTTTTCGTCTTCTTCTCCCTCCAGATAGAACAAGACATCCCCCTCCCGGACAGCTGCTCCTTCCGAGACGGAAATGTTTTCCACAACCCGGCTCTCCGTCATCGTCAGCTGATACACATCGTTTGCCTGTACAATTCCAGACGCATAAACCTGAGTTGTGATCGTTTCCGGACGAATTTCTCCGAGCATAACTTCCGTCAACGTCATATTCATAATTGTGTTAGAAAAAAACGTTAACACCAACAAAACAAGGAGAAAAACAATTGTAATGTTTTTGACAATCTGCTGCCTTCTTGTGATTTTTGGTTCCATTTTTACCCTCATTTCCGCCGCTTCGGCTTTCTCTTCTCTTTCTGACTCGTTTTTGACTCGTTTCTGTCTGTATTTCTGACATGACATTTCATTTCACTTCCGCCTGAGATACAATCCCTTCCAGGACATAATCTTCCCCGTATAGATACATCAGCAGGACCGGCATCATATATATGACAGATGCCGCAAAGGCAATCCCAATGTTATCCGCCTGTATTTTCGACAGGAATACGGATAACGGATATGCATCCGTGTTGTCCAGCATAATCAACGGCTGTTCTACCATATTCCAATGGTCAATGAACACCAATATCATACAACTGTATATTTGCCCCCGACACAACGGCATCATAATGGATTTAAAAATTTGCCACTCCCCCGTTCCATCTATTTTCGCTGACTCTATAATCGATTTCGGAATTCTCTTCATATATTTCGTCAGCAGATAGACGCTAAAGGGAGAAAAAATACCTGGCAGCCAAATGGACCAATATGTATTTTTCAGGTTTAGTTCATTGGACACGAGATAATTGGATACCGAGGTTACCTGGTACGGCATTAAAAGAATCACAATGTACAGAAAAAATAAAATCTGTGTAATGCGTCCCCTGGTTCTTGTAAATCCGTATGCGGTGAGAGATGCAATCGCAATCTGAAAGATTGTACTCGGGACATACAAAAAAACAGAATTGTCGCATTACAGTTATGCTGAAAGCGAAAGAACGGGCGATTACAATACAAAGCTGTTTTATCGCAACGATTACGACGTGCCTTTGGGCGACCCTACCACTATTTATTTGGACGAGGGGCCTTGGGCGGGGAATTTCTATTCTACCGGGACTTCCAGCGGCAGCTCTTTTGAAATTTATCAAAGCACCGATTTTGTGAACTGGGAGCCTGTGGGAGAGGGATTTATGCCTGATCAAAACCATTTCGGGCAAACAAGCTTCTGGGCGCCCCAGCTTCTTTACGATAAAGACGCGCTGTGGTCGGATTACAATATAGAAGCGGAAGAAGGCGAAAGCGGGAAAGGACTGTTTTTCCTGTTTTACAGCGCGCATTCCAAAGAGACGGTAACAAATATCGTTCCGCGTTGCTATTATCCTGCAGTGGCTATTTCCAAAGAACCGGGCGGTCCTTACGTAGAATTTACGGGTACTAACAGAAACGGTTTTGCAATGGACGCTTCCTC
>CASGAH010000073.1 GCA_949299375.1 uncultured Eubacteriales bacterium | reverse complement strand
GCACCCCCCCGCATGACAGGTTGAGCCGATCGTTCGCTCAGAGACCGGATTTGCGTGACTTCAATGGCTTAGCGGATGAGGCAGAACTGTTCGCTCAATTTCTGACCCGCCTCAAATGCCCTGCGCAGAAACGCTTCCGGATCCGACCCGGAACAATTTAACTCCAAAAGCAGCGGAAGCGCGTAAGCGGATGATGCCAGCGTGCGCATCACTTCGTCCCAGGGGATGTTGCCTTCTCCGGGAAGCGCGTGGGCGTCTGCATCTCCAAAATTGTCGTGAAGATGGACAGCATAAATTCGATCCCGATAGGTGCGGATGATGTCGCAGAATTTCGTTCCCCAGCTCATGTTGGCATGGCCGGTGTCCAGACAAATCCCAAGGAACTCTTTTGGATATTTTCCGAGCAGGCGGTCAAACGATTCCAGAACCCAGGAGCCTGGAAGGTCAAATAAATTTTCCAGACAAATGCGCACGCCCTTTTGAAGGCAGTAGGGCTGCAGCTCATCTAAGGATGCCTCTACTTGCCGATAGAAATGTTCTTTTGCCGCGGCATCCTCCCCAATTGTCTGAAACGGGATGTACAGATGCAGAACGATCTCAGAGGCACCAAGGCAGGCGGCCAGGTCCACTCTGTTTTGAATCAGTTCCACACCGGCTTTCCGGTTATATTCCCAGTCGGAGGTGAAATCTCTTCGGAAATGCCCGTCGTTTGCGATAACGTTTCGGCGGGTTCCCTTTGTGGCGTGGAGTGCCTTGGCCTGCAAATGGCATTCTTCCATCCACTCCCGGATCTGCTGCATTTCATAGACAGAATACATATAATCGCCGTCCCACTCGTGACACCAGTGGATATGGGTGAATCCGGCTGACGCAATCTGGTGCAGCAGCTGTCTTGTCACTTCTAATTTCGGATTTTCCCCGAAAAAATCGGTATTGATTGCAAGTGTTCTTGTTTTCATTGTATCCTCCATTGTGAATTGTGCTGCGGCGAACCACAGTTTTGTTTAGTTTCCGGAAGAGGGGAAGTAGGAGCGCAGCGAACCGGCCACGGCACTGATGGGCATTGTCTGCAAATAAACCGTTCCAGGTCCTGTGATGACAGTATTAAACAGTCCTTCTCCTCCAAATAAAACATTTTTGACACCGGGAACACTTTTGATCTCCATAGAGCAGGAGGGCGTCATGGCGACAAGATATCCGGTGTCGACGACGATAGACTGCTCGGTTTTTAAGTCATATTTCTGGCAATATCCGTCCACCTCGATGAATGCAGTTCCGTATCCCGAAAGCTTTTGCATGATGAATCCTTCTCCGCCAAACAGCCCGGCGCAGATCTTCTTCTGAAAATGGATTGACAGATCTACCGTGGCGTCCGACGCCAGAAAGGCGGATTTCTGGGCAATGATCTCATGACCGGGAGAAATCTCGAATGGAAGAATGGTTCCCGGAAAACTGGAGGCGAAGGCGATAAGCCCGTTTCCTCCCATAGCGGTGTATCGATTTAGGAACAGAGATTCTCCGGAAAACATCCGTCCAAATACTTTGCCGATTCCGCCGTTGCTTGTCGTCTCCATCTTCATATTGGGAGACATCCAACTCATGGATCCGCTCTCCGTAATCAATACTTCTCCGGCCTGTGGATAGCAGATGACAACTGGCAGGGGTTCCCCTTTGATTTCATATTGCATAATATTCCTCATTTCTGCGCTGCATTTTTGGAAAAAAGAAGTTTGCGGCGGCGCAGACGCAGACTTCCCTTCGTTTCAAATCCAGTGTATCACAAAGCGGCGCAGATTCCAATAGAAAACAGGAGAATGCTCTTGATTAAATGTTTCAACTCGTGTAAAATGAAAGAAAAGTCTGCCGAGGGAGGCAAGACGAAAGCGAGGTGACAGGGAATATGGAGGAGCGTCTCAAACAGCAGATGGAGTTTCTGCTGGAGGCGGATAAAAGTAAACTCATTGGGCGCCAGACGTACATTCACGATGCGAGCCGCAAGGAAAACGATGCGGAGCATGCCTGGCATTTGGCATTGATGGCGTATTTGCTGCGCGAACATGCCAAGGAACCGATCGATGTGGCAAAGACGATGTTTATGGTTCTCATTCACGACCTTGTAGAGATCGATGCAGGAGATACGTTTGCCTACGATGAGGCGGGGAATGCCACGAAGAGGGAGCGCGAGATGCGGGCAGCAGACCGAATCTTTCATTTGCTCCCGGAAGATCAGGCGCAGGAGATGCGGGATGTCTGGGAGGAGTTTGAGAGCAAAACGACGCCGGAGGCGCGTTTTGCCAGAACGCTGGACAAACTGCAGCCGGTCATGCTCAACGATGCCACAGACGGTCTGGCCTGGAGGGAACACGGCGTATATGCAGAGCAAGTATTGCGGCTCAACGAGAAGAATAAGGACGGCTCAGAGACATTGTGGGAGTACGTTCAGATGCTGATTGCACGCAATGCGCAAAAGGGAAATTTAAAATAGAGGATACCGTAAGGAGGCAGAGCAAAAATGAGGGAACTGATTTTTTTGAAACCAGTGCTGAAAGAAATGATTTGGGGAGGAAGCCGGCTTGGGAGTGATTTCGGATATGATATCCCAAGCGATCATACCGGAGAGTGCTGGGCAATCAGTGCGCACCCCAATGGGAACGGCGTGATCAAGGGGGGAACCTACGACGGGCACACATTGAGCTGGCTCTGGGATCAGCACAGAGAGTTGTTTGGAAATGTGCCGGGAGACCGCTTCCCGCTTCTTGTCAAGATCATCGATGCGAGGGAAGACTTGAGCATTCAAGTGCATCCCAACGATGCGTACGCGAGAGAACATGAGAATGGATCGCTCGGAAAGACAGAGTGCTGGTATATTCTGGACTGCGACGAGGGGACAAAAATTGTAATTGGACACCACGCAAAGAACTGGGAAGAGATGCGGGCGATGATTCTGGAAAAACGCTGGAAAGAATTCATCCGCGAGGTGGATCTCCATCCGGGAGACTTTTTCCAGATCAATCCGGGCTGCCTTCACGCCATCAAGGGCGGAACGCTGATCCTGGAAACGCAGCAAAACAGTGACATTACGTATCGCGTCTATGACTATGACCGGCTCTCCGGAGGAAAACCGAGACAGCTTCACGTACAGCAGAGCATTGACGTCATTACGGCGCCATTTGAGACCGCCAAAACGGCTCCGAAGAAGTGGAAGAAAGAGGATGCCGTAGTGACCCATCTAATTTCCTGTCCGTATTATTCGGTAGAAAAGATGGACGTAGACGGAACGGTTTCCTGCCAGTGGACACAGCCGTTTGTCAATGTCAGCATTGTCGAGGGAAGCGGAAGTGTAGACGGAATTCCGGTCAAAAAAGGAGATCATTTTATCATTCCTTCGGGATACGGGGAGATGAAGATCGAAGGGACGCTGTCTTTGATTGATTCCTGGGTGGAGACCGGGAAAGAAGACTGAAACGAAGAGAAAGGGGGAATGCGCGATGTTATTCGGAGCACTGGAGGCAGGGGGCACAAAAATGGTATGCGCCATCGGCGATGAGAATGGAACCATTCTCGATCAGATTTCGATTCCAACGCTCACGCCGGAGGAGACAATGCCTCTCATCATAGACTACCTGAAAGGAAAAGGGATTGCCGCTCTTGGGGTGGCCTGCTTTGGACCGGTAGATCTCGACCGGAAATCGGAGACGTATGGATATATTACGTCAACGCCAAAGCTTGCATGGCTTCACTATGACATTGTGGGGACACTGCAGAAGGCGCTGAATGTCCCCATCGGATTTGACACGGACGTCAATGGATCTGCCCTCGGGGAGGCGACATGGGGAAGCACAAAAGGCGTTGAGAACAGCATCTACATCACAATCGGAACCGGTGTGGGCGTCGGTGTCATCATCGGCGGGAAACCTTACCACGGCATGATGCATCCGGAAGGAGGCCACATCTTTTTGAGCCGTCACCCCTCGGACATGGAATTTGAGAGCAAATGTCCGTATCACGCAAACTGCATGGAGGGGCTTGCCGCGGGACCTGCCATTGAGAAGCGGTGGGGGAAAAAAGGAATCGAACTGGTAGACCGCAAAGAAGTGTGGGAGCTGGAGGCATTCTACATCGGTCAGGCGCTGTGCAATTACATTGTCACATTGTCTCCGCAGCGGATCGTATTGGGCGGCGGCGTAATGGGACAGACACAGCTCTTTCCGCTTGTGCGCGAGGAAGTGAGAAAACAGCTGAACAATTACATCCAGACAAAAGAAATGGAGAATCTGGACACATACATCGTCCCGGCGGGATGCGGCGGTGATCAAGGAATCAAGGGATGCATCAAGCTGGCAATGAACGAACTTGGGATTTGACAGACCAACAAAATACCTGAATTGAAAACTCTGTGTCGGCAGTTTCTATGCCTTCACAGAGTTTTCGCGTATCACAATCGGATAGGGAAGGGAACTTCCCTATCCGATTGTGATAGAAAAGCATAATCTTTCCCGCCCCGCATATACTGTTGGTAAGAGACGGCCGGAACTGTCTTTTCCGAAAGGGGCTGCGTATGGACAAGAAGGAACAGTTGATGAAGATTTTTTCCATGAACATTCGGATCCTGCTGCGCAAGCTGGACATTGATTTTGAGGATTTGCAGGAAATCCGCCTTCGGATTCAGGCGCCTCTGCTGCTGACATACCGGAACAACGAATACTATTTGTCCAGAAGCGGGCAGCTTTGCGTCGTCCGGGAAGATGCCTTTATTGTAACCCGGAACGAATTGAAGGAGACAATGGAGTTTGTCAGCAATTATTCTATCTATGCCTACGAGGAAGAGATTCGCCAGGGATTTCTGACCATACAGGGAGGTCATCGGATCGGAATTGCGGGAAAAACGCTGACGCACCAGCAGACGGTAAAAGGAATGAAGTACATTTCTTTTCTGAACATTCGCATCTGCCATGAGGTGAAGGGGTGTGCCGACCCGCTGATGCCATATATCCGCACCGAGCATCAAGTGCGGCAGACGCTGATCATTTCCCCGCCTCGATGCGGCAAGACGACGCTGCTGAGGGATGTGATTCGGCAGCTGTCCAATGGAGAGGAGCAAAAGGGCGGATTTACGGTCGGGGTCGTGGACGAGCGCAGCGAGATCGGCGCCTGCTATATGGGGGAACCGCAAAACGATGTGGGGATCCGAACCGACATTCTCGACTGCTGTCCGAAGGCGGAGGGAATGATGATGCTTGTCCGAACGATGTCCCCTCAGGTGATCGCGGTAGATGAAATCGGGAGCCGTCAGGATTTGGAGGCGATGGAGTACGTGGTAAACTCCGGCGCACTAAGTCATTTTGGACAATCAGGGACACATTGTAACGATCCGCTGGATCTTTGACGATATGGGGAATCCGCTGCTTCGGACTTGAGCGGACAGAGAGGGAGAAATGAAACTTGCAGGATTTTTGATTCTTGTGGCGGGAAGCGGGGGATATGGTTTTTCGATAGCCTGCCGGGTCGAAACTCGGCTGAGACAGCTTCAGGAACTCTGCCAGCTGCTTTTGATGATTCAGGGAGAAATCCAGTACCGCAATGCTGTTCTGGAAGAAGCATTCCAGGCGATCGCAGGGCGTCTGGACGGCTGGCGAAGTCAGTTTCTGCGAAGGCTCTGTGAGAAGATGGCGATGGCCTCCGGGGAGACACTGGAATCCCTTTGGCGGCAGGAGTGCAGACGATTGCGGAAGGAGACATGTCTGAACGGAAAAGACATTCAGTTTTTGGAGGAAATCGGGAGTCAGATCGGATCTCTTGACCGGAAGATGCAAGTGACGACGCTGGAATATTTTCAGCTTCGGCTGTCCCATGCGATGGAGGAGGCGAGGCAGAAAAAGGAGGGACAGTGCCGTTTGTACCGGGCGCTCGGAATCGCAGGGGGGATGCTGGCCGCTCTCGTCTTGATTTGAGAAAGGGGGATCGTTTGATTGGGTGTGGATTTGATTTTTCGCATTGCGGCAGTTGGGATTCTCGTGTCCGTTATCACACAAGTATTAAAATACAGCGGAAAAGAGGAACACGCGTTCCTGACAAGTCTGGCAGGGCTGATTCTCGTGCTGTTTTGGATCGTCCCCTATATTTCTGAGCTGTTTAACACAATCAAACGCCTTTTTCAGATCTAGACGGACGGCAGCGCGGCAGACAGAAATTCAGGCGAGTCATTCGGGGAAAGGGGAATCGGTCAGCGAACCAGCGCAAGGATGCCTTCCCGCTTTGCCAAATGACGCACTCCAATCATATCCGGGAGAGAGCTTTGCGGGAAAGGATTGGTGAAAAATGGCAGCAGTAATTGGGATCGGCATTGCCGCGGCGATTTTGGCGCTGCAGCTGAGGGAAGTAAAGCCGGAGTATGGAACATATCTGGCGCTGGCAGCCGGTGTGCTTATTTTTGCAATGACGACAGAACAGCTCGCACAAATTGCGGACTCGTTTTTGCAGATGGAATCCTACCTTCGGGTCGATTCTGTCTACATCAGCGCAATGCTGAAAATCATCGGGATTACGTATCTGTCAGAATTCTCGTGCAACATATGCAGAGACGCCGGGTATCATACGATCAGCGGACAAATTGAGATTTTCTCCAAAATATTGATTTTGGCGATGAGTCTGCCGATCGTGGCAGCTTTCATGGAGACAATCGAAAATTTTCTTTGAGGCAGGGTTAGGGCGTCAGAATCAGGAAGCGGGGGACAGCGGATGGGGGAGGAACTGTGGAACATTGATTTTGGAAGCATACAGGAATTTCTCAATGAGACGATGCCGTTTCAGGAAGTGTCATTCGAGGAAATGGCAAACAAGCTTCTCTCAGGGGACATCGAATCGGCTGTCATTTCGGTTTTTCAATCGCTATCCGGCGTGTTTTCCAGGGAGATTGCCGCCAACCGCAGCTTTTTCGTGCAGATTCTGGCAATTGCAATGTTCAGCGCAGTTTTTGCAGCCTTTACCTCTGTCTTTGAAAACAGCCAGATTGCAGATACCGGATTTTATGTGAGTTATCTTCTTCTCGTCACGTTTTTAACGGCCTCGATGACACTTGCCATTCAGATCGCACTGGAAGTTGTAACAAATCTGACGGGGTTTATGAAAGTGTTTATCCCCGCATTTGCGATGGCCATCACCTTCACCTCCGGAAGCGCAGCTGCGATGGCGTATTATGAATCGGTGTTTCTCCTGGCATATGGCGTAGAATATGTTCTGCTCTGGGGCATTCTCCCGCTGGTTCGGGTCGAAGTTGTCTTGGCGCTCGTCAATCACATTTCCAGGGAAGACATTCTCTCGCGGATGCAGCAGCTGATGCAGACGATCTGTGACGGGGCGCTCCGCACGCTGCTGACAACCGTTCTCGGAATACAGGCGCTTCAAAATCTGCTGATTCCATCCCTTCAAAGCACGAGAGCGGGATTTATACAGAAGGCAGTCCGCGTGATTCCGGGAATCGGGGACGGCGTGCAGTCCGTAACCGACCTTGTCCTCTCCGGAGGGGTGATCATTCAAAACGGGATCGGGGGAGCCGCGCTTGTCATACTCGCCCTCCTGTGCCTGATTCCGCTCCTTAAATTGGCGGTGATCTACCTGATGTTTCAGGTCACCGCCGCAATTGCGCAGCCTGTGGCAGATGCGAGAATGGTCGATGGCATTCAATGCGGCGCCCAGGCCTGCCGGTTTTTGATCCGGGTCGTGTTTTTGTGCGGTCTTCTCTTTTTTATCACAATCGCGCTGACCTGCTCCGCCACAGGCAGAGCATAAGAAGACGCCGCTCTTTGCGGCACGCCAAATCCGAAAGGGGAGAAAGAGATGCTGTCATGGATTCAATCCATTGCCTGTTATACGATTGTTACATCGCTCCTGATGGGAATTGTGCCGGAGGGAAAGGACAAAAAATATGTGAAGTTTTTCATCGGACTTCTCCTCTCCCTTCTCCTCGTCTCTCCTGTGATGGAGTTGTTTGGGGTTGACGAAGCGATGGCGCAAAACTATGAAAATCTTTTCTCCGAAGTGTGGGAAGGGCAGCGGGAGATTCTTGAGGAGCAGGAACAAAAACAGGAGGAAGCCTGTCTTCAGGCATGGATTTCCAAGGCCGTGGAGTCGTTTGGCTGCAGTCTCGACCGCTTTCAGTACCAAAAGACAGAAGAGGGAATGCTGTCAGAGATGACGGTCTGGATTACAGAGGGGACGGAGGAAAAACGATTCTCCATCCCGACAGTACTTGTGGAGAATATTTCGATTGACTCTGAGCGAAAGCGGGAAGAAGCGAAGGAGGGGGAGACGGATCTGGAAGCGTACCTTGCAGATCTGTGCGGTTTGGATGCCGAGCATGTCCGGGTCATAAAACAGGAGAACAAAACTCCGTAGAAAAAAGGATGGCGGAAAGAGGGAAGGAGAAGGATGGAACAGGAGCAAGCAAAGCCAAAATCGTTTCAGGAGGCGCTGCGCCGGATTCCGCCCCGAAAATGGGTGCTGACCGCTCTGATCGGGGCCGTGTTTCTTTTGGCAGCCACACAGATGGAAAAAATAGAACCGTCCACAAAACAGTCCACGGGGGGTTTGGATGGGCTGGAAGCGTCAGGGGGGATGGAAACCGACTCATATGAGATCTGCCTGCAGCAGCGTCTGGAAAAAATATTGTCTTGCGTGGAGGGAGCCGGGCGGGTGGAGGTGATGATGACCTTTCAGGACTCCGGAGAAAAAATACTCAACAAAGACATCAGCCAATCGTCCGACACACTAACCGAACAGGACAGCGCAGGCGGATCCAGAAGCTCGCAGGAAAACAGCTACCAGGAGAATACGATACTGAGCGGAGACAGCTACAGCAGCGGCATTCCCTATGTGATTCAGGAAAAGACGCCCTGTGTGGAGGGAATCCTTGTCGTCAGCGATGGAGGGGATTCTCCGGTTGTTGTGGAGAAAATCACAGACGCGCTGTCTGCATTATTTCAGTTATCCCCGCATAAAATAAAAGTATTAAAAAGGGAACCATAATGTTCCCGGAAGAAAGATTTGGAGGAGTGAGAAGATGGGTGTTATTTTCCGGAAAAATCAGATGATCATCTCTGCACTGGCCGTAATGCTGGCCGTCGCCGGGTATTTGACCTATGTATCGGAGGAGGATTCCTGGACGAACACCGGGGCACAAAGCGGGGATACATCTTTGACGTCACAGAAAGGGGACACCGTATTTGAACTCTCTGACGAAGATCTTCTGGCGGAAAGCCAGGGGGAGAACAGTTCGCTTGCAGCTGGGGAAGAATCGCTGGAAGAGGAGAAAAATAAGGGGGAGACGGAGGAGGCCGCTGCAAGTGAGGGGGAGGAAACCGATCCGGACAAAGACATTGCAAGTCTGGATGAGGATCCCGCAGACATGGACGCCGCTTTTGGGGAGGCGGTTCTTGCGAGCGGCATGACCATTGCAGATTATGTGGCGCAGTCAAAGCTGAACCGGGAGCAAATCCGGGGAATGAACAAGGAATCGCTCCTGGAAATCATCAACAATGACAGCCTGTCTGCTGTGGAAAAGCAATCGGCGATCGACAGTATGGTTGCCATGAATGCCATCGCGGAAAAGGAAAATGCGGCGGAAACACTTTTGCGCTCCAAAGGATTTCCGGATGCCATTGTCAGCATCCAAAACGGTCAAGTGGATGTTGTGATTGGAATGGAACAGCTCACCGATGCGCAGGTGGCGCAGGTGGAGGATATTGTGAAGCGAAAGACAGAAATCGGTGTGGAACATATCATCATTTCTCTGATTCAGACAGAAAATCAGGGGGAGTAATGGGGCGAAGCGGATGCGCGCCCTGCCCGGACGGCAGGGTGCGCAAAAAATGTAATTCCAGATGGTTACAATATTTTGAATTTTCTCTGGAAATATACTAGGCAACCCCAGGAATTTTTGATATAATAAAGAATAGTTTGATATCAGGGGATCGCGATCCGGGGATCCCTTGCATCATCATTTCGCAATCAGAAGGAGAACGGGGTTTGCGCCTGTGCTGCGGCAGCAAACCGGAAAACGGATCGTGTGCAGCGCAGAAAAGAGGAGATTATGTCAAAAGAAATGGATCGGAATACGTACGAAATTGAAGTAGAAGAGGCAATGGGAGAAGTTCGCATTGCGGATGAAGTTGTTGCCATCATCGCGGGGCTGGCTGCCACAGAGGTCAAGGGAGTCGCCTCCATGGCGGGAAATCTGACGAGGGAGCTTGTGGCAAAACTTGGAATGAAGAATCTGTCCCGGGGAGTGGGAGTGGAAGTCAAGGATGGCGCTGCGAAAGTAAAGCTTTCCCTCAACCTGGAGTATGGATACAACGTTCCAGACGTGTGCAGCGCGGTGCAGGAGCGGGTGAAAGATACCATTGAAAATATGACAGGACTTTCCGTGACAGAAGTGAGCATTGCCATTGCGGGAGTCGCCATGTAAGGAGAGCGCTCACACGAGGGAAGCGCAAGATCAGACTGTCAAGAGGAGGGTGTATGTTACGGAGAGAACTGAGAGACCATACATTTAAGCTGCTGTTTCAGAAAGAGTTCTATCAGGAAGACGAACTTCAGGAGCAGCTGAATTGTTTTCTGGAAGAGCAGGAGACGCTAAAGCCGGAAGACTGCACAATGCTCATGGAGCGGGTGACAAAGATTCTGGAAGTGCTTCCGGACCTGGATGCACAGATCCAGGAGAAATCGACCGGCTGGAAGCTGCGGCGTATGAATCGGGTGGATCTGACACTGATCCGCCTGGCGCTGTATGAGATGAAGATGGACGATGCGGTTCCGGTGAAGGTTGCAATCAATGAAGCGGTGGAACTGGCAAAGCAGTACGGCGGAGAGGAATCCCCACAGTTTGTCAATGGCGTATTGGCAAGGCTGATTTCCTGATATGGCAGGGGTATATACGGTCCGGCAGGTTAATGCGTACATCAAAGAAATGTTCCGGCAAGACTTTGTGCTGAACCGGATTCAGGTAAAGGGGGAAGTGTCCGGTTGTAAATATCATACTTCCGGACATATTTATTTTACAATGAAGGACGACACCGGGGTGCTTCTTTGCGTGATGTTTGCGTCAAATCGGGGAGGGCTTGCCTTCCCGCTCCGAAACGGACAGCAGATCATTGCGGAGGGAAGCATTCACGTGTATGAGCGGGACGGAAAATATCAACTGTATGTATCCCGCATTTTGCTGGACGGCGTAGGAGATTTGCATCGCCGCTTCGAGGAACTCAAGCAGAGTCTGGAAGAGATGGGGATGTTCGACGCATATTATAAGAAGCCCATTCCCCGATATGCCAAAACGATTGGCATCGTGACGGCGCCTACAGGGGCTGCCATTCACGACATCCGAACCATTGCCGCCCGGCGAAATCCGTATGTGCAGCTTGTACTCTGTCCTGCCCTTGTGCAGGGGGATGCTGCGCCTGCAAGCATTGCGCGGGCCATCGGAACGCTCGACGCGATGGGGCTGGACGTGCTGATTGTAGGGCGCGGCGGCGGTTCCATGGAGGATCTGTGGGCGTTCAATGAGGAAATGGTGGCGAGAGCCATCTTCGAATGTGAGACGCCGGTGATCTCCGCCGTGGGCCATGAAGTCGATGTAACCATTGCAGATTTTGTGGCGGATCTGCGCGCCCCGACGCCGTCTGCCGCCGCAGAGCTGGCCGTATTCGATATCCGTCAGCTGATGGAGGAGCTGGCTGTCCGGGAGGAACGCCTGACCCGTCAAATCTGCGCCCTGCTTGGCCAGTATCAATCGCAGCTGGAGCAGTGCCGCCTGCGGATGTATGGACAGCATCCAAAGACACGGATCGAAAAAGAAAAACAGCAGCTGTCGGAGCTGAGAGAGCGCTTAAACCGGGCGATGTCAGACCGTCAAAAGGAGGCTGCGCACAGACTGGAAATTTTGTCAGAGCGCCTGTCGGGGCTGTCGCCTCTGCGCCGGCTTACGGGCGGGTACGGATATATCAGCAGCAAAGATGGCCCGGTCAATACCATCGCCCAGGTAGAGAAGGGAACCATTCTTACGGTGCGTGTCTGGGATGGAACGATAACTGCCCAGGTAACCGGAAAGGAAGAGAAATCGCATGGAGAAGACAATCGATGAATTGCTCGAGGAAATCAAAAGCATTACGGAGCAGATGGAACAGGGGGATCTGTCCCTGGAAGAAGCGCTGAAGCATTATGAGATGGGAATCCGCCTGATCCGGGAGTGCAGCGGCCAGATCGACTGGGCAGAGAAGAAAATTCAGATAATTCAGGACGGTGAAAGAGAAGATGATTGAGTTCAAGGAACAGATGAGAGAGAAGACGGCACACATCAACGAGGTGATCGCGCGCTTCCTCCCGGAAGAAAGCGGATTTCAGAAAACCATTTTCGAGGCATGCAATTACAGCATCCTGGCAGGAGGAAAGCGGCTCCGCCCTATGATGATGGAAGAGACGTACTATCTTCTGGGCGGCCGCTTGCCTGCACAGATCGAGCCTTTTATGGCTGCGATAGAAATGATTCACACATCATCTCTTGTCCATGACGATTTGCCCTGTATGGACAATGATACGTACCGGAGAGGAAAGAAGACGACATGGGCAAAATATGGGTATGATATGGGCGTTTTGGCGGGAGACGCCCTTTTGACGTATGCATTTGAGACGGCGGCCCGGGCCTTTGCGGAGACAGATCATCCGGAGCGGGTCGGAAAAGCCATTGGTATACTCGCCGCCAAGACTGGAATTTACGGAATGATCGGCGGGCAGACCGTCGATGTGGAGATGACTGGAAAGACAATGACGAGGGCGCAGCTTGACTTTGTCTACCGGCTCAAAACGGGGGCGCTTCTGGAGGCCTCTATGATGATCGGCGCGGTGCTTGCAGGAGCAGACGATTCGACCGTCTGCAAGATGGAATCGATTGCGGCACACATCGGGATGGCATTTCAGATCCGGGACGACATTCTGGATCTGACAAGTTCTACGGAAGTACTTGGAAAGCCGGCGCACAGCGACGAACGAAACAATAAGATTACCTACGTAACATATGAAGGGATGGAAGCGTCAGAGCGGGAGGTGGAACAGCGGTCGAGGGAAGCGATGCGAGAAATCGGGGCGCTTCTGGAGGGCGCATCTAATGCGGAAGCAAAAAAACACGGGGAGTATCTTCTCTGGCTGACGCAGATGCTCATCACGCGCTCGGCGTGACGGATACCGGAAAGAAAAGAGGAATACGATGATATTAGAAAAAGTGAGTTCTCCCTCAGATGTGAGGAAGCTGAACAGAGAGGAACTGGATCAGTTGGCTCTGGAGGTAAAAAACTTTCTGATTCAATCCGTCAGCAAAACCGGCGGGCATCTGGCTTCCAATTTGGGAGTCGTAGAGCTGACGATCGCTCTTTTCCGGGTATTTCATTTGCCGGAAGATCAGATTATATGGGATGTAGGGCACCAGTCCTACACCCACAAAATATTGTCTGGAAGAAGAAACGAATTTGACACACTGCGGAAATTTGGAGGCCTGAGCGGCTTTCCCAAAAGGAAGGAAAGCGAATGTGACGTGTTTGAAACCGGGCACAGTTCCACCTCCATCTCCGCAGGTCTTGGATTCTGTTATGCAAGAGACTTAAAAAAACAGCACAATTACGTCGTATCCGTCATAGGGGACGGCTCCCTAACCGGCGGAATGGCCTACGAGGCGATGAACAATGCGGCACAGCTAAAAACCAATTTCATCATCGTGCTGAACGACAACGACATGTCGATCTCCCACAATGTGGGAGGCATGTCGAGGTACTTATCCGGCATCCGGACGGCGCCGGAATATGCAAATCTGAAACTTGGAGTGGTAAACTCGCTCAATAAAATCCCTGTTATCGGGAAACCGCTCGTCGATCGTCTGCGAAGAGCAAAAGACGGCGTAAAACAGATGGTGATCTCCGGGATGCTGTTTGAAAATATGGGACTGACATATCTGGGACCTGTTGACGGGCACGACATCCAGCAGCTGCGGGAAATCTTATCCGATGCGAAACAAGTAAAGGGGCCGGTGCTCGTCCATGTGAAGACAAGAAAAGGGAATGGATACGAACTGGCGGAGAAAAACCCCGTCCGTTTTCACGGGGTAGAGCCGTTTGACCCTGCGACAGGAACGCCGCTCTCTCATACGACAAAGCCGAGCTACACCGAGATTTTCTCGAAGACGATGTGCCGGCTTGGGGCAGAGTACCCGGAGCTGGTCGCCATCACTGCAGCTATGCCGGTGGGAACCGGGCTGGAGGCGTTTGGAAAACGGTTTGAGGACCGGTTTTTTGACGTTGGAATCGCAGAACAGCACGCGGTAACGTTTGCCGCAGCCCTGGCTGCGAAGGGATTAAGACCTGTCGTGGCGATTTACTCCTCGTTTCTTCAGCGGGCATACGATCAGATTTCCCACGACGTCTGCCAGCAAAACCTTCCGGTTGTCTTTGCCATTGATCGGGCGGGAATTGTTGGGAGCGACGGGGAGACGCACCAGGGCGTGTTTGACATTTCCTACATGAGTCACATTCCCAATATGACCGTGATGGCGCCCAAAGACGGATGGGGAGCAGGCCATCGAGTTTGCCATTTGTCACAATGGCCCTGTGGCGGTGCGATATCCGAGAGGAACGTCCTCGATGGCGCTGGAAGCGTACAAGACGCCCATGGAGTATGGGAAGGGAGAAATTTTGATTGAGGAATCGTACCTCGCCATTTTGTCTCTCGGAACGATGGCAGAGACCGCGCTCCGTGTGCATCAGCTGCTCGGAGAACGGGGAATCCCTTCGACTGTAGTGAACATGCGATTTGCCAAACCGCTGGATACCGCGCTTTTGGATCATCTCCGTAAGACGCACACAACCATCCTCACGCTTGAGGAAAATGTATATCGGGGCGGGATCGGAGAGGCCATCGGGGCGTATTTGCTGGAAAAAGGATACAAGGGAAGCATCTTAAATGTTGCGGTTCCGGACCAGTTTGTGGAACACGGGACAGTGGAGCAATTGAGAAAAAAACTGGGGCTTGATGCGGAAGGCATTCTCAGGAAAATCTCCCGCATTCCGGAAGAAGAGAAAGGATAACTCAAAAAGAAGCGATGAAAGAACGGTTGGATGTATTACTCTGCAATATGGGACTCTCCCCTTCCAGGGAGAAGGCAAAAGCCATGATTATGGCGGGACAGGTCTACGTCAATGGGCAGAAAGAAGACAAAGCGGGTTCTATGTTTGATCTGTATGCTTCCATTGAAGTGAAAGGCAG
>CASGAH010000072.1 GCA_949299375.1 uncultured Eubacteriales bacterium | reverse complement strand
CGCAGTCCTTTTTCGTGCAGGATTCCGGAAATCCTGCGGTTTGCCGCGAAACCTCCACTCGAAGGCTTGACGGGGAGGCGAACGGGTCTCCCTGTACGTGGTCAATCCACAGTATATACGTGCCGAATTTCCAGCCTCCCGCCAGCGACTTATAGGCCGGATAACTTTTATGGTCAATTGCGCGCAAAAGAGTGCGCAGCTCCGAAGATGATTTCATGTTCCCTCATTTCTGTGCAGCGTTTCCTAAAGCCGCGCGTCTGGCTGCCGCACAAACCAGCTCACGCTTTTCGACCATCGTAGCATCGATTTCTTTTCCTGTCAATTCATTTCCTCGGCAAGCAAGACCATTTGTCTGCTTCCCCGCACGGAAAAAAATAAGATTGCAATTTTCACCGAAATGCGCTAGAATACCCCTAGGCGGAAGCCCGGTTCCAATGCTGCCCCTGCGGCTTCCCAACAACAAATTCTATACAAATGGAGTGTAAGCGTATGTTAAATATCGGCGGATTAAAAAATGGAATTGTTCTGGATCACATTCAGGCTGGAAAGTCTATGGAAATCTATCGCTATCTCGGACTGGACCGGCTGGACTGTCAGGTGGCCATTATCAAAAACGCCCGCAGCAACAAGATGGGCCGAAAAGATATTATTAAAATTGAAGCAAGCCTGGATATTCTGAATCTGGATATTTTGGGATACATCGACCACAACATTACGATCAACATCATTCGGGATGAGAAGGTTGTGGAGAAGAAAACGTTAAAGCTTCCGAAGAAGATTGTCAATGTCGTTCGCTGCAAAAATCCCCGCTGCATTTCTTCCATCGAACAGGAGCTCCCCCAGGTTTTCCTGCTGACAGATCCCGAAAAGGAAGTTTACCGCTGCGCTTACTGTGAAGAACGTTACAAGAGACATTACAGTTAACGTTTTGCTGCAACATTGTTACGGAGGAACTTTATGCTTGAACTACAAAACATTTCTCTTCAAATCGAGGAGAACGGAAAAACAAAACAAATCATCCAGAATCTGAATCTCACTCTGGACGACCATAAATTTGTTGTCATTACCGGTCCAAACGGCAGCGGAAAATCGACTCTGGCCAAGATCATCGCCGGAATTCAGACTCCGACTTCCGGTACCATTCTGTTCAACGGCCAGGACATCACCCATACGTCCATCACAGAGCGCGCGCGCATGGGCATCAGCTTTGCCTTTCAGCAGCCGGTGCGCTTTAAGGGCATTACCGTCAAAGACTTGATCCGCCTGGCAGCCGGCACGAAGCTGAGCACTTCCTGCGCCTGTGACTACCTCTCCGAGGTTGGGCTCTGCGCCAGAGATTATATCAACCGGGAAGTCAACGCCAGCCTGTCCGGAGGAGAGTTAAAGCGAATCGAGATTGCCATGACAATCGCCCGCAAGGCAGTCCTCTCTGTGTTCGACGAGCCGGAGGCGGGGATTGATCTGTGGAGCTTCCATCATCTGATCCGCGTCTTTGAGAAGATGTATCAGGAAATTTCCGGGAGCATTGTCATTATCTCCCATCAGGAGCGCATTTTAAACCTTGCCGACGAGATTGTCTTGCTGGCAGATGGAAAGATTGTCAAGACCGGAAGCAAAGAGGAGATTCTTCCCGATCTTTTAAACACATCCCGGGGCTGCCGGTACTTTATGGAATCCCGTTCCTGAGAATTCCTGAGAAAGGGGCATATGCGCCGCACCTGCCCCACCCCAGACAAATCATTCGCGGCGCAGAAACGAGGAGAGCAATGAAATTAGATCCAATACAGATGCAGCTGCTGCAGGAGATCGCCGGTCTCCACGCCATTCCCGCCGGCGCCTACAACATCCGCGCCAACGGAGAGCTTGCAGGGCGCGGCACGACAGCTGCCATTGATATCGTGACCAAAACGGACCGTTCCGGCATTGACATCTATATCAAAGATCAGACAAAGCACGAAAGCCTTCACATTCCTGTCATTTTGAGCCAGACCGGACTGGAGGAGTGTGTCTACAACGATTTCCACATCGGAGATGACTGCGATGTCACCATCATCGCCGGATGCGGCATTCACAACGGCGGGGACCGCGCTTCCCGGCACGACGGAATTCATACCTTTCACGTCGGAAAACGCTCCAAAGTAAAGTATGTGGAGAAGCACTACGGCAGAGGAGATGGAAACGGGGAGATTGTGATGAACCCCCAGACGATTGTCTACCTTGACAGCGACAGTTATCTGGAAATGGAAACCGTGCAGATCAAAGGGGTAGACTCGACCGACCGACTGACAAAAGGAACGCTCGGCGAGAACGCCACCCTTGTTGTGAAGGAAAAGATTATGACACATGGAAAGCAATTTGCAAAAACGCGCTTTGAAGTGGACTTAAACGGATACAACTCCAGCACCAATGTCATTTCCCGCTCCGTTGCGCGAGACGACTCCTACCAGGAGTTTCTCTCGGTGATAAACGGCAACAACAAAAGTATGGGACACTCCGAGTGCGACGCCATCATCATGGACCGCGCCGCCGTCAAGGCCATCCCGGAGATTACCGCCCACCATGTCGAGTCCAGCCTGATTCATGAAGCTGCAATCGGAAAAATTGCCGGAGAACAAATCATCAAGCTGATGACGCTTGGACTGACCGAGGAGGAAGCGGAAAGTCAAATCATCAACGGATTTTTAAAGTAATGCCGGGCGATTTTTTGATCCCTGTAATTGAACGGGCCGCGAACGACTTCTGTTGTTCGCGGCCCGTTCAATTTGATCTCACTTCTGTTCAATCATTCTCTCATAGAGATCCAGCCCGTAGCTTGTCATCTCCGGCTCCGTCTCCAGCATCTGGAACGTCCGGTCTCCCGTTGCCGTCCGCTCCGCCGAGAGAAAGATCGCATGTGCGAAATCCGCTTCGTAGCATTTCTGGGCAAACGCCAGCAGATGCGTCACCATCAGCACACGGATGCGGCTCTCGTAGAGCGCTCTGCAAATATCCCAGGCGATAATCGAACCCTCTTTCTCCGTTGTTGTGGCAAACGATTCGTTCAGAAGAAGCATCGAGTCCTCGGTCAGATTCCGGATAATCTCATCCATCCGCTTCATCTCCTCGTCAAGTCTCCCGCTGTTCATGCTGCTGTCTTCCCGGCGCGTAAAGTGGGTAAAAATGTTGCGGTAAATCCCGCTCTCATAGGAGGCGGCTGTCACGAACAGACCGCACTGGAAAAACAGCTGTGCCAGTCCGATGCTTCTGAGAAACGTTGATTTTCCGCCCTGGTTTGCCCCTGTCACAACGACAAGCCACTTGTCCGTCCCGTCCATGGAGTTGGACACCGGAACTTTTCTCGTGTAGATGGCCATACTCATCTCCACAAGCCCCTGAAAGCGGATGTCGCAGCGCTCTGTCACGACCGGCATACACGTTCCGATTCCAAAGCTTCTCAGCCTTTGATAGAGGTTCAGCCCTCCGTGATAGAAGGCGAGCTGAAAGGAAAGCTGGCGGAAAAATTCTGTTTTGTCGCGGATGAACTCCTCAAAGTAGCCAAGCAGCGCAGCCACGACCGCGCTCTCCAGATGTCTGGCATCGTGAATGAGCGGCTCCTCTTTCATAATCTTCGTATTGGTCACAAACAGATTGCGGTACAGAGCGCCAAGCTTCCCGCCCGCCGCCTTTGCGGTTTTGCGGCTGTCCTGGTAATCGTATTTGCAAATGTTCTGAATGATGATATTGGTCTGCTTGAGTCCGGGGCCGAGCGAGGCGACGAGACTCATGCGCCCTCCCGACGTCATAAATTCCATATCCTCCATCACCTGCTTGAGCGTGATGGCCACCTGCGGCGTATATTCCTTCTGAAACCGTCTGCAAAATGCCCGCATCCCCCTGGATTCGATATGGCCCTGCATCGGCGTCAGCACCTGGTCGAGCCGGTCCATCATCTCCGACAGTTTTCTCAGGAAATTGAGCTGACTGACGAGAATTCCGCCGGAGCCCTGGTTGGAGCGCCCCCGGGTGCTTCGCTGTTTCATGTCGTCCCGGTATTTGATGATCTCCAGCGAGGCATCCTGTGCCAGCTCATACAGATTGAACAAAAGTTCCGGACAGCGGATGAAGTCGTTTAGAATTTCCTGGCGGTATACAATCTCCTCCGCTGTCTCCAGCGGGACAAAGATCACTTTTTTCATCACTTCAAAAATGTTGTAATCCACATCGGAGCCGCCAATCGGAAGCGGCGATGTGTCATGCCGCATTTTGCGGCCGGCTGTTTTAAAAATGATGTCCAGATTCAAGTCCTTTCGGATGCTCTCACTGTCCAGATACGTTTTGTACGAATTCCACTCCCTGTCCTGATACAAAAGCCACGCATTCATGCCAGACCCTCCTCCTGCATCCTTTTTTTCAGCTGACCATATGTCAGGTGATATTTCTCCACAATATCCCCCGCATATCCGATTCCCTCCGCCGGTTTGCGCAAAATCTGATACGTTCGCTTATGGTAATCGAGCGCGTCGACCGTTGCCATCAGACTCACAATCCCTTCTTTCTCTTCTGCCAGTTCCTGAATGTGCGTGACATAGATTCCGGTGCATCCATTGTTCACAAAATGTTCGATGACCTTTCTCCCCATAATATAGGCATCATACGTCGCTGCCGTCGTAAACAGCTCATTGATGACAACAAACTGGTTCGATTTTTGGCTGTGCATCATCGGGACAAGGCGGGAGAGTTCTTCCCGAAGCTTCCCCTGACCGGTCTCCATGCTTTCCTCCACCGAAAAATGCGTGAGGATTCCGGAGAAATAGGGAAGTTTTGCACTGGCGGCGGGAACATCCAGACCCATCATCGCCAGATAAACCGACTGGCCGAGACTGCGGGCAAACGTTGTCTTTCCTCCCTGATTGGGGCCTGTCAGCACGAAAAAGCGCTCCCCCTCGCGGTAATGCGCCTCGTTGGCGACAATCTTCTCCGGCGTCTCGTAATTTTTGCCGGCCAGCGCCAGGTCATACACACGTTCCAGGACAAAGGGACCCTCCCGCAGAATCTGCGGTTTTGTGAGCAAAAAGCCATACGACTGCATCTCCCTCTCATAGAGGATAAACGAGAGGTAGTATTGAACCTCCTGCTCCAGGCGAAGCATAACCGGGTCGATTCCATTTTGATATGTCTTTTCATATTCTTCCAGCGTCTGAAACGTTTTGGGATAGCATTTGTAGAAAACTTCGATAATCTCGTGCTCCATGTAGCTGAGGTGAATGCCCTCAAACGGACTGATCAGCTCCAGCCCGCTGTGAAGCAAATTGTCCAGCCGGTCCTTTGCCGCATCGTTTCCGTCGGCTTTTTGCGGACGGCACTTTTCCGGGAAGAGAACGCGAATCTTGTCCGAATAATCTTCCAGAGGGATGTCCAGCTTGATGGAAAAGCGGTCCCGCACGACGGTCAGACAGTAATGCATCTGATCGAACTGTTCTTTCAGCGCGAACGTGTCGCGCTTCCACTGCTGAAATCCATCGGACCGCTCCTTCTCTGACATATATTCATAGAGAAGCCGAAGTCCTCTGGAGCGGGGATCGGCCTCTTTGAGCGCGCCGTACAGATAATCCCAGGCAACCGCAAAGCGCGCACTGGCGTCAAAAAACCATTTCTTTCGCTGAAGCGGATATTCGCTCTCCCGGATGTAGGAGAGATAAATTCTCGCATCCTGCATATGCGCGGAGAAGCGGTCCATGCCCTCGAACAGGCGGTCTCTCTTCAGATCTTCCAACACTTCCTGTCTCCAGAAAATCGTAGCGTAGTTTTTCGGATAACGCTCGTACAGGGACGCAATGTCATACCCTTTTCTTCTGGCCTGCAAATCGCGAATGATCTGATCCAGATTCAGATCCTGCATATAATTGGTGGAACATTTTACTTGATTCAGATCATCCGTTTCAAAATCCAGTATACTTCTAAACATAGTAATCCCCTTTTCTGTGCGACTCCTTTTTTCCTGCTCTTCCTAGCGTATCGATCTATCTTCCAGTATACCATCCTCTTCCTGGAAAGGCAATGACAATAAACGGTACAACGTCGGGTTTAAATGAAATTCTTTCATCAGCGCCTGCACTTCCTCCAGCGCCTTTTGACGGCTCTCGGCGGAAGGGTTGGAGCGAACGGCACGGATGAGAAGATTTTTCGGCGTGTGGGACAAGTCGACAAACTCCAAAAGCTGTGTCTCATACCCGCTGCAGCGGAGCAGATTGGCGCGAATGGCATCTGTCATCAGCGCTGCCATCCGTTCCCTGACAATCCCGTAGCGGGTAATGATGGGGAAGGTGTCGCTTTTCATCTGAGCGTTCAATTCGTGCTGGCAGCAGGGAACCGACAGGATCAGCTTTGTCTTCCAGCGGATGGCATTGTAGAGCGCGTAGTCGGTCGCTGTGTCGCAGGCGTGAAGTGTCACAACAAGATCCACCGGATCCTCCCTCTGATATCCGCGAATGTCTCCCAGCTCAAAGTGCAGCCCCTCGTATCCGTATTTCCGGGCCGCCTCCCTGCAGTGTGCGATCACTTCCTCCTTCAAGTCGAGTCCAATGATCTCGACATCGAGATGGCAGATTTCCGTCAGATAATAGTACAGAACAAATGTCAGGTATGACTTTCCGCAGCCAAAATCAATGACCGTCAGCTTCTTCGTCAAATCCAGTTGATCCAGCTCGTCGTGAAACAGCTCCACAAAGCGATTGATCTGTTTAAATTTGTCGTACATAGAGCGGACAACTTTTCCCTCTTTTGTAAAAATGCCCATATCCACAAGCGGCGGGACCAGCGTTCCCTCCGGAATGAGGTAATGCTTCTGTCTGTTGTGCGTCGTACAAGGCGCGGGAGCCTTGTCCAGCGCTTTTTTCTGCACAAGCAGTTTTCCGCCTTTTGAAACCCGCATGGAATATTCCAGCTGTAAATCCCAGGCGTTTACCTGACGGTACCCCCCCTCCTCCAGATGCGAGGCAATCTGTCTGCTCATTTCTTCAAAAGACAGATTTTCGTGAAAAACCTGCTTTTCGGTGTATTTTTCCGCCTGAAACCGGTCCCCGATCTTGCGATATACGATTTTCCGGTAAGGTACCTGCTTGTTTTTTGGATTGCTGACAATGATGTGATGCATTCCTTCGTTCAAATACGATTCGACTGTCTCTTTGTGTGCTTCCAATTGTTCCGGCAATGCGAAATGCCTCCCTTCCATTTGTTTTGAAACGAAAAATACCGTAAAATGATGTATGGCATCACTTTACGGTATCAAACTGTGCCCGAAGGGATTCGAACCCCCGACCCACGGCTTAGAAGGCCGTTGCTCTATCCAGCTGAGCTACGGACACACAGCAAACAATAGATGGAACAAAAAACTCCCCGAGCAGGGCTCGAACCTGCAACACCGCGGTTAACAGCCGCGTGCTCTACCATTGAGCTATCGAGGAAGATCAAAACCCGATGTCGTCTGAATTTTCAGTGCATCGCGCTCATCACGTCTTGTATTATATCACGCTGAGGCAAAATGTCAAGTACTTTTTTGAATTTTTTCAAAAAAAACGTGGAATTCATGTTTCTTTTCGGAAGCGGCGCGCCAGGCCGTGTGCTGTGCCACAGACTGCCGCGCCTCGATTCCTGCCTGCTGTACCGCCCAAAAAAAGGCAGGCGGTGCCGGTATTCGAACCGAATTAAGCCAGCTTGCTCTTTGCGATCTCAGCCAGTTCTGCAAACCCTGCTGCATCGTTTACTGCCATGTCCGATAAGATCTTTCTGTTGAGATCTACGTTTGCCAGCTTCAGTCCGTACATAAACTTGCTGTAGGACAGACCGTTCATTCTTGCAGCGGCATTGATTCGTGCAATCCACAGCTGTCTGAACTGTCTCTTTCTCTGCTTTCTTCCCGCAAATCCGATGGCCAGCGCTCTCATAACGGACTTCTTTGCAATTCTATATTGTTTGGATCTGGCACCTCTGTATCCCTTTGCCAGCTTTAAAACCTTCTTATGCTTTCTCTTTGCGTTCATTCCGCCCTTAATTCTTGCCATGTCTCGGTTCCTCCTCTATCTCTGCATTATAAGTATGGTAAAATCTTCTTCATCGTCTTTACATTTGTGGAATCCACCAAAGTAGCCTGTCTCAGATTTCTCTTTCTCTTGGCAGACTTCTTCGTCAAGATATGGCTCTTATATGCTTTCATTCTCTTCAACTGGCCTGTAGCGGTCTTCTTAAAACGCTTTGCAGCTGCACGGTTTGTCTTTAACTTTGGCATTGGTTCATCCTCCTATAATCAATTCTGAATTGTCTCATTTCTCGCGGCAAAAACGCATCGCCTCACCGCAGATCTGTTATAAACTAACGCTTCTCAGCAAGAATGATGCTCAAGCTTCTTCCTTCCAGCTTGGCTGGCTTCTCCACTGTCGCAAGATCTTTCAGGCTCTCCGCAAAATCATCCAATACATGCTTGGACTCATTCATGTGACTCATCTCACGGCCGCGGAATCTCAAAGTAACCTTCACTTTGTCGCCTTTCTCCAGAAATTTGCGGGCGCTGTTCACCTTGGTATTTAAATCATTTGTGTCAATGTTGGGCGATAGACGAATCTCCTTGATTTCAATCACTTTCTGCTTTTTCCTGGCCTCTTTTTCTTTTCTTGCCATCTCATAGCGATATTTTCCATAATCAATAATCTTGCATACCGGAGGTCTCGCTGTCGGAGCAATCTTCACCAGATCCAGACCCGCTTCCCTTGCAAGCTTCATGGCGTCTCTGGCAGACATAATTCCCAGCTGCTCTCCGCTGTCACTGATAACACGGACTTCCCTATCTCTAATCTGTTCGTTGATCATTAACTCGCTAATTGTCGTATACCCCCATCATAATATTGACTGCTTTTTGCAATCCTCTTGATCCGCATGCCCGGATAAAAATAAAAAGCGGACAGTCAAGCCGTCCACTATCATACGTTCGCGCACCACCGCAAAAGATCGACGCCGATCCCAACACGCCTTCCCCCAACGAAGGACACCCCTGCTGTGATGAATCAACCATATGAACCCAAGTCGCCTCTGCGCTAAGGTGAGAGTGGAACTCTGCTTGCTGTATGCTGCACTCGCAACAATGGCATGATACCATACCTTGTCCGCGTTGTCAAGTGTTTTTTAATTTTTCCAGAAAAAACATTTCCTGTCTGCTTAAGTTGGCGTTTTCCAGCAGGTCGGGACGATTTTTGAGCGTCCGCTCAATGGAGCGCTCTCTCCTCCACTTCTCGATGTTGGCGTGATGCCCGGACAAGAGCACTTCCGGAACCCGCCTCCCCATAAACTCTTCCGGCCTTGTATATTGGGGATATTCCAGAAGGTTGTCATGGAACGATTCCACCTCCGCAGAGATGTCATTGCTGAGCACACCCGGGACGAGGCGGGAAATGCAGTCGATCATGACCATCGCCGGAAGCTCCCCTCCGGTGAGAATGTAGTCGCCCAGCGAGACATGGTCTGTCACGACCATCTCCAGGACACGCTCATCGATGCCTTCATAGTGGCCGCAGAGAAATACGAGGTCCTCCTCCAGCGCCAGTTCCGCGGCAAATTGCTGGTCAAACACTCTTCCCTGGGGTGTCATGTAAAGCACTCTCGGTTTCTTTCCAATCTTTTCCTCCACAGCTTTGCAGGCATCGTAGACCGGCTGTGCCTGCATGACCATGCCGGCGCCTCCGCCGTAAGGATAGTCGTCCACTTTCTTATGTTTCTCCTGAGAGTAATCCCGTATGTTGACGGCCTCCACGCGGATCAGCCCTTTTTTGGCCCCCCGCCAGGCGAAAAAGGCCAGGACGGCCAGAATGAT
>CASGAH010000071.1 GCA_949299375.1 uncultured Eubacteriales bacterium | reverse complement strand
TTTTGTCATCCTTCTTTTTTGCGTCCCACTTGTTGACGGCAATGACAATCCCTTTCCCGCGGTCGTGGGCGATTCCGGCGATTTTGGCATCCTGCTCCGTAATGCCTTCCAGCGCGTCAATAACGACAACGACGACGTCCGCCCGCTCCACAGCGCTGACGGTGCGGATGATGCTGTAGCGCTCCAGATCTTCCTTGATTTTGCTCTTCCGGCGCAGCCCTGCCGTATCGATGAAGACATACTCCTGTCCGTTCCATTTCACTTCGGTGTCGATGGCATCCCGCGTTGTCCCGGCCATGTCAGACACAATCACCCGGTTTTCCCCGGTCAGCTTGTTGATAATGGAGGACTTTCCGACATTCGGCTTTCCGACAACCGCAATTTTGGGCCGGGAGTCTTCCTGCTCAGATTCGTCCGATTCCGGGAAATGGGCGGCAACCGCCTCGAGCAAATCGCCAATTCCGAGCATCGAGGCCGCCGAGATCGGAACCGGATCTCCCATTCCAAGATTGTAGAATTCATACACATCTGCCATATATTTCTCAAAGTTGTCCACCTTGTTCACGCAGAGAATAACCGGCTTTGCGCTGCGGCGCAGCAAATCCGCCACGCGGGCATCCGCATCGACGAGCCCCTGCCGGACATCTACCATAAAAAGAATGACATCCGCCGTGTCGATGGCAATCTGCGCCTGCTCCCGCATCCGGGTCAGCATCTGGTCTTTGCTCTCCGGCTCAATTCCCCCTGTGTCAATCAGCGTGTAGCTCTGATTCAGCCAGGTACAGTCCGCGTAAATCCGATCCCGGGTCACACCAGGGGTATCTTTTACGATCGAAATTTTTCTCCCGGCCAGCACATTAAACAACGTGGACTTTCCGACATTCGGTCGTCCCACGACCGCTACAATTGGTTTGCTCATTTCTGCCAATTCCTTCCTGTTCTTATGCTTTAACCAGCCTGTTACAGTTCGGGCAGCTCATAGGGTGCGCTTGTCTGCTCCCTGGCTTCTTCGCCCGCTTCTATTCCGAGAATCCCATCTATGAAATCCTGTCCGCTTGATTTTACAATACGAATGGGAACTTGTAAAGCCTTTTCTGCCTCAAACGTAGTAATATCATCCAAAAATACCTGCTCCCCGCTGCGAAGCATGTTGACGGGGAGCAAAAGCTGCTCGCCAAGAGGCTTCCCCTCCAGCTGCCGGATCAGATCCTGCCCGCAAATCAGCCCCGACACCGTAATCTGCTCGCCAAAAAAATCATTCCGGATTTCATAGATCCGGACACAGACACGCGGAAATCGAGATGAAATCCATCCGCTGATCTCTCTCAAAAAAGGGGCTGCCAGTTTTCCCGTGGCGACAGACACCGTCCGCTCTCTGTCGTCCCCCTCCAGGTGTTCCAGCGCCGTCCTTGCCTCCTCCAGAAGGAGCCGCACCATGCCGACGCCGTTTTCCAGCTGGGGATAGTCCTCATATGCCTCCTCCGGAGGGATCGGCTCTCCCGACTTGATGTAGAATTCGTCGCTCGCATAGACAAAGCGTGTTCCATACTTCTCCAAAAGAAGCTTCTGCCACGTATGGATCAAAGAAAGCGCGTTGCGCGCGTCTTCCCGCTCAAACGGTTCCAGCGCAAACAGCCCCTCCCGGTATTTCGTAAGTCCAACCGGCACGACCGAAAGACTTTTCATCACCGGAAGGTATCGGCTCAAATCGGAGATTGTCCGCTCCAGCTCCGCCCCGTCGTTGATCCCTTTGCAGAGAACAATCTGCCCGTTCATCTCCATTCCGGCCTCATACAAAAGATCCATCTTCTCCTTTAACTGTCCGGCAAAGCGGTTTTGCAGCATTTTGCATCGCAGCTCGGGATTTGTCGTATGGACGGAAATGTTGATGGGCGCCAGCCGGTATCGGATCATCCGGCGGATGTCACTCTCGCTCATATTGGTCAGCGTCACATAATTTCCCTGGAGAAAAGAAAGCCTTGTGTCGTCATCCTTAAAATAAAGCGTCTCGCGCATCCCCGGAGGCATCTGATCAATAAAGCAGAAAATGCACCGGTTGCTGCAGGATTTATAGTCTGACATCAGACTCTTCTCAAACGTCAGCCCAAGGTCATCGTCACTCTCTTTTTCGACCTCCAGCTCCCATTCCTCCCCGTCCGCTTTGCGGACGAGCAGCAAAACCTGTTCTTCCCTGACCAGGAAATCATAATCAAAGACGTCCTCAATCTTTTCGCGGTTGATCCGAAGAAGCCGGTCTCCCGCCTCCAGCTGCAGCGCTTCTC
The DNA here is from genome assembly GCA_949299375.1 of uncultured Eubacteriales bacterium. Taxonomy (GTDB): domain Bacteria; phylum Bacillota; class Clostridia; order Lachnospirales; family Lachnospiraceae; genus UBA2942. Next base: position 7,616 of record CASGAH010000071.1, on the reverse strand, counting down.
CGATCGAGCCCGGCGCAACCGCCGTAATCAAATGCCCCTCGTATCGCTTCTTTCTCATTCCCGCCCCCATCCTTTCCAATTATAAGGTGTTGATTCTCGTGAAATCCATTGTTCTCATTGTATCACAGGACAAAGAAAAGGGCAAGGGATCGGATCCTGGATTGGATTTTTCGCTTTTTTTACAAAAAACTTGACGGATCCTTAAAAACAATGGTATGATATCAGAGTCAACCGATCCATCGGATTCCGACGCGACCATTCGCCCGGCGCATGTTCCGGGCATACTTTTCTCTGTCACCGAAAGGACACATACCGCTATGGATAACCATTATACGTTTGATCACACGATTCCCATTGCGCCGTTAAAGATTGCCGCTTTGGAAAGCTGCGCTGACCTTGCAAAGTCTGTCGATCAGCACATCGTCCATTTTAGAAGAAACGATACCGAGGCATTGCTAGAGAAAAACTCCAGCCTGGAGTACCGCGGATATGACTGCGATTCCTATCTTCTGGATCTGAAATGTTCCCGTTTTGGCACCGGCGAAGCAAAGTGCCGCGTCAACGAGTCCGTCCGTGGCACAGATATCTATGCTCTCGTGGATGTGACCAATTATAGTCTGACCTACACCGTATGCGGACGGAAACATCACATGTCGCCGGACGACCATTTTCAGGATTTGAAGCGGCTCTTGGGGGCCTGCGCCAGCACGGCACACCGGCTGAACGTCATCATGCCATTTTTGTATGAGAGCCGGCAGCACAAGAGAAGCAAGCGCGAATCGCTCGACTGCGCGATGGGTCTGGAAGAGCTCGTTGCAATGGGTGTCTCCAACATCGTCACCTTTGATGCCCACGATCCGAAAGTACAAAACGCCATCCCTCTTCACGGGTTTGACAATTTCCTTCCGCCCTACCATTTTGTAAAGGCGCTGCTGGCACATGACAAGACGCTTCAGCTGGACAAAGAACACCTTATGGTCATCAGCCCGGATGAGGGCGCCATGAACCGTTCGGTTTACCTCGCCAACAACCTGGGCGTCGATATGGGAATGTTCTACAAGAGGAGAGATTATTCTACTGTTGTCAACGGAAAAAATCCGATCGTAGCCCACGAATTTCTCGGGGCAAGTGTAGAGGGAAAAACCCTTCTCATCATCGACGATATGATCTCCTCCGGGGAAAGTATGCTTGACACCGCAAGGGAGCTGAAAAACAGAAAGGCAGAGAAAGTCATTGTCTGCTGTACCTTTGGCCTCTTTACAGAGGGATTTGAAAAGTTTGATGAGTTCTATGAGAAAGGATACATCGATTACGTTATCACAACAAACCTCAATTACCGCAAGCCGGAGCTCTTTACAAAGCCCTGGTATATTGAGGCGGATCTGAGCAAGTATCTGGCAGCCATCATCAATACGATGAACCATGATGTCTCTCTGGAAAGCATTCTCTCGCCGACAGAAAAGATCCAAAAACTTGTCAAAAATTATCACGCATAGCGCACGACGTATCGCCTTGTGCGGGGGAGGATTTCTTCTCCTGCACAAGGCGGTTTCGCGATACGCCTCGCATGTCTCACAGCAAGCTTACCGCAATTCGAGTCCGCGCACTTCTTCCCGCAGCGACAAAAACGCCGCCAGGCTCCCCCGGGCATTTCCCATGATCCGGTGCGAGTAGAAAACATCCGGGTTGCAGCGGGTGCAGACATTTGCCAGACACAAGTGTTCGGGGACAATGCCCGCCTCTAAGAGAATCTGCGCATTTGCCTTCCATAAGTCAAGCTGAAAATGTCCCTCTCTTCCCGGCGTCACAATCCCGTTTCCATCCCCGAATTGTTCCATGAATCGGACGGCAACTTCGGGTCCGACTTCATAACAGTTCCCACAGATCGAAGGGCCAATACAGGCGATGACATCCCCGGGATCTGTTCCATAGGCGGCGTGCATCGCCTCCAGCGTGTTCCTTCCGATTCGGCCCACAGTTCCCCTCCAGCCCGAATGAGAAAGCCCGATCGCCCGGTGAACCGGATCCAAAAAATAGAGCGGGACACAGTCTGCATAAAACGTTACAAGGACAAGGCCGGGAACATCTGTGATCATTCCATCTACGTCGCTGTCCGTTCGCGGACGCCAGATTCCCTTTCCGGCATCCGCCGCATCAACCCGGCGCACATTCGTCGTGTGCGTCTGATGAGAAAAGACCATCTGTTCCGGGCTGACGCCAAGCGCGCCGCAGATGCGCCGAAAATTCTCCAGCACATTCTCTCTGGAATCGCCCCGGGAAAGCCCGAGGTTCATCGAGGAAAAGCATCCCTTGCTGACGCCGCCAAGACGAGTGGAAAATCCATGGCGGACAAGCCCGCTTTCTTCCAGCACTGGAAAATACAAGTACGCGGCGGAACCGGAACCATCCTGTCTCATCCGGACCGAATCGGAAGCAAACGAAAAGCTGTCTCTATCCTTCATATTAAAATCCTCCAAATGCATTGGGAATCCATGTAATCTGATCCCCCAGAATCGAAACGACATCAAATCGGGACGGCACGCCGGGCGGAAGATGCCGGACTGCGAGGTAATTCATTGCGGCGCCTCGGATTCGCCTCTGCTTTGCCCCGTTTACCGCCTCCTGCGGATCTCCCATGCTGCGGTCCCTGCGGAATTTCACTTCGACAAACACGAGCATATCCCCCTGGCGCACAATCAGATCGATCTCCCCGCACCGGCAGCGGTAATTTCGCTCCACAACGCGGCACCCTCGTTCCTCCAGATATTCCGCCGCCACCTGTTCATAAAACGCCCCCATCTGGCGTCGGTTCATCACGCCTCCACCTCCTGCGGAAAAATGTTTTTCAGGAACGTCTTCCGGTGGATGGGACACGCCCCATGTGTTCGGATCGCCTCCATATGGGCAGCGCTTCCATACCCTTTGTGCGCCGCAAATCCATACTCCGGGTACATGCGGTCATACTCCCGCATCATCCGGTCTCTCGTCACTTTGGCGATAATGCTCGCCGCCGCGATCGAGATACTCTTGGCATCTCCCTTGATGATGGGAACCTGAGGTATCGCAAGTTCCGGAATGCTGACCGCATCGTTCAGCAGCAGCGACGGCACAGGGTCCAGCTGAGAAACCGCATCCCGCATCGCCTGGTACGTCGCCTGAAGAATATTGATCTCATCAATCCTTTCCGGGCCGACAATTCCTACCCCCACGGAAAGCGCCGTCTCCCGAATTCTGTCATACAGTTCCTCTCTCTTCTTTTCCGGTACCTGCTTGGAATCGTTGATCTGAAGCAGGCTGCAGTCTTTCGGCAGGATAACGGCGGCGGCAACAACCGGCCCGGCAAGCGGACCTCTGCCCGCCTCATCCACGCCGCAAATCCACGCATACTGCTCATACTGTTTTTCATACCGCTTCATCCGCTCCGTTCGGATTTTTTCCTCCTCATAGTTTCGCTTCTTCCTGCGAAACGACTCCAAAAGCTTCTGCACCGTTTTTCTCCGGTCCAGCACAAATGGCTCCATCGCCTGTTCCAGTTCTTCCATTCCCGCCTGTTCCAGCACACTCCGGATTTCTTCTATTTTCATTGCACTTCCCCAAACAATACTTTCCCAATGCTGTTTTCGTTTACCGATCTTCGTCCCGGTTTTTCCTCGTCATTTTAGGACAAAGTCACTTCCAAGGGGCCAGATGCGAATCCACGCTTTTCCGACAATTTGACTGCGCTTTACTTTTCCGACGAGCGGATCCCGGCTGTCCTTGCTGTGGTTTCGGTTGTCCCCGAGGACAAAATATTCATCTTCCCCAAGTTCAATCGGCATTGCGGCAATTCCCGCACCGACCATCTCTTCTTTTCCAAAATTCTCTTCCAGAGCTTCCCCGTCGATGTAGATCGTCCCGTCGATGATCTGCACCGTTTCTCCGGGCAGTCCGATGATTCGTTTGATGTACTCGGTATTCTCCTCATACAAGTAGTCAAACACGACAATGTCAAACCGTTCCGGCTCAAAAAAACGGTACCCGATCTTGTTTACGATCAGATTGTCGCCGTCTTGCAGTGTGTTCTGCATGGAGGGCCCCTCCACAATCGTCCGCTGACCGATATATGTGACAATCAGCATCGAGACGATATACACAAAAACGAGGGTCAGCACCAACTCCATAAAATCTCTCACCGGAGATTTCTTCTGCCCGGCCTCCCCCGCTGCCTTCTTTTCTTCTCTCTTTTCTTCTTCCATTTCTTCCATATCCATCACTCTCCCATCCGGTCACACACATTCCGGTTTTTCCAGGCTGATTCGCCCCATCCGCCCGCTTCGGAAATCATCCAGAAGAAGGGAGGACGCCTTGGCAAGATCCAGCTCATTTCCTTTCATCCGGCATCCTCTGCTGCTTGCAATCCCTTCCAGTCCCTGCAAGGGAGTCTGAAACGGCTCCATCTCATAGCGTTTTTCCAGGAGACCGGGGTACTGTTTCTGAAAGAAGGAGATCAGTTCCAGAGAAAGTTCCTCCAGCTGAATGACCTCATCCCGAATCGAGCCGATAAACGCCAGGTGAAGACCAACCTTTGGATCCTCAAACTTTGGCCACAAAATGCCGGGCGTATCCAAAAGCTCCACCGAGGAATTGATCCGAATCCACTGATTGCCCCTCGTCACCCCCGGACGGTTTCCCGTCTTGGCGCAGGCTCTTCCCGCAAATGAATTGATAAACGTCGATTTTCCGACGTTGGGGATTCCCGCAACCATTGCGCGGATCGGACGGTTGAGAATGCCCCTCCTGCGATCCCGCTCGATCTTTTTCTGACACGCCTCTTTCACGGTCTCATGGATTGTCTTCATATCCCGCTTTGTCCGGGCATCTGTTTTCGCAACAAAAATGCCCTGATTCTGAAAATATTCCGTCCAGAGCTGGTTGACCGACGCATCGGCAAGATCGGCTTTGTTCAGAACAATCATGTGGAACTTGTCCCTGGCGAGTTCCTGCAAATCGGGATTGCGGCTGGAAAAAGGAACCCTCGCATCCACGACCTCAATGATCAGATCGACAAGCTTTCGGTCTTCCAGCATGGCTCGTTTGGCTTTTGTCATATGTCCCGGATACCACTGAACATTCATCCTATTTTCCTTTCTGTCAATGTAAAAATAGGGCAGTGTTTTACCTCTGCCCCATTCTCATACGCCTTATATGACTGTAGTTCCGATCTTAGCGGATCAGTTCTTTTACTTTGGAAGCCTTTCCTACTCTGTTTCTCAGGTAATTCAACTTCGCTCTTCTTACTTTACCTCTGCGAACGACTTCGATGCGCTCAACGCTCGGAGAATGCAGCGGCCATGTCTTCTCGACGCCAACTCCATTGGAGTTCTTTCTTACGGTAAATGTCTCGCGGACTCCGCCATTCTGTCTCTTTAATACAGTTCCCTCAAAAACCTGAATTCTTTCCCGGTTTCCTTCCTTGATCTTTGCATACACCCGGACAGTATCTCCAACCGAAAACTGATCTACCGTTTCCTTCATCTGAGCCGCTTCAATGCTCTTAATGATATCTTCCATTGTTGTGCCTCCTTTAAAATTAGATGTTCTTAATACGCAGACTGTAACAGAGGACCATCCTTCATTGACAACGTTAGTATCATAACATAGACCCCCAAAAAAGGCAAGCGTTTTTTTCACTTTTTGACAAAAGCTTTTTTCTCTGCATTTTGGAAAAACAGGCCGCAGCTTGCCAAAGTCCATCCACAGAATATTTTGTTTTCTCCGGCGCATACTAACGGTACGCTGTATGCAGCGCATTCTGAATTCCTTTTTTTACATCGTATGCATACTCGCCGTCCCTTCCTGTCTATGCTCTGCGCTGCCGGCAAAGGGAAGCGGAAAATCCAAATGGCAGCGCAGAAATGGAGATTTTATGACTCACCTAAAATGTTCCGCAACAAACTGTATGCACAATTGTGACTGCTACTGCTGCAAGCAGGAAATTCTCGTGGCCGGTTCCGAGGCAAAAGAAAAAGATCATACTTGCTGCTCCAGCTTTGATTTAAGAAGCGGAGATTCCGCCCGCAACCATTTTGAGACGCCGGAGCAGGCGTTAAGCGTCGGATGTGAGGCGATCCACTGCGTTTACAATGAAGCGCGAATCTGTCGGGCGCCGCGCATTCACATCAACGGTCCCTCTGCCCTTCAGGCACAGGCGACAGAATGCGCAACCTTTAAAATGCGCTGACGCAAGCCCTGCCCCAAAAGAAGCCTCCCCGAACCAACCTCTGCAAAGCCCGCAGCCAGCGGATTGCGTCTGGTTCAGGGAGGCGACTGTTATGCTCTCGCTTTACCCGATTGTTTTGCTTTTGTCTGTCATTCCTCCGCTGCTTTTCTAATTTCTTTCGTGCGGATTTCCTCACAGATTGCGCGGATGAATTCGTTCAGCGGCTTTGGTCCCTCATCACCGACAAAACGGCTGCGGACGGAGACAACGCCTTCCTCCGCCTCTTTTTGTCCGACCACAAGCATGTAGGGGATTTTGTCCATTCTCGCCTCCCGGATCTTGTATCCGATCTTTTCCGAGCGGGAATCCAGTTCCGCACGAATGCCGTTTCTTTTCAGCTCCTTCAAAACGTTCTGTGCGTATTCTGCCACTTTCTCAGAAATCGGAAGCACACGCACCTGTTCCGGACAAAGCCAGGTCGGAAATTTGCCTTCATATTTCTCAATCAGCCAGGCGAGCGTTCTCTCATAGCATCCCATCGATGTTCTGTGAATGACATACGGACGCTGCTTCTCTCCGTTCTGATCGATATAATACATGTCAAAGTTCTCTGCGATGGCACAATCCAGCTGGATGGTGATCATCGTGTCTTCCTTTCCATAGACATTTTTCGCCTGAATGTCTACTTTCGGACCGTAGAAAGCGGCTTCGCCGTCCGCCTCCACAAACGGCAGATTCATTTCCTGGAGAATGTGCCGAATGGTTCCCTGGGTAGACTCCCAGTACGCATCGTCCCCGAGATATTTTTCCCGATTGTTCGGATCCCACTTGGACAGACGGAACGTAACGTCATCTTTTAGCCCGAGTGTCTCCAGACAATACAAGGCCAGCTCGAGACAGCCCTTGAATTCCTCGTTCGCCTGATCCGGTCTTACGATCAGATGGCCCTCTGAAATCGTGAACTGACGAACTCTTGTCAGGCCATGCATCTCGCCGGAATCTTCCTTCCGGAAGAGCGTAGACGTCTCGCTGTAGCGCTTTGGCAAATCGCGGTACGACTTCTGGCTGGCCTTATACACATAATACTGGAACGGACAAGTCATTGGACGCAGGGCGAGAACTTCCTTGTCATGCTCCTCATCCCCAAGTACGAACATTCCCTCTTTGTAGTGATCCCAATGTCCGGAAATTTTGTACAGATCGCTCTTGGCCATTAACGGTGTCTTCGTGCGGATATATCCTCTGTTGTTGTCCTCCTCATCCTCGATCCATCTCTGGAGCGTCTGAATGATCTTGGCTCCCTTTGGCATCAGAAGCGGAAGCCCCTGACCGATGACATCGACGGTCGTAAAGAGTTCCATATCCCGCCCAAGCTTGTTGTGATCGCGTTTTTTGATATTTTCCAGATATTCCAGAT
>CASGAH010000070.1 GCA_949299375.1 uncultured Eubacteriales bacterium | reverse complement strand
CATTCCGCGATGTTTGTCGCGTGATCTCCGATTCTCTCAAAATATTTTGCGACCATGAGAAGATCTGCCGCCTGCTCTCCATTTTCTGCATTGATATGGATGAGCTGAATCAGCTCTCTTCTGACCTCGTCAAACAGATCGTCTACGATATCGTCGTGCGCAATGACGCTCTGCGCCAGACTCACATCTTTCACGACATAGGCCTCAATGCTGCTCATTACCATCCACATTGTTTCCTTGGCCATCTCCTGGATGTGCTCCAGTTTTTTGATATACGGCTGACTCGCCATCATGATGGTCATCTCCGAGATGTCGGATGCATGATCCCCGATCCGCTCCATATCGGTAATCATTTTCAGAGCGGAAGAAATCTGGCGCAGGTCCGATGCCACCGGCTGCTGCTGCAGCAATAGCTTGAGACACAGATTCTCAATCCCTTTTTCCAAATGGTTGATTTCTGCGTCATGCTTCATAATTTTCTTTGCCTTCTCCACATCCTGTGTGACCAGCGCGGTGACAGACTGCTCGATCGCCTGTTCAATCAGCGTTCCCATCTCGATCAGCTGATTGTTGAGCTGAAGCAGCTGTTTGTCAAAACGTGCTCTCATATATCCCCTCTTTTCCGCGGAATCACTCCGCATGAATTCTGATTCCAGCGCCCTGGCTTCCCGTCTTACCCGAAGCGGCCGGTAATATAATCTTCTGTACGGCGGTCGTTCGGCATGGAGAACAGCTGCTCCGTATTTCCATACTCAATGACCTGGCCGAGCAGGAAGAATGCCGTCCGGTCTGAAATTCTCGTCGCCTGCTGCATGTTGTGTGTTACCATAATAATTGTATACTTTTCTTTTAATTCCAGTGTCAGATCCTCAATGCGGGACGTCGAAATCGGATCGAGCGCGGAGGTCGGCTCATCCATCAGAATGACTTCCGGCTCAACGGCAAGCGCTCTGGCAATGCACAGACGCTGCTGCTGTCCTCCAGACAGCCCAAGCGCGCTCTTTTTCAGGCGGTCCTTGACCTCATCCCATATGGCTGCGTTTCGGAGCGATTTCTCCACAATGGCATCCAGTTTTGCCTTGCTGCGGATGCCGTGCGTCCTCGGCCCGAATGCAATGTTGTCATAGACGCTCATCGGAAACGGGTTCGGCTTCTGAAATACCATTCCCACGCGCTTTCTCAGCAGGTTAATGTCCATGTCTCCGTAGATGTCTTCCCCATCGAGCCGGACATCCCCTGTGATGCGGCAGCCCTCCACCAGGTCATTCATGCGGTTGAGGGATTTGAGAAAGGTTGATTTTCCGCATCCGGAGGGACCGATAAATGCTGTGATCTGGTTGGACGGAATTTCCATGTCAATCCCTTTCAGCGCATGGAAGTCCCCATAATACAAGTGCAGATCTTTGATTGAAAATTTACTTGTCATCGTATTTCTCTCCTACTTCTTCGTCAGTTTTCCCGCAATGACGCCAGAAATGCCATTGATGATCAGCACAACCAGCAATAAGACAACCGCTGTCGCATACGCCTGATTGACATGAAGTCCCTCTCGGGAGAGGCTGTACATATGAAGCGCCAGCGTTCGCCCGGAGGAAAACAGTCCTTTGGCAACTTCTGAAACCGTTCCCGAAGTATACATCAGCGCTGCCGTCTCCCCTACAATTCTTCCGATCGCCAAAATGATTCCGGAGAGAATCCCCGGCATGGCGGAGGGAAGCACAATCACAAAGATGGTTCTCAGCTTTCCCGCGCCGAGTCCAAAGCTCCCCTCCCGAAACGAATCCGGGACAGAAAGCAGCGCCTCCTCCGACGTTCTCATGATCAGGGGAAGTACCATAATGGCTACGGTGAAAATACCTGCTATCATACTTCTCCCCCAGTTCAGTGCATAGACGAAAAAGAGCATTCCAAACAGGCCATATACGATGGACGGAATTCCGGACAGCGTTTCCGCCGTGATGCGGATGATGTTGACGAGCCGGTTTCCTTTTTTTGCGTACTCAACGAGATAAATGGCCGCTCCAACTCCCATCGGAATTGCGAGAAGGAGCGCAATCACCGTCAAAAGAATCGTGTTGATGATCGCGGGAAGCATCGAGCCGTTGTCGGACGTATACTTCCAGGCGAACAGATCCAGGGAGAGATACGGAAGACCGCTCCCCAATATATACAATACAAGATAGGCAACGACAAATACCGTGAATGCAGCGGACAGCAGAACCGTCAGCATCAGCACAAAGGAGAACGGTGTCCTCTTATATGCCTTTAATTTCTGTTTCCAGTTTTGTCTGTTTTTTGTCACACATTCCGCTTCTCTTTTTTCTTCCATCAGGAATTCCCCCTGTTCTTCATCCAGGCAAATACAAAGTTAATCAGCAAAATCATGACGAACAGGACAACGCCGAGGGCGATCAGTGCTTCCCGGTGCAAATCCACCGCCTCTGCCATCTCAAGTACAATGCCCGTTGTCAGTGTCGCAGTTCCCTTAAAAATGCTGTCCGGGATCCGCGCCTGATTTCCGGCTACCATAACGACCGCCATCGTCTCTCCGATCGCGCGTCCGATTCCGAGAACAACGGCCGCCATCACACCGGACTTTGCAGCGGGAAGGACTGCAAAAAATACGCTTCTCTCGTGGCTTGCGCCGAGCGCGAGGGATCCCTGATAATAGCTTTCCGGAACGGCGCGGATGGAGGCCTCCGACGGGCCGATGATCGTTGGCAAGATCATAATGCCAAGCAGAAGGGAGGCCGTCAGCACACTGTATCCGTTTCCGGTAAACATATTTCGAACCATCGGAATCAGAACCATCATTCCGAAAAATCCATATACGACAGAGGGAACGCCTGCCATCAGGTCAATGACTGGTTTTACCGCCTTGTACACGTTTTTCGGGCAAAACCAGACAAGGAAGATTGCGGTGAGTACGCCAATTGGCACTCCAATCAAAATTGCACCGATTGTCACATAGATGCTTCCCACAATCATCGGCACAATTCCGAACTTGTCATTGAGCGGAGCCCAGTCAAAGCCAAACAAAAACTCCAGCGGTCCGATCTTGGCAATCGCCGGAAGACCGTTTGCAAACAGGAAAAAGCAAATCAGTGCAACGGCTAGAATGGACATACAGGCAGTGGCAAGAAATAGTTTTTCCATTATCTTTTCTTTCATGTTTACCTCATTTCCCCGCGCTTTCCGCTATTTACTGCACATCCTCCCAGGACGCAATCGTTCCGGTGTAGATGCCCTTTACCTGATCTGCGGTCAGATTTTCAATCGGGCACTCTTTGTTGACAATGACCGCCAGTCCGTCAATGGCAATGGTAAGGGAATTTAAGCCTGCTTCAATCTCGCTGTCCTTCACTTCACGGGATGCCATTCCGATGTCGCAGACTCCCTCGATGGTATCATTCATCCCCGCAGTGGAATCGTGTTCCTGCACTTCAATGCTCACATCCGGGTTGAGCACGATGTAAGCTTCTTTGAGTTTCTCCATCACCGGTGTAACCGAGGAGGATCCGGATACGACGATTTTTCCGGACAGACCGGATGTGGTGTAGCTCTCCCCTTCTGCCGCAGAGATGTATCCGTTTTCTTCAATTACGCTCTGCCCCTGATCGCTCATGATGTAATCGATAAAGTCTTGCGTTACTTCGCTGACTTCCCCCTTCGTAGCGATGTTGAACGGTCTTTGAATCGTGTAGCTTCCATCTTTGATGGTTTCCACCGACGCAGGAGCCCCATTGATTGAAACCGCCTTTACCGTGTCATTTAACGACCCGAGCGAGACATATCCAATGGCATACGGATCTCCTGCCACTGCCGTCAATACGGCATTCGTATTGTTCTGAATCAGCGCTTCCTTTGTCGTGTTGTCTACTTTGTTTCCTTCCGCGTCTTTCTCTTCAATCCCAAAAAGCTCGATGAAGGCGCCTCTTGTCCCGGATCCCTGCTCTCTTGTAATCATCGAGATGCTTCTGGATGCATCAAATCCTTGCGAACGCTGGCAGCCTGCAAGACAGGATACCGCCAATAGTGCACTCAGCGCAATTGCCGTCAGTTTCTTTCTCATCATTACCTCCCTGTGCCCTCTTTGGCACATTTCGTCTGTTTTTCTGATTTCGTGTCGGCGCGCAGTCTTGTCTTTTCCGCCCCCGACAGCTACAGAATAAAACAGTGCTGTAAAGGAGGAAAGTATCGTTTCGTAAAATTTGCGTAAACTTTGGGTAACGGTGCATCGCCGGGGAGTGCGCAGGAATGGGCCCCTGCGCACTCCCCGGGAGAAAACAGGATTGACACCCACTCTGTTTTATACTAAGATGAGTAATCATATGATATCAACATTGTCAGCCTATATTAGAAAAGGAGTACCGTACTGATGCAGATTAAAACACTTTTAGAGCGTCTGGACTACACACTGCTGCAGGGCAGCCTGGAGGGGACCATCTCTGGCCTCTCCCATGACAGCCGACACGTTTCACCCGGCGACGCATTTCTCTGCATTGCCGGGGCCCGTTTTGACGCCCATGACGTTGTGGAGGAGGTTGCCGCTATGGGCGCCTCTCTTCTTATTGTAGAGAAGGAAATCCCTGTGCTTGCCGGCGATGTGACCGTTGTGAAAGTCGAAAGCACCCGTCTTGCCGCCCCGCTCTTAGCCTGTGCGTATTACGGATATCCGGCGGAGCGATTAACCCTTATCGGAATTACCGGTTCCAAGGGAAAAACGACGACGACCCATATGCTGGCGGAAATGCTGCGCGCCCAGGGATATGAAACAGGTACCATCGGAACAAACGGCGCCATCTTCGGAGATCAGCTGTTTGAGCTGAACAATTCCACACCCGACCCCATGGAAATGCAAATGTATCTGTCGATGATGGTTCAACACGGATGCACCCACGCCGTCATTGAAGTTTCCTCCCAGGGAATGAAGCAGCACCGGGCAGACGGATTCGAATTTGACTGCGGCATCTGGACCAATATCTCAGAGGGAGATCACATTGGGGGAGCGGAACACAAGGATTTCGCAGAATATCTCGCCTGCAAGGCGATGCTCATTCAACATTGCAAAAAAGGATTTGTCTTTCGGGACGATCCCCACACAGATGCGCTGATGAAGCACATCACCGTACCGGTTCGCTTCTACGGGTTCCACGAGGATTCCGACTGCATCATCTCTCATGTGGAGAAAATCTTTGAGAATCAGACGCCCGGCTTTTCTTTCTCCACAAAGGGAGACTTCTGCGGAACGTACACCGTTCATCTGCCGGGAATGTTTAATGTGGCCAACGCGATGGCCGCCATCTGCGCTGCGAAGGAACTTGGCGTCTGTGACGAAGCCATCAACCAGGCACTTGGCCACTTAAACATCAAAGGGCGCATCGACATGGTTTACCGCGGAGAGAAATTTTCCGTCTGCGTGGACTTTGCCCACAACGGCTACAGCACACGCAGCCATCTGGCCGCACTCCGGGAATTCCGGCCCAAACGAATTGTATGCGTGTTCGGAGCAGATGGGAACCGTTCCAAATCCAGACGATATGAGATGGGGGAGGCCAGCGGACTTCTGGCTGATTTCAGCATCATCACAGCGGGACATAACCGCTACGAGCCATTTGCGCAGATTCTGGCCGACATCCAGAAGGGAATCGACAAGACAAACGGCGCCTACATTGTCATCCCGGACCGCAAAGAGGCCATCCGCTACGCCATCGAGCATTCCCAGGAGGGAGATCTCATTACGATCATCGGCCTTGGGCACGAGACTTACCAGGAAGAAAACGGAGTCAAATATCCCCACAGCGATACCGAATTTGTCCGCAAGACGATCCGGGAACTGGGGTTATAAGCTTGCGGTCCGGCCTTGGATCATTTTTCTTCTCTGCGCACCTTGCATTTTAACACGAAAAAGAATATAATAGGTCTGTATGCCGTCTTTTTTTGTCGAAAGAGGACTTGTACGTAGGAGGTATAGCTTTTATATGAGTACTTCACAATCCTGCAATCCCGTATACCGGCTTGGAATCGACATCGGTTCCACAACCGTTAAGATTGCAATTTTAGATCAACAAAATACACTTTTATTTTCCGATTACGAACGGCATTATGCCAATATTCAAGAGACACTGGCAGCACTGCTGCAAAAAGGATATGAGACACTTGGACCTTGTACGCTCTCTCCCATGATCACAGGCTCCGGCGGTCTGGGGCTGTCCCGCCACTTAAACGTTCCCTTTGTCCAGGAGGTTGTGGCAGTTGCCACATCTCTCCAGGATTATGCTCCGCACACCGACGTCGCCATTGAGCTTGGAGGGGAAGACTATAAAATCATTTACTTTACAAACGGAATTGACCAGCGCATGAACGGCATCTGCGCCGGCGGAACCGGTTCGTTTATCGATCAGATGGCGCTTCTTCTCCAGACAGACGCCGCAGGACTGAATACATACGCCAAACACTACAAAGCCATTTACCCCATTGCCGCAAGGTGCGGTGTGTTTGCCAAGTCAGACATCCAGCCGTTGATCAACGAAGGGGCGACGAAGGAGGACCTTGCCGCCTCTATTTTTCAGGCTGTCGTCCACCAAACCATTTCCGGACTTGCCTGCGGAAAGCCCATCCGGGGCAACGTGGCATTTCTCGGGGGACCGCTCCACTTCCTCGACCAGCTGCGGGAAGCTTTTATCCGCACACTCGGACTGACCGGGGACGCCATCATTGCGCCGGAGCATTCCCACCTCTTTGCCGCCATCGGCGCCGCCATGAACAGCAAGCAGGAAGTTGTCGTTCCCATCGAAGAGCTGCACCGCCGTCTCGCGCAGGGCATTCGCATGGAATTTGAAGTCAAGCGGCTTACGCCCCTGTTTGAAAATGAGGAGGCCTACGAGGCGTTCTGCGCCCGCCACAAAGAACATACCGTCAAAAAAGGAGATCTTTCCTCTTATAAAGGCAACTGCTATCTCGGCGTCGACGCCGGATCTACGACAACAAAGGTTGCGGTCGTCGGGGAGGACGGAACGCTCCTCTACTCGTTCTATCAAAACAACAACGGAAGCCTTCTGTCCACAACGGTGAAAGCGTTCCGACAGATTTATGAGCAGCTTCCGGAAGACGCCCACATTGTCTACTCCTGTTCCACAGGGTACGGGGAGGCGCTGATCCAGTCGGCCCTCATGCTCGACGAGGGGGAAGTTGAAACGGTCGCGCATTATTATGCTGCCTCGTTTTTCCAACCGGATGTGGACTGCATTCTGGACATCGGCGGTCAGGATATGAAATGCATCCGCATCAAAAACCATACCGTGGACAATGTACAGCTCAATGAAGCCTGTTCCTCCGGCTGCGGCTCTTTTATCGAGACGTTTGCCAAGTCGCTGAATTATACGGTCGTTGATTTTGCCAAGGCGGCGCTCTTTGCCAAAAATCCCATTGACCTTGGCACCCGCTGCACTGTATTTATGAATTCCAATGTCAAGCAGGCACAAAAAGAAGGCGCTACCGTGGAGGACATCTCCGCCGGCCTCGCCTACTCTGTCATCAAGAATGCGCTCTATAAGGTTATTAAAATCACCTCCCCGAAGGATCTCGGACAGCACGTTGTTGTACAGGGTGGAACGTTCTACAACGACGCGGTTCTTCGGAGTTTTGAGTACATTTCCGGATGCAAGGCTGTCCGCCCGGACATTGCCGGAATTATGGGAGCCTTCGGTGCGGCCCTCATCGCGCGGGAGCGATACACGCCGGACAAACATACGACCATGCTCTCCATTGACGATATTTTGGGACTGACCTACAAGACAACGCTGACGCGCTGCCGCCGCTGCACAAACAACTGTATGCTGACCATCAACAACTTCGGGGGAGGCAGACGCTTTATCACCGGAAACCGCTGTGAGAAGGGACTTGGGCTTGCAAAGCCGAAGGAAGAAGTGCCAAACCTGTTTACATACAAATACAACCGCGTGTTTGAATACGAGCCATTGCCGCCCGAGCAGGCCAAACGGGGAAAAGTCGGCATTCCCCGCGTCCTGAACCTGTATGAAAACTTCCCCTTCTGGGCTGTTTTTCTGAGAGAGCTTGGATTTTCCGTTGTTCTCTCCCCACAGTCTACGCGGAGCATCTATGAGCTTGGCATTGAATCCATTCCAAGTGAGTCGGAGTGTTATCCGGCAAAGATTGCCCATGGACATATCAGCTGGCTGATCCGGGAAGGGCTGAAATTGATTTTCTATCCCTGCATCCCCTATGAGCGCAAGGAATCCGAGCATTCCCAGAACCACTACAACTGTCCGATTGTGACATCGTATGCCGAGAACATCAAGAACAACGTCGAGGAACTCAAAACAGAGAAAGTCCGTTTCCTGCACCCGTTCCTCGCCCTGACCAATGAGGAGATCGCAACGAGGCGTCTTGTCAAAGTGATGACGGAGGAATTTCCGGATATGACGCCGGATGAGGTTTCTGCCGCCTGTCACAAGGCATGGGCGGAGCTGATCCGCTCCCGGGATGATTTGCGGAAGAAAGGGGAGGAGACGCTTCGCTGGATGGAACAAAACAACAAGCGCGGCATTGTCCTGGCGGGACGCCCCTACCATGTTGACCCGGAAATCAACCACGGCCTCCCGGAGCTGATTACCTCCTATGGATTCGCAGTTCTCACGGAAGATTCGATTTCTCATCTGGGAAAGATGGATGGAAAGCTCATTGTCACAGACCAGTGGATGTATCATTCCCGTCTCTACGCGGCGGCGCAGTTTGTCCGCACCCGGGACGATCTGGATTTGATTCAGCTGAACTCGTTTGGCTGCGGTCTGGACGCGGTTACGACAGATGGAGTCAGCGACATTCTCACAGGTTCCGGAAAGATTTATACTGTGCTGAAAATTGACGAGGTGAACAACCTCGGAGCTGCCCGCATCCGCATCCGATCGCTGATTGCCGCCATCAGAGAACGGGAGCGCAAACAAGTTCCGCGCAAGATTGTTTCCTCCGCCTACCGCCGGGTGGAA
The DNA here is from genome assembly GCA_949299375.1 of uncultured Eubacteriales bacterium. Taxonomy (GTDB): domain Bacteria; phylum Bacillota; class Clostridia; order Lachnospirales; family Lachnospiraceae; genus UBA2942. The sequence continues at coordinate 1,680 of CASGAH010000070.1, read as the reverse complement.
TTCACAAAGGATATGAGAAAGAATTATACGATTCTCTGTCCTCAGATGACGCCCATCCATTTTGATCTTCTGGAGCCCGCACTCCGGTCCTGCGGATATCATGTTGTCGTCCTTCCCGAGAGCCGCACTGCGGTCGATACCGGGCTTCAGTATGTCAACAACGATGCCTGCTATCCGTCTTTGATTGTCGTCGGCCAGATCATGCAGGCGCTCCTGTCCGGAAAATATGATCTAGATCACACGGCCATTTTCATGAGCCAGACCGGAGGCGGCTGCCGCGCTTCCAACTACATTGGATTCATCCGCCGTGCTCTAAACAAGGCCGGAATGAGCCAGATCCCGGTCATCTCTCTGAACATGAACAAGATGGAGACGAACGAGGGATTTCATTACACCCCGACCATGCTTTTGAAAGCGCTGCAGGCAGTCGTATACGGCGACCTCTTTATGCGATGCCTCTACCGGACGAGACCTTACGAGGCGGTCCCCGGCTCCGCAAACGCCCTCCACGAGAAATGGAAGGCCATCTGCATCCGCTCTCTCAGCAAAAAAGGAACCGGGCTGATGCACTTTAACAAGATCGTAAAAGGAATCATCCGCGATTTTGACAATCTGGAGCTTCTCGATATCAAAAAGCCCAGAGTCGGCGTCGTCGGCGAGATTCTTGTAAAATTCCTCCCCTCGGCAAACAATCACATTGTTGATCTGCTCGAATCCGAGGGCGCAGAGGCGGTGATGCCGGATTTGCTGGATTTCCTTTTGTACTGCTTCTACAATACAAACTTCAAGGCGGAAAATCTCGGGGCCAAGGAATCTACCGCGAGACTTTGCAACATCGGAATTGCCGCCCTGGAATATTTCCGCAAAACCGCCCGCAAGGAGCTCTTAAAGAGCAAACACTTTGATGCGCCGAGCACCATCGACCGTCTGGCCTCGATGGCGGAGCCGTTTGTCTCGACCGGCAATCAGACGGGAGAGGGATGGTTCCTGACCGGTGAGATGTTAGAGCTGATCCACAGCGGTGTAAACAACATCGTCTGCACGCAGCCGTTTGGATGTCTGCCCAATCATATTGTCGGGAAAGGCGTCATCAAAGAACTTCGCAGACGGTATCCGACTACGATCCGGGGGCTTCGGAAGTAAACCAATTAAACCGCATCAAGCTGATGCTTGCAACCGCCCAGAAAAATCTGGCCAAAGAATCCAAATAACCGGAACACCGTCGGGCAGGGGGATTTTTTCCCTGCCCGATGATGTTCCGGCTGCTTTTTTGCGAATTGTTTTTTCGTTTCCCCTGCGGGTTATTCTACGGTTACCGACTTTGCCAGATTTCTCGGCTTGTCGACATCCAGTCCCTTTGCGACCGACACATAGTACGCCATCAGCTGCAGCGGAATCACGGCAAGCGATGTCGTAAAATGGGGATCGGTTTTGGGGACATAGACTGTGAAGTTTGCGATGTCCTCCATGTTGTAATTTCCATAGTTTGTGACTCCCATCAGGTAAGCGCCCCTTGATTTTACTTCCAGCATGTTGCTGATCGTCTTTTCATACAGCTGGGGCTGCGTCACCACTCCAATGACAAGGGTTCCCTCTTCGATGAGCGAAATGGTTCCGTGTTTGAGTTCCCCGGCCGCATATGCCTCAGAGTGAATGTAGGTAATCTCCTTTAGTTTCAAA
>CASGAH010000069.1 GCA_949299375.1 uncultured Eubacteriales bacterium | reverse complement strand
TTATAACATGATTGCAACGAATTGACAAGGCTCCTCCCACCGCCTAAAGGCAGTGGGTTTCCGCCTACGACAAACGAAAGGATTTATTTTATGAAAAAAGATGTGCTGGTTCAGGTGAGAGGAACACAGACAACGCGCTTTGGACAGAATGATTCGCAAGAGACGATGGAATCGGTTACAGCGGGGCTGTATTATGAGAGAAACGGGTGCTGCTATCTTTTTTACGAGGAATGCCTCGGGGATCTGGGGGATGTCGTAAAAAACCGGATGGAGATTCGCCCGGAGTCGGTAAAGATTACAAAGACTGGAAGCATTCGGGCCTGCATGAATTTTGAACTTGGGAAGAAAAATATTACGTTCTATCAGACGGCGTATGGACAGATTGAGGTCGCATTTTTGACGGATATCATTCAGATTGAGACGGCGGAAGATTTTTTTCGCCTGTATCTGCGCTATGAGCTGGAGATGAACCGCCAATATTCCAGTGACAATCAGATTGAGATAACGGTGACGCCAAATTTGTATGGCGAATGAAACTGCAGTGCAGTTTCCCGCGCTGTCTTCGCCGTTTGATCGAATCTTTGGAGCGCGGTACGGAAAAAGGAAAGATATAATCCTGCGGTTCCCGCATAAGATGATAAGGGGTCAAACTGCGTTTTGACGCACGAGAGGGGACGGTGACATGGGAACGGGGAAGAAATGGGGGAAAGCGGCGGGAGCGATTGTTGGAACGCTGATGATTCCCTATCTGGTAACGCTGTTTTTCTGGGATTATGCGGATGTCTTGTCACAGGAGGAATTCTACAGTGGACGGAACGTCGTCCTGTCGCAGACGGGGGAATCCATAGACGCCGAAGAATATCTTGTTTTGGCGCTTGCCGCGCAGATGCCCGCCTCCTGGCCGGAGGAAGCGCTGAGAGCGCAGGCGATTGCTGCGCGAACCATTCTCTATGGGAAGATGGGGGAGGAGCAGACGATTCGGGAGGATGCGCTTGCATTGGATGTGTATGATGCCGGGCAGATGGAACAGGTGTGGGGAAAAAGCCAGATGGAGGAATCGTATCGCCGCATTCGGCAGGCAGTAGGGTCGACGGCGGGACTGGTTGTCCTGTGGGAGGGCCAGCCGATAGAGGCGCTGTATCACTATGCCAGCTGCGGGGTAACCCGCGCTGACACGAGCGGGCGATATCCCTATCTTCAGGCTGTGGACAGCCCGTGGGATCTGGAGGCTCCCGGATATTTGCAGACAGCAGTGCTGACGCAGGAGGAATTTCTCCAAAAAGTAAGGCATCTGGAGGGAGGAGAGCAAATCGCCTCGGAGAATATTGCTGCCACAATTCAGATCGCACAAAAAGACGCGGGGGGATATGTGGAGCAGATTGTGATCGGCGGGCGAAGTTTTTACGGTTCCAAGGTGGCCGAGGTTCTGGGCGTTGCCTCCAGCTGTTTTACGCTGGAAGCGTCAGAAGAGGGAATCCGCGTGACTGCGCTTGGCATTGGCCACGGATATGGAATGAGCCAGTGGGGCGCCAGCTCTATGGCAAAAGAGCAAAAGACAGCGGAAGAAATTCTTGCCTATTATTATCCGGGGTGCAGTGTGGGGACGCTGTAGAAACACAAAACGGCAGGAAAGCGCAGGCGGGAGCGAAAAACGAGAAAACAGGTGTATAACTCCAAAAAAAACGGCAACACTACGAGTAAACCATCCGGCACGATCGGATGGGGAATTTATAGGATTGCGGGTCAGATTCCCTCATTGGAAGCTGGCGGAATGGAGGACACAGTGAAGAACTTTAAGTGGAAAAGGATAGCACAGGACAAAGCGTTTTTGGGCATGATCCTTGCCGGTATTGTTGTACTTACTGCGATTACAGCAGGAATTGTGATGCGCGGCAGCGATGCGCCGGACCGCACCGATCTTTATGCGCAAAAGGAGGAATCCGAACAAGGGACGGCAATGGAGGAGAGCGCAGGTGTGCCGGAGCCTTCCTGGGAGGCAGACGCATCTTTGGCGCCGGATGCGACATCTGACGCAGAGGATCCGGCAAGACCTGCCGGAGCGGACCGTGAATCTGTGGAGGCATCACAGGCAGAAGAATCTCTGCCGGAGGCGTCCGAAGACGGTGCGACGGCGGTTGTGCTGAATTTCGGGGAAACTGCGAGGATGACCTGGCCGGTGGCGGGGAGCGTACTTCTGGAATATTCGATGGATCACACCGTTTATCACGCAACGCTGGAACAGTACAAAGTAAGTCCTGGGATGTTAATCCAGGCGGAACCGGGAGAAACGGTTCTTGCTCCGGCTGTCGGACAGGTGACGGAAGTTGGCTGGAATGAGGAGATTGGAAATTATGTTGTGCTGCATCTTGGAAACGGATATGAGGCAGTGATTGGACAGCTGGACGGGATTTGTGTGGCACAAAGTCAGTATGTCACTGCGGGGACACCCCTCGGAGCTGCCGCACAGCCGACAAAATATTATACGGTGGAGGGACCTCATGTCTATTTTCGCCTGAATCGGGACGGGGTTCCCGTTGACCCGGTTGATTTTCTGGAGTGACGAACAAACGCGAAAAAAAACAGAGAAAACGGATCGTGTCCGCAGCGGCCTGAGACAATGCTCAGGCCGCTGCGGACACGCTGCTTTTGCGCGTGCACCCGCGTATCTCTACAGTGTCTTTCTCCTGCTCATGGTGCTGTTATGGTAACGGCCGTCTGTCGTGACATCCTTCCCGAACCATTCGGGGGGGACAAAGGCGAAGGCGGCTTCCCTGGAGTCGAATTCGACTTCCGCAACGATTACGCCCTCATACACACCCAAGAACACATCCAGCTCGATGAGCAGCGGATTCTGGAATGTGAAAGAAGGCGTGCAGGAGCGGGGGTGTTCTATCGGGATGAGATATCGCTTTTTGGTGATGAGAATTCCGTCCGCCTTTTGGGCGAGATGTTCATACGCCTCCTTCGTGAGCGGAAGGTTGTACTCCTCCCGCATCATCATCCCTCCGCTTTTGTACGTAAGGTAGAAATCGTTGTCCTGCCGCCGCACGCGCACGACAGGGTTTACACACAAATACGCCTGTTCGATGAGATGGAAGGGGAGGGCCGACAGATTTGGCAGCGTTTTGACCAAAAATTTGCGTTCAATTTACATAATGAGAAATCCTTTCCTGAAATCTGAGATGATTCGCTCTCATTATACGACGAGATAAAGAAAAAGACAACCAAAGGATTGCCCAAAATCAAAATTTTACGATTTCTTGTTGCGCTTTTTGAAAATGTTTAGTAGAATGATAACACGAGGGCAGAGAGTGAAGAAAGAAACGCTGCCGTGAAAGGAGTAAGGGGGAATTTTATGAAACATGCGTATCGTGCAGAAAAGATTCGGAATGTTGTGCTGCTGGGACACGGGGGAGCCGGAAAGACGACACTCCTGGATGCGATGGCTTATGTGACGGGGGCTGTCACAAGACCGGGAAGAGTGGATGACGGGACGAGCATCAGCGACTTTGATAAGGAAGAGATCCGCCGTCATTTTTCGATTTCCACGACGGTTGTGCCGATTAAATGGGAAGGAACGTACATCAATTTTCTCGATACTCCGGGATATTTTGATTTTGTAGGGGAAGTAGAAGAGGCGCTGAGCGTTGCGGATGCGGCGATTATTGTCGTTAACGGCAAAGCGGGGATTGAGGTCGGAACGTTAAAGGCCTGGGAGTACTGCGAAAAATACAATCTTCCCCGCATTATTTTCGTGACGGGGATGGATGATGACAACGCCAGCTTCCGTCAGATCGTGGAGCGGCTGGAAGAGTTGTACGGAAGAAAGATTGCGCCGTTCCATCAGCCGATCCGGGAGAATGAGAAGTTTGTCGGGTTTATCAATATCGTCAAGATGGCAGGGCGCCGCTTTGTCGATGAAAAGGGAGATTACAAAGAGTGCGACATCCCGGATTACAGCTTCGAGTACTTGGAAAAATACCGGGAATTCCTGCTTGAGTCGGTGGCAGAGACGAGTGAAGAATATATGGAGCGGTATTTCTCCGGAGAAGAATTTACGTATGATGAAATCTCGCAGGCGCTGCGCAACCACGTGTTTGACGGCGCAATTGTCCCGGTCATGGTCGGCTCCGGAACACACGTACAGGGAATTACGATGCTTTTGCAGGCAGTGGACAAATATTTCCCGTCGCCGAACAAGAGAGAGATCAGCGGAACAAACAGGGCGACCGGAGAGGTGTTTGAGGCCAACTATGACGACACAAAGCCAATGACGGCGAAGATTTTCAAGACACTGGTAGATCCGTTTATCGGGCGTTACTCGATGATTAAAGTCTGCTCCGGCGTTTTGCGGTCAGGAAGCGTCATTTACAATGTCAATCAGGACATCGAGGAGAAGCTGTCCCGCCTCTACGTGCTGAGAGGAAAAGAACCGATCGAGGTGCAGGAACTCAGAGCTGGAGATATGGGGGCGGTCAGCAAGCTGTCCAACGCGATGACCGGGGATACATTGGCGACCCGGGCAGTTCCGGTTGTCTACGACAAACCGGAAATCTCCAAACCATACACCTATACGGCGTACCGGGCGAAGAGAAAAGGAGAGGAGGACAAGATCTCCGCAGCGCTTTCCAGGCTGATGGAAGAAGATCTTACGCTGAAATCCGTAAACGACAAGGAAAACCGGCAGACGCTTCTGTATGGCATCGGCGAACAGCAGCTGGAAGTGGTGGCGAGCAAACTGCTTAGCCGCTACAGAGTGGAAGTGATCCTCGAACGGCCGAAGGTGGCATTCCGGGAAACGATCCTTGGAACATCGAATGTACAGGGAATTCATAAGAAACAGTCCGGAGGGCATGGCCAATACGGCGTCGTGCAGATGACATTTGAGCCGTCGGGCGATCTGGAAAAACCTTATGTATTTGAAGAGAGCATCTTTGGCGGAGCGGTTCCGAGAAACTTCTTCCCAGCCGTTGAGAAAGGTGTCCAGGAGTGTACGCTGAAAGGACCTCTGGCGGGATATCCGGTTGTGGGAGTTAAGGCGACGCTGACGGACGGCAAATATCATTCCGTAGACTCCTCGGAAATGTCCTTTAAGATGGCGGCGACGCAGGCGTTTAAGAAAGGATTTATGGAGGCAAAGCCTGTCCTTTTGGAGCCGATCGTGGCGCTTGAAGTGATCGTACCTGACCGGTTTACCGGAGATATTATGAGCGATCTGAATAAGAGAAGAGGAAGAGTGCTCGGAATGAACCCCGATCACAAAGGAAAACAGATCATCGATGCCGCTGTTCCGATGTCGGAGCTGATCGGGTATTCGACAGACCTGCGCTCTATGACGGGCGGAATCGGATCGTTTTCTTACGAATTTTCGCACTATGAGCAGGCGCCGTATGATGTGCAGGAGAGAGAGATTGCGGCAAGGGCAGCGGAGAGAGACTGATCGCTCAGACGCTCGGATCAATCGAAGAAAAAGGAGGAAATGCGATGAACGTATTTGCATTTGTTGCACCGGGGCTTGAGGAAGTGGAGTGTCTTGCGGTTGTGGATGTGCTGCGCCGCTGCGGCGTGAACGTCACGATGATCTCGATTACGCAGGAGAGGACTGTGACAGGATCACACAACATCTCAATTGTGACGGATTGTGTCATTTCAGAGGCGGACTGGTCTGCGGCGGACTGCCTCTTCCTTCCGGGAGGGCTTCCGGGGACGACAAATCTTTCAGAGTGCCAGCTTCTGTGCGAGAAACTGAAAGAATTTGCCGCCTGCGGAAAATATGTCAGCGCAATCTGCGCTGCGCCGAGCGTTCTCGGTCAGCTCGGCATTCTGAACGGAAAGAAGGCAACGTGTTATCCGGGATGGGAGCATACACTCATCGGCGCATCGTGCCAGAGAGATGGCGTTGTCACCGATGGAAATGTCATCACGGCGAGAGGACTCGGATATGCGCTTGATCTTGGCCTGGAGCTTGGCGCACTGTTTGCCGGGCGGGAAGTCTCCGATGCGGTAAAGCAGGGAATTCAATACGAAAATGGATCGCTGTGAGACGAAAAAAGTGAAAAAAAGACTGGCAATTTCTTGTACGGTATGATATAATAGTCCCTTGTAGGTGTCTGTACATCAGGAGGTATGGACATGGACATATTGAATATCCATCAGGAGGACAGAGACACAATGAGTGTACAGGTTGAAAAGTTAGAAAAAAGCATGGTGAAATTAACAATAGAAGTTTCCCCTGAAGAATTTGAAAAAGGATTGCAGACAGCTTATCTGAAAAATAGAAATAGAATTCACGTTCAGGGATTCCGCAAGGGGAAAGCTCCGCGGGCTTTGATCGAAAAGATGTATGGCGCAGGCATTTTCTATGAGGATGCAGCCAATGAGGTTATGCCGGACGCATACGAGAAGGCACTGGAAGAGACGAAGCTTGAGGTTGTCTCCAGACCGGCTGTTGACATTGTGAGCGTTGGAAAGGGAGAACCGTTTGTATTCACCGTAGAGGTGGCCGTTAAGCCGGAAGTTGTCCTGGGACAGTACAAGGAGCTGGAATACACATCGGCGCCGATCGAAGTGACAGAAGAAGAGATCGAGGCGGAGATCAGGAGAACGCAGGAGCAGAATGCCAGAACCATTACCGTGGAAGACCGCGCAATCGTGTCCGGCGACATTGCTGTGATTGACTTTGAAGGATTTGTGGATGGGGAGGCATTTGAAGGCGGAAAGGGAACCGACTACGAGCTGACGATCGGATCTCACTCGTTTGTTGACACCTTTGAAGACCAGCTGATCGGAAAGAATGCGGGAGACGAAGTGGAAGTTCACGTAACGTTCCCGGAAGGATACCAGTCTGAGGCACTTGCTGGAAAACCGGCGATGTTTTCGGTAAAGATCAAGTCCATCAAAGTAAAGGAACTTCCGGAGCTGGACGATGATTTTGCAAGTGACGTATCGGACTACGAAACGTTTGCAGAGTACAAAGAGAGTGTATCTGCGGGCCTGTTTGAAAAGAAAGAGAAAGCTGCGCAGGAGGAGAAGAAATCCGCGCTCATCGATCAGGCGGTCGACAATGCGTCTCTGGAAGTTGCAGATGCAATGGTAGAGGAAGAGGCAAGACAGATCGTTGACAATTATGCGCAGAGAATGCAGGGACAGGGTCTGACAATGGAGCAGTATCTGCAGTACAGCGGAAAAACGATGGAGCAGCTCGTGGAGGAGACGAAGCCGAACGCATTGAAAAATATCCGCACACGGCTTGTTCTGGAGAAGATTGCCCAGGAAGAAGCAATCGAAGTGAGCGAGGAAGATGTGGAGAAGGAACTTCAGCAGATGGCAGACCTGTACAAGCTGACGCTGGATCAGGTGAAGGAATATATGGGATCTCAGACGGAGATGCTGAAAAAAGATCTTGCTGCCCAGAAAGCAGAAGAACTGATTTATACAAGCGCAAAATAATCAGAAAACCGGTTTTCCGGCTGAGAGGAGGGTGCCGTAAAGCTGCGGCGCCCTTTTCTCAAGTGAGAAATGTATCAAATGAGTCCGCTTCAGGCCTGTGACAGCGCTGGATTGGCAGACCTGACTCGTGTGAAAAAGAAAAAAGACAGCGCAGAAAAGAGGGAAATATGGCATTGATACCTTATGTCATTGAACAAACAAGCCGCGGGGAGCGCTCGTATGATATTTACTCCCGTCTGCTGAAGGAGAGAATCATATTTCTGGGAGAGGAAGTCAATGAAACGACAGCCAGTGTGATTGTCGCAGAGCTGCTCTTTTTGGAATCGGAAGATCCGACGAAAGACATTCATCTCTACATCAACAGCCCGGGCGGTTCTGTAACGGCTGGTATGGCAATTTATGATACGATGCAGTATGTAAAATGTGATGTCTCCACGATCTGCATCGGAATGGCTGCCAGCATGGGGGCATTTCTTCTGGCCGGAGGCGCCAAGGGAAAGCGCTTTGCCCTTCCAAATGCGGCGGCGGCGCCCAGGGTCAGGCGACCGATATTAAGATTGTGGCAGACCGGATCATTGAGACACGAAGAAAATTGAATGAAATTTTAGCACAAAATACTGGAAAACCGCTGGATGTCGTAGAGCAGGATACGGAGAGAGACCACTACATGAGTGCGCAGGAGGCAAAAGAATACGGGTTGATCGACTCGGTCATCGAGACAAACAAACGGAGCTGAAACGCGCAGGGAGAATGACAAACCGGCAAAGAAATGAGGGAGAATATGGCAAGAAATGAAGATTCCTGCAGATGTTCTTTTTGCGGACGAACCCAAAACCAGGTCCGCAAGCTGATTCAGGGAAGTCGAAACGTATATATTTGTGATTCCTGTGTGATGCTGTGCCAGGATATGATCGATGAGGACGATGAGCGCAGAATCAGCGAGGAATTTGATTTTAATCTGATGACGCCGCAGGAGATGAAGGCGCAGTTGGACGAATATGTTGTCGGACAGGAAGAGGCGAAAAAGGTTCTTTCTGTATCGGTCTACAATCATTACAAAAAAATATTGTACGGGACGGATTCGGACATCGAAATTCAGAAGAGCAACATTTTGATGCTGGGACCGACCGGTTCCGGAAAAACATTTCTGGCGCAGTCTCTGGCGAAAATGCTGAACGTACCGTTTGCGATTGCGGATGCTACGACACTGACAGAAGCTGGATACGTGGGCGAGGATGTGGAGAATATTTTGCTGAAGCTGATCCAGGCGGCGGATTATAACATCCACAAGGCGGAGCACGGAATCATCTATCTGGATGAAATCGACAAAATCAGCAAGAAATCCGAAAACGTCTCCATCACACGGGATGTGTCCGGGGAAGGTGTTCAGCAGGCACTCTTAAAGATTCTGGAAGGAACGGTTGCCAGCGTTCCCCCTCAGGGAGGAAGAAAACATCCTCAGCAGGAATTGCTTCAGATTGATACGACAAACATCTTGTTTATCTGCGGCGGAGCATTTGACGGATTGGAAAAAATTGTTGAGAAGAGAATTGGAAGCAACCACTCCATTGGATTTGGCGCAGAGGTGGCAGAGAAGAGTGAGCAGAATGTGGGAGAGCTCTTGAGACAGGTGCTCCCGCAGGATCTGGTAAAATTCGGGCTTATCCCGGAGCTCATTGGACGTCTTCCGGTTACGGTGGCGCTGGATTATCTGGACCAGGAGGCACTCATCCGCATCCTGACGGAGCCAAAGAACGCGATTACCAAGCAGTACAAAAGCCTGTTTGCGATGGATGACGTAGAGTTGGAGTTTACCCCGGAAGCGCTGGAGGCGATTGCCGTGCTCTCCCAGAAGCGGAAGACGGGCGCCAGAGGACTGCGCGCAATTATGGAGTCCGTGATGATGGACTATATGTTCCGTGTTCCGTCAGACGCAAGAATTGGGCGCTGTACGATCACGAAAGAAGCGGTCGAGGGAAGCGCGGATGCCGAACTGGAATTCCGGGAAGCGGCCGTTGTCGCCAGGAAAGACCGCGCGCGCCGATTTGAGCGCAAAAATGAAAAGAAAATGACTGTCTAAAGACAAGCGGGGCCGATTGCCCCGACACAGGGAAAATTCTCCGTCACACATCATTGCGGTGCCATTGGCGGAGAATTTTTGTGCGATAAGCCCTCCAAGCGGCTGACGGGATGGAACAGACCGGAAGACATTTGGCGGGCAACGGACAATCGCAGCGGAGAAGCCGATGGAGAAGCCTGAATCTGACGTTTGGAAGCCGAAAAACGGCGGGATGAGATGGAAGAATGATAGAGAAGGAAAGAAAATTAATTGCGATTGCGCTTCGGGGGGTAACGGTTCTTCCGAAGATGACGGTACAGCTGGAAATTGCCCGCAAAAAATCGATCGAGGCGGTCAGCAGGGCAATGCTGCGCGGCCAGATTGCCTTTCTGGCGGTGCAGAAAGAGAAAAATGAGATGAACCCGTCCGCAGAGGATTTGCAGGAATATGGGACGGTGGCAAAAATTTTACAAATCGTGCGCGTTCCCGGAAAAGCGGTGAAAGTCCAGCTGGAAGGGATTTGCCGGGGAAGACTGGTCAGCCTGGAAAGAGAAGAACCCTACCTTGTGGCAAACCTGCTGGAGCTGGAAGAGGAACCCCCGAAAAAGGAGGAGGAGCTGTACCGGGAAGGGCTGCGCCGCGTTGTCCAGGAAAAACTGCAGGAGTTTCTGAATGAAAATGCGGCGGCCGGCAAGGAACTGCTTCCGGTTGTGCAGGAGGAATGTGAGCTGGCGGAATATCTGGACCGGGCTGCGGCCGCATTTCCGATGCTGCAGTCGACGCGCCAGCGCTATCTGGAACTGGATGCGCCGCAGGAGCGGGTTTCGTTTCTCCTGGACGTCATAGAGCGGGAGCGTCAGGTGCAGCAAGTGCGAAAGCAGCTCAACAGCCAGGTGAAACAGCAGATCGACAAAAATCAGAAAGAGTATATTTTGCGGGAACAGCTGAAAGCGATTCACCAGGAACTCGGGCAGGGAATTGTCAATGATGCGGACGAATATGAGTCCAGGCGTCAGAAGCTGGATGCTCCCGAGGAGGTGCTGGAGAAGCTGGAGCGGGAAATCAAGCGCTTCCGGGGACAGCCGCAGGGGAGCCAGGAAGCGTCTGTCCTGCAAAACTACATCGAGACGATGCTTTTGATGCCCTGGAACCGGCAGGACGAGGAACGTGTCTCGCTCAAAGAGGCGGAGGAAATTTTAAGGCAGGACCATTATGGACTGGAGAAAGTAAAAGAACGCATTCTGGAATATCTGGCAGTGCGCAAATTCACGGGAAAAGGGGCAAGCCCGATTTTGTGTCTGGTTGGCCCTCCTGGGACCGGAAAGACTTCCATTGCCCATTCGATTGCCCGCTGCCTGAACCGGACGTATGTGCGCATCTGCCTTGGGGGTGTTCGGGATGAGGCGGAAATCCGGGGACACCGAAAGACGTACATTGGCGCCATGCCGGGGCGGTTTGCGGCGGGAATCCGCCAGGCCGGGACAAAAAATCCGCTGATGCTGCTGGATGAGATCGACAAACTTGGAAATGACTATAAGGGAGATCCGGCATCGGCTCTCTTGGAGGTGCTCGATTCCGAACAAAACAGCCGCTTTCGGGACCACTATCTGGAAGTTCCCTTGGATCTGTCGGACGTCCTGTTTGTCGCCACGGCAAACGACGAGGGGAGAATTCCGGCGCCGCTTCGCGACCGCATGGAGATGATTCGCATAGAAGGATATACCGAAAACGAGAAGTTCCACATTGCGAAAGAACATCTGCTCCCGAAGCAGCACAAAAAGCACGGGCTGACAGAAGAACAAGTTAAGATTACGGATGAGGCGCTTCGCCTTGTGATCCACAGTTATGTGCGCGAAGCCGGTGTGCGTACGCTGGAGAGAACGATTGCAGCGCTGGACCGGAAAGCGGCAAAGATGCTTTTGGATCAGGAGATGGAGCAGGTGACGGTTGCCGGGCAGCAGGTTCGCGACTGGCTTGGACCGGAGCGCTTCGGAAAAGATCAGGCGAGACAAAACGATGCGGTCGGCATTGTCCGCGGGCTTGCCTGGACTCCGGTTGGAGGGGTTACGCTGGAGATTGAAGTCAATCTGATTCCGGGAAGCGGGCAGCTTGTGCTTACCGGACAGATGGGGGATGTCATGAAAGAGTCCGCCCGGATTGCATTGACATACGTGCGCGGAAAAGCGGGGGCGTATGGGGTGAAACCGGAACTGTTTGCGGAACATGACATTCATCTGCACATTCCGGAGGGCGCCACGCCAAAGGACGGACCTTCCGCCGGCATCACAATGGCGTGCGCGATGATGTCTGCCGTGACAGAGAAAGCGGCCCGCGCGGGTGTGGCGATGACCGGAGAAGTGACGCTTCGGGGGCGCGTGCTGCCGATTGGCGGCCTGAAAGAGAAACTTTTGGCGGCCCGGATGGCGGGAATTCGCTGTGTCATTGTGCCGAAGGAAAACGAGCGGGATGCGGCAGAACTGTCCGGAGAGATTACAGAAGGGATGGAGCTGATCTTTGTCCGCACGATGGATGAAGTGCTGCCGATTGTTTTGCGGGAAGCGCAGCAATGCGCAGAAATGAGGGAAAAATATGGTAATTAAGACAGTAAATCTGGAAACCATCTGTGGAATTACAAGTAAGCTTCCGGAAAACAGTCTGCCGGAAGTTGCATTTGCGGGAAGGTCGAATGTGGGAAAGTCGTCTCTGATTAACGCATTGATGAACCGGAAATCGTATGCGCGCATCTCGGCGGAACCGGGAAAAACACAGACAATCAATTTCTATAAGATCAATGATGCAATTTACTATGTAGATCTTCCCGGATACGGCTATGCCAGGCTCTCTCAGCAGACGAGGGCGCAGTGGGGACCGATGATAGAGCGATATCTGAAGACATCCCGACAGCTGCGCCGGATTTTCCTGCTGGTAGACATCCGGCACGAGCCGTCCGGGGACGACAAGATGATGTATGACTGGATTGTACACCAGGGATATGAGCCCATTGTTGTGGCGACGAAGGTGGACAAGCTCAAGCGCAGCCAGGTGGAAAAACAGGTGAGGGTACTCCGGAAGGCGCTGAATCTGAAAGAGGAATCGACGCTGATCCCGTTTTCCTCCCAGACGAAACAGGGAAGAGAGGCGCTGTGGGACATCATAGAAGAGGTTATCCGTCAGGGATAAAAAAGTCAAAAAAAGCACTTGACAGTTACGTAACGTCACCCTTTATACTGGGGGTTAGAGGGGGAAAATCCATGAGCCAGTACTATACAAGCGGACAGTTTGCCAAAAAGGCCAATATCTCGATTCGCACCGTGCGCTACTACGATTGCCAGGGGCTGCTCAAACCTTCCCATATGAGCGAGAAAGGGTATCGCCTGTACACCGACTCTGACTTTGCGAAGCTGCAGAAAATCCTCACGCTGAAATATCTGGGGTTTTCGCTGGATGAGATTCGGGATATGACATTAAAAGAGGCGGACCGGGAGTCGCTTCGGGATTCTTTGCGGATGCAGCTGAATCTGGTGCGGCAGAAAATGATTCACTGGAAGCTGATTGAACAGTCCATTGAGGAGACATCGCGGATGTTAGAACAGCAGGAAGAGATTGACTGGAGCGGAGTGCTGCACTTGATTCATGTGGCAAACATGGAAAAAGGGCTGGTAGAGCAGTATAAAAATGGACATAATATCAACATTCGGATTCAACTGCACAAAGACCATTCGATCAACCCCCAGGGATGGTTTCCCTGGGTAATGGAACAGCTTCAGCTGCAAAAGGGACAGCGCATTCTGGAGATTGGCTGCGGAAACGGGGAGCTGTGGATTGCCGGCAGAGATCAGATTCCGCAGGGGTGTCAGATCACGCTCTCGGACTTGTCGGCGGGGATGGTGGCGGACGCCAGAAGCCGTCTGGAAGAAGCCGGAATGGAGGCGGATTTCTCGTATGAGACAGCGGACTGTCAGGATCTCCCGTTTGCATCGGAATCGTTTGACCGCATCGCGGCCAATCACGTACTCTTTTACGTCAAGAACCGAAAGCAGGCGCTGTCGGAGATTCGGCGGGTGTTAAAGCCGGGAGGGCTGTTTGTGTGCAGCACGTATGGGCAGGATCATATGAAGGAAATCACGCAGCTGGTGAAGGAATTCGATTCCCGGATTACGCTGTCGGATGTCAATCTGCCGGATCTTTTCGGGCTGGAGCACGGGAAAGAGGAGCTGGAGGCATACTTTGACCCGGTGAGAAAGGAATGCTACCAGGATGCACTGCTTGTGGATCAGATCGAACCGCTTGTGGACTACATTCTGTCCTGTCATGGGAATCAGAGAGAGTACTTAAAGGACAATGACAGCGGGTTCCGCTCATTTCTCAAAGGAAAGATTGAAAAAAACGGGGCGATCCGAATTACAAAAATGGCAGGCGTGTTCTGCTGCAGGAAGGCATTGGAATCACGCGATGAAATTCCCCCGCAGAGAAAAAAGGAGGACATTGGAAGATGAAAGGGATTATTTTGGCGGGAGGAAGCGGGACAAGACTGTACCCGCTGACAAAAGTGACGAGCAAGCAGCTGCTTCCGATCTATGATAAGCCGATGATTTACTATCCGCTTTCCGTACTTATGAGTGCGGGAATCCGTGAAATTTTAATTATTTCCACACCGGCGGACACCCCGAGATTTCAGGATTTGCTCGGGGACGGACATCAATTCGGCATTGAACTGTCTTATGCGGTTCAGCCAAGTCCGGACGGTTTGGCGCAGGCATTTATCATCGGAGAACAGTTTATCGGCAATGACTCGGTTGCCATGGTATTGGGAGACAATATCTTTCACGGGCATGGGCTGCGCCAGCGCCTCCAGAAAGCGGCGTCCAAAGAAGTGGGAGCCACCGTATTCGGATACTATGTGGACGATCCGGAGCGCTTCGGCATTGTAGAGTTTAATGCCGAGGGAAAAGCCATCTCCATTGAGGAGAAGCCGGAAAAACCAAAATCCAATTATTGTGTCACAGGTCTGTACTTCTACGACAATAAGGTTGTGGAATACGCGAAAAACCTGAAGCCATCTGCAAGAGGCGAGCTGGAAATTACCGATCTGAACCGGATTTATCTGGAGAACGGGGAGCTGGACGTCATTCTTCTCGGAAGAGGGTTCACCTGGCTGGATACAGGAACACACGAATCGCTGGTGGATGCGACAAACTTCGTGAAAACGGTGGAGCAGCATCAGCATCGCAAAATCGCCTGCCTGGAGGAAATTGCCTACCTGAATGGATGGATCTCCCGGGAGGAATTGGAAAACGTATATGAGATTTATAAGAAAAATCAATATGGTGCATACTTGAGAGATCTGATGGACGGCAAGTTCATCGACATTCCGTAAGGCGCAGCGATAAAGGAGGAATTGAGAAGATGAAAATTTTAGTGACAGGCGGAGCCGGAGTTATCGGCGGAAACTTTGTTCACCATATGGTAAACAAATATCCGGAGTACGAGATTGTAAATCTTGACCTGCTGACGTATGCAGGAAACCTGGAGACATTAAAGCCGGTGGAAAACAAGCCGAATTACCACTTCGTTCACGGGGATATTGCAGACCGCCCGTTTATTATGGATCTGTTTGAGAAGGAGAAGTTTGACATTGTTGTAAACTTTGCCGCAGAGAGCCATGTGGACCGCTCCATTGAGGACCCGGGAATTTTTGTACAGACAAACGTGCTGGGAACGACAACGCTGCTTGACGCTTCGAAGGCTTACGGCGTAAAGAGATACCATCAGGTATCCACAGACGAAGTGTATGGGGATCTCCCGCTGGACCGTCCGGATCTGTTCTTTACGGAGACGACCCCGCTTCATACATCAAGCCCTTATTCTTCCTCTAAGGCAAGCGCAGACCTGTTTGTTTTGGCATATCACAGGACATTCGGACTTCCGGTTACCATATCCAGATGTTCCAACAACTACGGACCGTATCATTTCCCGGAGAAGCTCATTCCGCTCATGATCAGCCGCGCGCTGGCGGATGAGGAACTGCCGGTTTATGGAAACGGCGCAAATGTCAGAGACTGGCTCCATGTTTCAGACCACTGCGAGGCGATTGATCTGATCATCCACAACGGAAGAGTCGGAGAAGTGTACAACGTGGGAGGGCACAATGAGAGAACAAATCTGGAAGTGGTCAAAACGATCCTGAAAGCCCTTGACAAGCCGGAGAGTCTGATTCGCTATGTGAAAGACCGTCCGGGCCATGATATGCGATATGCCATCGACCCGACCAAACTGGAGACAGAGCT
Source organism: uncultured Eubacteriales bacterium (assembly GCA_949299375.1). Classification (GTDB taxonomy): domain Bacteria; phylum Bacillota; class Clostridia; order Lachnospirales; family Lachnospiraceae; genus UBA2942. Next base: position 2,337 of record CASGAH010000069.1, on the reverse strand, counting down.
TGGCTGGAAACCGAAATACACGTTTGACACTGGAATCAAGCAGACCATACAGTGGTACCTGGACAATGAAGACTGGTGGAAGCATATCATCAGCGGAGAGTATACCAATTATTTCAAACAAATGTATGGCGACAGGCTGTGAACGCAGTTTTTGTGACAACAAAACGGCAGAAATGGAGAGAATAGATGAGAGTATTGGTGACGGGCGTAAAGGGCCAGTTGGGATATGACGTCGTGAAGGAATGTGAAAAGAGAGGAATCGAGGCAGTCGGGGTTGACATTGAGGAGATGGACATTACTGATGCCGCCAGTGTGGACCAGGTCATTACAGAGGCAAACGTCGATGCGGTCATTCACTGCGCCGCCTACACCGCAGTGGATGCGGCGGAAGATCATGTAGATCTTTGCCGCAGCGTCAATGCCGGGGGAACCGAGAACATTGCCAAAGTGTGCAGAAAGCTGGATCTGAAAATGATCTACATCAGCACAGATTACGTGTTCAATGGAGAGGGAACCCGCCCGTGGGAGCCGGATGATGAGAGAGAACCGCTGAATGTGTATGGCCAGACAAAATATGAGGGAGAGCTGGCGGTCACAAACCATTTGGATCGATATTTTATTGTCCGGATTGCCTGGGTATTTGGCGTAAACGGGAAAAACTTCATCAAGACAATGCTTCGCCTCGGGGCAGAAAGAGGGGCGGTCAGCGTTGTGGACGACCAGATTGGCTCTCCGACGTATACGCCCGATCTGGCAGTGCTCCTTGTGGACATGGTTCAGACAGAGCAGTACGGATTCTACCACGCGACAAATGAGGGGCTGTGCAGCTGGTATGAGTTTGCCTGCGAGATATTCCGGCAGGCAGGAATGAATGTCGATGTCACGCCGGTAGACAGCACGAAATTTCCGGCCAAGGCAAAGCGTCCAAAGAACAGCCGCATGAGCAAGGATAGACTGGAACAAAATGGTTTCCGTCGTCTCCCGGCATGGCAGGACGCGCTGTCGCGCTTCTTGAAAGAAATACAGCCGTCCCAGTGACGCTTTGCACCTTGGCGAGAATGCTGCGTGCGGAGTATCGCGCGGCTTAAAGGGAAATCTCTCCCTCAAAAACCGTCTCTGCGGGGCCGGTCAGGGAAAGGTCGCCGGTTTCTTCGTCCCAGAAAAGATTCAATGTTCCGCCGGGGAGAGCAGCGCGGCATTCCCGTCTCGTGAAATGCTGCAGCACACCTGCGGCCAGTGCGGCACAGCACCCGGTTCCGCAGGCGAGCGTCTCCCCGACGCCCCGCTCCCATACGCGCATTTTGAAAAGCGCGGGATGGACGATCTGGACAAATTCAACATTCGTCCGCTCTGGAAACATACTGTGGTGTTCCAGAGCGGGACCGATCGCGTTCAAGTCTATGCGGGAGACATCGTCCGTGAAAATAACACAGTGCGGATTTCCCATAGAAACGCAAGTGATGGAGTACGTCTGACCTGAGACGAAAAGAGGGACTCCGATGACCGTTTCGCTGTCGGAGCGGACCGGAATCCGGCTTGCCGTAAGCTGCGGCTTTCCCATATTGACTCGGACCGCGCGGATGTTTTTCCCGTCAAAAAGGAGCGCTGCAGAGCGGATGATTCCCCCGCTCTCCACCCGAAAGGAGCGGCGGGGGGAAGACAGGAGATTTTGCTCGTACACGAGCCTGGCAGCGCAGCGGAGACCATTGCCGCACATCTGTGCAGCGCTGCCGTCTGGGTTGTAAATTTCCATTTTAAAATCTGCCGCAAGAGAAGGGCCGATCACGATGATGCCGTCTCCGCCGATGCCAAAATGCCGTCGGCAGAGCGTTCTTGCGAGATCGGATGGATTGGGGATCCGTTCCCGGAGCGCAGGAATGACAATATAATCGTTGCCGCATCCATGCATCTTTACAAACTTCATAGACAAAATCCTCATCTGGACGGAGGGATCTAATATAGTATAGGAAAAAACGATGGAGCGCGTGCATTGCAGCGGGCTCCGGGGCGCCTTCCGGGAAGAAAAAAAGATGAAAAAAAATAAAAAAGGTGTTGACAAACCATTTGAATGGTGGTAAGATAAGTCTCGTTGCGAAGGTAAGCACAAACAAAAGCAACAACTTGAAAACAATTTAAAAAATCTTCTGAAAAAAAGAAGAATTTTTAAAAAAAGTAGTTGACAAATCGACGGCAAAGTGATATGATAACGAAGTCGCTTGACAAAGGGTCAGCGAAAACGTACTTTGACAATTGAATCGTATAACCAACCTCGAAAATTCTAACAAAAAAGAGAATATTTCAGAGAACAAATTCCAATACAAAAAGTAAACGGAAAAG
>CASGAH010000068.1 GCA_949299375.1 uncultured Eubacteriales bacterium | reverse complement strand
CCTCTCGGTCCTGCCGCGGTCCAGCAGCGCAGGCTGGTCGCCGCAGACAAAAAATAAAGGACACGCACTTTTTTAATGAAAAAGCTCGTGTCCACCTGATACTTCCTGATGTTACATGCTGTCCCGGCAGCTCTTGAAGAAGTGCTTCCCGTCCGTAAGCCTTCCAGAAATGCCGCCGGGGAGATTTCGCCCTTGGCGGCCAGCTTGCGAAACGGATACACAGCCGCGTTACTTTTCCGCTTTTAAACCGAATGACGCGGTCCGCCATCGGAGCCAGGGCGGAATTGTGTGTGATAATCAGCACTGTAATGTTGTCCTTGCGGCACGTATCCTGAAGAATCCGAAGAATCTGCTTTCCGGTCTGATAATCGAGCGCCCCGGTTGGTTCGTCGCAGAGAAGCATCTTGGGATTTTTTGCGATGGCCCGGGCGATGGCGACACGCTGCTGCTCTCCGCCGGACAGCTGCGCCGGAAAGTTTCCAAGCCGCTCTCCCAGTCCCACCTTTCTCAAAACGTCCGCCGCATCCAAACTGTCTTTGCAAATCTGCGCCGCCAATTCTACATTTTCAAGCGCCGTCAGATTGGGAACGAGATTATAAAACTGAAAGACGAATCCGATGTCATTGCGCCGGTATCGGATGAGCTGCTTCTCCTGATAGGAGGAGATTTCTTCTCCGTCTACCCAGACAGATCCTTTTGTGACACTGTCCATACCTCCTAGGATATTCAGTGCAGTCGTCTTTCCAGCTCCGGAGGAACCCAAAATCACTGCCAGCTCTCCCTTTTCCACATAGAAACTTGCCTCATCCAGCGCCCTGATCTTCACTTCTCCCGTCCCGTACTCTTTACACACTTCCTGGAACATAATATATGCCATAGAATCTTTCCTCCGTCCCCTTTCTCCTGTCACGGCAATCCATTTGCCTGTTTTTCTCCAGTATAAAGGCTCTTTTCGGCTTCATCAAGGCTTGATTTGTGAAAAAAATCTAAAATTATGATGATATCAGGGTCAAAATTGGGGCCCTGACATCAAATTATTGCGCCATCTCTTGCGGGCGCTCCAGATTCTGCATTTGAAGCTGCGCCATCACCAGCTGATAGTAAATTCCCTTTTGCTGCATGAGCTGCTCATGGCTCCCCATTTCCGCAATATGATGTTCGTCAATCACGATCAGCCGGTCCGCATCTTTCAGCGTGGAGAGGCGATGGGCAATGGCAAATGTAGTTCTTCCCTCTGTCAGCCGGTTTAGGGCGGTCTGAATTAAAAATTCACTCTCTGTATCCAGGCTGGCGGTCGCCTCATCTAGAATGAGAATTCTCGGATTCGTCAGGATTGCTCTGGCAATGGCAATTCTCTGACGCTCCCCGCCGGAGAGGTTATACCCTCTCTCTCCGACATATGTATTGTATCCGTTTGGCATTTTACAGATGAAATCGTGTGCGTTCGCCATTTTGGCTGCCCGGATGATTTCCTCCTCGCTCGCCTCCGGTCTGGCAAAACGCAGATTGTTCAAAATCGTGTCCGAGAACAGAAATGTTTCCTGCAGCACAACTCCAATCTGGCTGTGATAGCAGCTGAGCCGGTATCGGTTGATGTTGATTCCGTCAATAAGGATTTCTCCCTCGTCGACTTCGTACAGATGCATCAGCAAATTGATCAGCGTTGATTTTCCAGTTCCGGATGCCCCCACAATGCCAATCATTTCTCCCGGCTTCACGCTCAGATTGATTTCATCCAGAACCGGCAAATAGGATTTATATCCGAATCCGACTTTCTTAAATTCAACCTTTCCCTCGATAACCCGGTCGACGGGATCTTTATCATCCTGAATTTTAGGCTGCTCGTCCAGCACGTCATAAATGCGTTCCAGACTTGTGAGCATCTGCACAATCATTCTCGGCAAATGCGTCATCCAGCCAAGCGGGCCATACATCATCGTCGCACATGTGATAAACTGCATCAATTCTCCGACTGTCATCTTGCTCTGGAGTGTTTCCAGCCCTCCCAGCCATGTCACGAAATAAATTCCCATTCCCATCAAAAAGGTGAGAAGCGGGTAGAAGGAAGCCCAGAACACTTCGTTTTTTTCCTGAATTTCGGCAAACTCTCCGGTCTTTTTTTGAAACTTCTGCGATTCATCCCACTCTTTTCCAAATGATTTTACGACTCGCATTCCAGACAGCACATCCTGCAGGGCACTGTTGTTTTCATCCAGCTTCTGATACTGCATGTGAAACCGCCGGTGAATGTTTTTCCGCCATGCAACCGAGAGTGCCAACGCCAGCGGAAGGAACACAACCGATACGAGTGTAAGTTTCCAGCTGATCCGCCACATCATAATAACGGCGCCGCACAAAAGCATGATGTAGTAGAAAATGTTTCCGAATGCCTCCTCCATGAATCTTCGGATCATTCCCGTATCTCGATTGATCCGGTTCATCAAGTCGCCCGGACGTCTCTCCTGGATAAACGACAGGGACAAAATCTGTATTTTGTGGTAGAGCATCGCCCGGACATCCTTGCTGATTCCGGCTCCCAGATTCGCGCTCCACAGATTCCGATAATATCGGATGAGAATGGTCAGCGCCGTCAAAATCGCCATGACTATGACAAATTCTGCTACCTGAGTCAGATTTCCATGTCCGGAGCGAAGTGTCTCGTCTATAAATCGTTTCTGCACTTCGGGGCCTGCAAGCGCAGTGACGGAAGCCAGTCCCATCATCAGTGTGACAATCAAAAACTGTTTTTTGTATCCCTGGCACAGATGCGCAAATCTCGCGATTGTCAGGTGACGATTTCCCTCACAGTGAGGACAAACCCGGGTTCCGGGAAGCGCTCTCCCGCAGATCGGGCACGTTTTTTCATATTCAACGCTGATGACTCTTCTGAAATTCTCTTTCATCAGCAGCCGGATTCCTTTTGCCAGAAAAGCAAACCGGGACAGATGTTTCATGGAGAAGCGGACGATTTTTTTCCATCCGTCCGTCTTTTTCTCCTCCACGCAGAGGATTCCATTGTTTACCAATGTCTCACAGCGCACATCCCGAAGATCCGACAGCGCAATCCGGTAGAATAAGTTTCCTTCCTCTGCCACATACAGCGTTTTTTTCGTAACCGCCACATATGAATTTTGGGTAAACACCCCCTGATTTGTGAGGTCAAATGGGACTGCATACCAGATTTCCTCCGATTCCGGAATCCCCATTGCCGTCCGGATATGTGAGGGCAGGGCATATTGTAAATTCATCTCACAAACTCCTTTTCTGCCGTCCTTTCCCGTTTTTGTTGTTCCGAAAAGAAGGCTGTTTTGCGGATCGATTGCTCATCTTGCGGCATTGCCGCTCGATGGAAATGGATCTTATAAAAATACACTGATTTTTTTCTGTTCTTTTGTACTGAGCGCTGTCAAATCCGGGATTTCAAAACGGTTTTCATCCAAATCCAGGAAGAGAACCCGTGTCTCGGAGAGATGCACCACAGCGCTTCCGCTCATGTGGATTGCAAATCTGCACGGACCATGATCTGTCTCAACATCAAAGTACGCGAAACCGTACTCTTCTTTTACACTTTTGATTTTCGTAATCACCGGCGTAAAGTAGCGCAGACTGATTTGTTCCTGAATCATTGCCACAGTTTCTGCATCCAGATCCTGGTTCAAATCCTGAATGATTCCGATTTCCTTTGCTTTTTCTGTAGACTCCCGGATGGAAACACAGCGATACCGATCCGTAAACGGGAATGTACAAAATACCTGGATTCGATCATAATGCTCGTCTCCTACTGTGAGTGATACAAATCCTCCCGGTGTCCTTTGAAACGTGCAGTTCTCCTTTGTGAGATAGCGAAGCTTTAACATTTCCTTCGTCTCTTTTTCCATCTGTTCCAGCTGAAACGGTTCTTGCATCCTTTCCTCTCTTTCTCTGTCCTCGTCTTGCAGCATCTCTTATTCCACGCCCCGCAGCGCGAGTGCCCTCGTCTGCAGTTCCCTCAATTTGTAATACGTTCCTTTTTGTTCCATCAACTCCCGGGACGTTCCCCGCTCTGTAATCCGCCCCTCTTCCATGACAACCAGTTCGTCGGCGTCCCGAAGCGTCGACAAACGATGCGCGATGGAGATTGTCGTTCTTCCCTGAATCAGGTAGTTGATGGATGCCTGAATGGCTTTCTCGGTTTCCGTATCGACCGATGCGGTCGCTTCATCCAAAATCAGGATTTTAGGATTTGCCAAAATTGCTCTCGCAATCGAAATGCGCTGTTTTTCACCGCCGGACAAGTCTCTTCCCCGGGATCCGACGATGGTGTCGTATCCGTCCGGCATCTTGCAAATGAAGTCATGCGCACTTGCCAAAACGGCAGCCTCTACGATTTCCTCCCGCGTCGCATTTGGGTTTGCGTAGGCAATGTTGTCCAGCACGCTTCCCATAAATATGTACGTTTCCTGTGATACCATCGCCACGTTTCGCCGCAGATCGGAAAAGGCGATGTCCTTGACGTTGATGCCGTCCAGCATAATTTCTCCCTGCTGGGGATCATACAGCCGGGAAATCAGGTTGACAAGCGTTGTCTTTCCCGCCCCGGAACGCCCTACTATTCCGAGCATTTTGCCGCTTTCGATTTTCAGACTGACATCCTTTAAGACGGCTTTGTTCGGATCGTACGAAAATGTCACATGGCGAAGCTCCACCTCTCCTTTCATCTGTTCCAAATGGATCGGATGCTCTGCTTCCGTCAGATCGGAGATGGAATCAATGATTTCAAAAATCCGCTGTGCGCAGTTCATACTGTCCGCCCACCAGCGAAAACTAAAGGAGAGCAGATCGAGCGGGCCGCTCAGCTGTGACACATAGCTGATAAAGGTAATCAGAAGGCCAAGGCTGATCTCACCTTCATAGAAGAGGAGAAATCCGCCAAGTCCCCACACAATCAGTGTTGAAATATTTTCCGCTGCTGTATATAAGATGTCAAACAACCTGTCAAATCGAACGAGATCGATTTCCGTTTTCATCATCCGCATGTTGTAGCGGTCGAACTGCTTTACCTCTCTTTTTTCCTGGCCAAATGCTTTTACCACTCGGGCACCGGTTAAGTTGTCGTTCACTTTGCCATTCAGGGAACGTCTTGCCCGATGCCGGTTCGAATTTAAGTTCCATAATTTCGGTATCATATGGCTGCTGATCCAGAAGACAAACGGGATGTAGAGAAGAACCGGAATGGCCAGTTTCCAGTTCATGCGAAGCAAAATCACCGCTGTTGCGATCAATACAACCAGGTTGCTGAGCATATACGGCAGACCATCGATGAAGAAACCAGAGACTTCCTCTGCATCGTCCATCACGCGGGTCATCAGCCCTCCCGTCTGTTTGCTGCTGTAGAAGCGAATCGACAGTCTTCCCATCGACTCGAACACATCATTTTTCAGATCTCGGACGACTCTCGGCACAACTTTGGCCGTCAAAATTCCCTGCACGATTCCCACGGCCTGCATGGTCACTTTCGTCAAAATCATCGTCAGCACGACAAGCGCCAGCGCCACGGCTCCTCTGCCCGCAGGCAAGTGCAGAAATTCCAAAAATGCCTCATCCTGTGACAGCACTTTGTCGTAAAGAATGGTACCGTTTAAATATGGCCATACAAGATTGAGCAGCGCGGTTGCCATAATACAGAAAAATATACCGGCAATCTTCCATTTATAAGCGAAAAAATAAGACAGTGTCCGGACGAACACCGATTTTCGGTCCATACACCGCGGACAGATCTTTCGGTTTGGATTGGGATACATCAATCCGCACTTGGGACAATATTCCTCCTCAGATTTGGATTTTGCATCGTCCGCGCACAGCGTCTCCCCTTTTTTCCATTTGGAAAAAAGACTTGCCAAATGCCGCAAATCTCCGGCTTCCAGATTTGTCGTATACGCGATTCGAAATTCTCCTGTCAGAAAATCTTCCTCCGCTTTCCCTAGCTTCTCCGTTTGCTGCGGCGGATCGGCGTACCGGCAGAGGAGCGTCGAGCATCCGATCTGCCGAATCACTTCCAGGGATTCGATCCGGGCAAGCGGGATTGTCTGAATGGTATAGATCTGGTCTTCCTGATGCTTTTTTTCCTGTAATGTGCGGGTTCCCTTATAATACTGCACTCCGATCTTTTTTCCATTTGCTCGCGCACATACAAGGACATCCCGACCTAAAATAACATATCCGTCCGCATACTCTCCCTGCAGGTTCAAATCCGTATGCGCGGCAAAAATCCACGGATCTTCCGGCGAAGAGGATGCGGCTTGTGATTCCAGCTGCCGAACAAGCAGCGCCGGAAGTGATTCCAATACTGACATAATCTTCTCCTTTTCTTTTTTTGTGACGAACGGATGGGAGGAATTGCTTCATCACATGGAAAAAGCCCTTTTCTGTCTGAGAAAAGGGCTCTTGATTCGTTTTGACTGCCTTTTTGTTGTGTCCGAAAGATGACAAGGAGACTGCAATCCCGGCGGAGAAGGTTGTTTTTCCCATTTTTGAGGCTCCAGTTTGCATCATTCTGAAATGTTTATGCAAATAAGGCAGGAAGCGGATGACGAAAGCACTTCCCATGACAGAATTTCCCCAGTGCATTCTCCCCACAAAAGATGACGATTTCACCTACTGTCATCTTTTGGTTTTTGCTGCTGTAGATCGCTTCGTTTTTTTGTACCATGCTCATATCATCCACCTCCTTTTTGTCTGTTCTTGTGATGCTTACTGCCACTTAGTCTATCTCAAAGAGGAATCCCTGTCAAGCACTTTTTTTGTTTTTCGGGCTAGAATCCGCATCTCCTGCGCACTGGCGATGGTCGTGTCTGTGATTTCACTTCCTCCCAGCAGGCGCGCAAGCTCCAGAATGCTCTCCTCTTCCCCCAAAGGCCGAATCTCTGTTGTCGTCTGCCCCGATTCTACGCCTTTGGCAATCAGAAAATGGTCGTCTGCCATGGAAACGATCTGCGGCAGATGGCTGATGCAGATTACCTGGTGTCTGTCCGCAATCAGGGACAGTTTTTCTGACACTTTTTGCGCGGTTCTTCCGCTGATTCCGGCATCGATCTCATCGAAAATCAGCGTCTCGATCTCATCGCTGTCGGCCAGGACAGCTTTCATCGCCAACATAATCCGGGACAGCTCCCCTCCGGAGGCGACTTTCCCCAATGGTTTTAATGGCTCTCCCGGATTTGTCGATATCACAAACTCTGCCTCATCGATTCCATTCGCGGTGTAGTGATCCAATGCAGAAAATTCCATCTCGAATTTTACGTCCAGGAAATTCAGCTCACTGAGCGAAGCTCGCATCTGCTCGGACAGTTTTTGGCTGAGCGCTTTTCTTTTCTCCGAAAGCTGTCGGCTGACCTGTTTCAATTCTTTTTCCTTTTGGGAGAGCCGCTTTTGCAATTTTTCCTTTCGCTCCGCAAAGTGTGTCAGGCGTTCATATTCCGCTCTTTTTTTCTTTTCATATTCCAGGATGTCCGAGATGGTATTGCCATATTTTCGCTCCAGATCCCGGATCAGGTCCAGACGTTTTTCGGTCTCGTCCAGCGCCTCCTCATCCAGCTCCATCTGTGAGCGATAATCGTCAATCTCCCGATTTACATCCGCCAGCATCGATTCCAAATCCAGAATCATGCTTTGAATCTGCTCCAGCTGACCGTCGTATGCGCAAATGTCCTGAATCCGATGCAGGCTTCGGCTCACCGCCTCGGAAGCTCCAGAGGAGGATTCGCTTCCAAGCTCATATTCGATCTCGCTGAGTCCGTCATAGATCTGTTTTCCGTGGATAAGTTTTTTGTGGCGGGCTTCCAGTTCCTCTTCTTCCCCCTCCACAAGGGCGGCCGCCTCAATTTCATTTAATTCGTACTCCAAAAAAGAGAGCGTTCGCCGTCGCTCCCCCTCGTTGATCTGGTACCGCTCCAGTTCTTTTTTCAGCTCTGTGTATTCCCGGTAAAGCTGTGCCGTTTTCCTTCGATCACTTTCCAGCTCTTGTTTTCCAAATAAGTCAAGAATTTGCAGATGTTTTGATTTGTACAGCAGCGATTGGTGTTCGTTCTGTCCGTGGATGTCCAGCAGCATCCCGGAAATCTGTCGGATGACAGAGGCGGACACACACTCACCATTCATCCGGGAGATGCTCCGGTTTGCGGTGATTTTTCTTGAAATGACGAGCTGATCTTCTTCCACTTCGATTTCATACGCTTCCAGCTGCTTTTTTACCGCCTCATTGACCGAAAATGTCAGTTCAATGTATGCGTAGGGCGCATTCCGGCGGACAATCCCTTTTGGGACTTTCGCACCCAGCGCCAGATTGACCGAACCGATAATGATGGATTTGCCGGCGCCCGTCTCCCCGGACAGGATGTTCAGCCCTCTCCCAAGAGGAATATCCGCCTCCTCGATCAATGCCAGGTTTTTTACATAAAGATTTTCAAGCACAGTTTTTTCTCCATTCTCGTTATCCGTTTACAAGCCTTTCGATCTTATTCGCCAGCGTAATCGTCTGGTCAGGGGAGCGGAGCGCACACATAATGGTGTCGTCTCCGGCGATGCTTCCCACCACTTCCTCAAAGCGGCACGCATCCAGCGCTGCCGCCACCGCCATTGCCATGCCAGGAACCGTTCGAATGACCAAAATATTCATCGCCATATCCATGGAAACAAAACCGTCCCGCAGCACCCGGACATACTTGCTGTTTTCCACTTCCGGAAACGATTGGAGAACCGCGTATTTCTGGCGTCCTCCGGAAGCGGCCACTTTGCTTAACTTTAATTCCCGGATGTCTCTGGAGACAGTAGCCTGGGTCGCCTGAAATCCTTCCGCCCTCAATCTCTCTGCCAGCTCTTCCTGTGTCTCGATCTCATACCGGCTGATCAACTCCACGATTTTCGCGTGTCTCCCTAATTTCATACCAATTGGGCAAGGAAACCCACTGCCTTGTGGCGGTGGGAGGAATTGCCGTCCTCCTTTCACATAACATTATTTTCTGGCGTTCTTGAAAGCGCTTATCCCTCATACATTTTGTGGCGCAATACGTCCAGAAAGCTCTCCTTGACGGTCCGGACGAGCTGCGCCTTGTGCTGCGATTTGAAAATCCGCACCCGATCCCCCGGAATCAATTCCACATGGCTTCCCCCGTCAAAGTGCAGGACACTGTAGCATCCCCCCCGGTAAGTCGCGTCCACCTCCATTTCAATGACAATGTCATCCTGAAAGACGACGCTGCGGGCGGAGATTGTGTGGGGGCAGATGGGCGTGACGACAAAAAGAGACGCCTCCGGGCTGACAATCGGCCCTCCCGCTGACATATTGTAAGCGGTGGAGCCCGTAGGCGTCGCCACAATGATGCCGTCCGCATGGTAGCGGTTGACCGGCTCTCCGTTTACATAAAGATTAAACCGAATGATGCTCCTTGAGCCAAGCCGGTCCAGCACGATATCATTCAGTGCCACATCCCGGTAGAGGACTTCGCCTTTGCGGATGACCTCGCCCGCAATCATCATTCTCTGGGAAATATGAAATTGGTCTGCAATCATGCGGTCCAACGCCGTGGGATAATTTCCCGCATCGACTTCCATCAAATATCCTACCGTTCCCATGTTGATCCCGTAGACCGGATGCTGGCAGTGCAGCATGTCGCGGCATACCTGTATCAGCGTTCCATCTCCTCCCAGCACGAGGATGCACTCCAGGCCGGGATCCAACTTATTCTCTGAAATTCTCCGCTTTTCGTAGGGATCGTATTCTTCCGTGTACAGAAAAGCGCAGCATCCTTTTTTTTTCAAATAAGAGCATATTTCGACCGCTTTCTCGCTGGCCCCTTCTTTTGCAGCATTGGCAATCACACAAAATCTTTTCATCGCCTCTTTTTACGCACTCCTACTCTGTTCCTGTAGATGTATCTTTGTCCGGGCAGTCTCTCCCCCGAACGCTTTCTCACACATATTGGCTCTTCGGGAAACGGCTACAAAAGCTCATGAGAGCATCCCACCAGCTGTTCCACATCCGGAAGCGGCGCTGCCAGCTCCTCGTCTGTCGGGTCCTTTTGCAGGAACAGAAGATACTCAATGTTTCCCTCCGGCCCTTTGATCGGGGAAAAGTCGAGATTTCGCACAGCAAAGCCGATGGACTGTGCGTATGCCGCAACCTGGCGGATGACTTCGATGTGCGTCGCCCGTTCCCGGACAACGCCTTTCTTGCCGACTTTCTCCCGCCCCGCCTCAAACTGCGGCTTAATCAGGCAGATAATCTGTCCCCGTCTGGCAAGAACGCGCTGGACCGGTTCCAAAACTTTCGAGAGCGAGATGAAAGAGACGTCGATCGAGGCAAATTCCACGGCTTCCGGGAGATGTTCCGGGAGCAGATAGCGGACATTTGTTTTCTCCATACAGA
>CASGAH010000067.1 GCA_949299375.1 uncultured Eubacteriales bacterium | reverse complement strand
AAGGTGCAGGCGCAGGAGAAGACAACCCGCGTCAAGGCGCGTGTCAAGGCGGAGGCGCTGCGAAAACACATTGAGGCGAGCGATAAAGTCGTGATTATGGGGCATCACCTAAGCGATGCGGACTGCATCGGCGCGGCGGCGGGGATGTACCGGGCGGCCCGATTTTCCGGAAAACGGGCATATATTGTGGTGGACACGGTGACCCGATCGACAGAGCCGATGATCCGTCAGTTTCAGGCAAACAAAGAGTATGAGCCGGATCTGTTTGTCAACAATCAGACGGCGGAGGAGCTGATGGATGAGAATACGCTTCTTGTCGTTGTGGATGTAAACCGGGCAAGTTATACCGAATGTCCGCGCCTGATTGAGCAGGCAAAAGAGATTGTCGTGATTGACCACCATCGGATTACGCAGGATGCGATTCCAAAGAGCGTTTCCTGTTACGTAGAGACATTTGCCTCCTCCGCCAGTGAGATGGTAGCGGAGATTCTGCAGTATTATTCGGACAAGATCCGCATACAGAGAGAGGAAGCGGATGCGATGATGGCAGGAATTATTGTGGACACCAACAACTTTATGAATAAGACCAACATCCGGACGTTTGAGGCGGCGGCGTTTCTGCGCAAGAATGGGGCAGATGTGACGCGGGTGCATCAAATGTTCAAGGAAGAGCTGGATGACTGCCGGGCAAGGGCAGAGACAATACGGAATGCGGAGCTGTTTGACGGGTGCTATCTGATCGGGGAATGTCCGAACCAGACAAAAGAGACGCCGACAATCGTGGCTGCGCAGGCCGCCAATGAAATGCTGGACATTAAGGGAATCAAGGCGACATTTGTTGTCACAAATTACAACAACCTGATTTATATCAGCGCGCGCTCCATCGAGGGAGTCAACGTGCAGCGCGTCATGGAAATGATGGGAGGCGGAGGCCACTTAAACCTTGCGGGGGCACAGCTTCAGGACAGCACCCCCAAAGAGGCGATGGAGAAGATCAAAGATACGCTGAGAATCCTCAAAGAGAATCAGGAGATATAAGCAGAAAGGAAACAGGGAAGATGGAAGTTATTTTATTGCAGGATGTAAAGACACTTGGAAAAAAAGGAGAAAAAGTATCGGTCAGCGATGGATATGCCAGAAATTATCTTCTTCCGAAGAAGCTGGGGATTGAGGCAAACGCTGCGAACATGAACAACTTAAAGCTGCAAAAGGCAAATGAAGCGCGAATGGAGAAAAAAAAGCTGGAGGAGGCGCAGGCGCTTGCCGCAAAAATTCAGGACAAGGGTGTTGTCGTGAGGATCCGGTGCGGAGAGGGCGGAAGAGTGTTTGGCTCTGTCTCCACAAAGGAGATTGCGGCGGCGGTCAAACAGCAGATGCATTTGGAATTGGACAAGAAGAAGATGCAGCTGAAAGATCCGATCCGGGCGCTGGGGACATATCTTGTACCGGTCAAGCTTCACAGAGATGTCACCGCCGAGCTGACGGTGAAGGTCATGGAAGAGCCGTAAATCGATGGAAGAAGCTGTTATCAAAAGAATATTGCCGCACAGCATAGAGGCGGAGCAGTCTGTCATTGGATCGATGCTTATGGGGCGGGAAGCCATTGCGGCTGCGATGGAGCTGATTCATGCGGATGACTTCTATCAACGGCAGTATGGGATTATGTTTGAGGCGATTACAGAACTGTACAATCAGGGGAAGCCGGTCGATCTTGTGACGATTCAGGACCGGCTGAAGTCCAAAAATGTTCCTCCGGATATGAGCAGTCTGGATTTTATCCGCGAAATCATGAACGTGGAACCCATTTCCGCAAATGTAAGGCACTATGCCCGAATCGTCTATGAGAAGTCGCTGATGCGCCGCATGATCAAACTCAATGAGGAGATTGCCAATGCCTGCTATGCCGCCGACAAACCGGTGGAGGAAATTCTGGATCTGAGCGAAAAAAAGATGTTTGACCTTCTGCAAAAGCGCGGAACTCGGGATCTTGTCCCAATCCGGGATGTGGTGATTCAGGTCATCGACGACATCGAGAAGGCTTCTCAGAGCAAAAGTCCCATCACGGGAATCCCCACAGGATTTCTCGACCTGGACTACAAGCTCAGCGGGCTTCACCCCTCGGAATTGATTTTGATTGCGGCGCGTCCCTCCATGGGAAAGACTGCGCTTGTGCTCAATCTGGCGGAGTATCTGTCGGTGCGCAATTCCTACACGACAGCGATTTTTAGCCTGGAGATGTCAAAGGAACAGCTGGTCAGCCGGATTCTATCAGTCAATTCGCATGTGGACAGTCAAAAGCTGCGAACAGGCCGGCTCAGCGACAACGACTGGGATGCAGTCGTGGAGACGTCTGCCATGATCGCCAATTCCAGGCTCATTCTTGACGACACGCCCGGCATTTCCGTCGGAGAGCTGCGCTCCAAGTGCCGAAAGTATAAGCTGGAGTACCATCTGGACTGTATTATGATTGACTATCTGCAGCTGATGACGGGAAATACGAGGACGGACAGCCGCCAGCAGGAGATCTCGGAAATCTCCCGAAACTTAAAGGCGCTTGCCAGAGAACTGGATGTGCCGATCATTGCGCTTTCTCAGCTGAGCCGTGCCTGCGAGTCGCGCACAGACCACAGACCGATGCTCTCCGATTTGAGGGAATCCGGCGCCATCGAGCAGGATGCGGACGTTGTAATGTTTTTGTACCGTGACGACTACTACAACAAAGACACCAACGACAGAAACATCGCAGAGATTATTGTGGCAAAACAGAGAAACGGTCCCATCGGAACAATCCGGCTTGCATGGCTTCCGGAACTTACGAAGTTTGCCAATATCGAGAATCCGAGACGAGAAGAAGAAAACCGCTAGTGTGAAGAGCTGTTCGTTTTCAGAACAATGACGCAGAATAAAGAATGGCTGCAAGGCGAAGCAGAAACGGACGGCAGCGCGGCAGATGGAAATTCAGCAAGTGAGTATTTGCGAAAACGCCCGTGATGGATCCAATCCATCACGGGCGTAAGTGTTAATCGCGGGAAAATCAAATGTTTCGCAGTTTTTGCAGTGCCCGCTCTTTTGCGATCGGCGGGAAATGCTCCTCACAGTGGACAACAGCAGCCGGGCTTGTGCGCATGACGTCACTGTATTCGGAGAGCTGATTGCACACGGCGTTGAATTCCTCCGGCGTGTGATGGGATTTATGAACAACAAGGATATAGTCTCCTCGTTCCGGGTCTTTGTAGACAGCGTTTTCCCCATCGTAAAAAGGCGTGACGATTTTGGCAGTCTCGCAGACTGCATCCAGAGAAGAGAACCGGTAAGCGCGAAACAGATCCGAGTCTTCCTCTTTCTTCGGGGCATCCGCCTTTGGAGGCTCTTTTTCCCGGGATGATTCCGGAATCTCCCTGGGAACCTGCTGTGCAAGCCGCTGAACCATCTGAATGATCTCATCGGCTCGTTCAAAAAATCCGTCTGACAAGTAAGAGTCATTGAGTTCATCCGAATCCGCATCGCTCAGGCTAGAGGGAGAGAAACGCGCAAACCGCATGTCCAGTTCTTCCGGATCTTCTACGCGCGTGACAAGCAAGGTCACACTCTCCTCGGAAGTCGGGATTGCCTCAATCATAATCGGCACATCCTCCGCGTCAAAGTCCAATTCATCGGAAGCCCTCATCAGAAGTTCCTGAAACAATTCTCTTGCCTTAGGAGTGCCGTAGGCCAGTTCTTTTAAGCTCATCTGCCGCATATGAAAATCAGCGCTGTCGAGTGTGCAGCGAATCTGATTCTCATTGAGTCGTTCTAATTTCACAAAATCACGTCCTTTCTGCAGGTGTACTGTAAGAAAACAGCGTACCGGATGATATGCTGGAGAAACCAGTAGATCGGATAGCGCTTCCAGTATATCATAAATCGGAAGAGTTGCAAGGCAAAAAGTATTAAATTTTTGTAATAATCGGGACGGACAACAAATATTTTATGGGGAGGACGTCGGACGGGAGAAAAAACGTGTGCAGGGAGCGAGAGGATATTGTGCATGTAGGAGGATGGATTATATACAATATGTGCATAATTGCTAAAATTTTCAGAAATTAATAGCAAAAGTATTGAAAAAATGGAGAAAATGCGGTATGGTAAAGACACTTATTCAACGGAACTTCTCTTGAACGCTCTCAAACGGCATCGGTTAGGAGGAAAGAAATCAGATGCGGGGACACAAAGAGAATGGCATTTTGATTCCAAACGTTTTATGGCAAGAAAAAGGAAAAGGGGAGCCTTTGGAGAAGATAACATATCACACAAAAAACTCCAGGGCGGATCGAAAAGGGACAAAGAAGGCAAAACAATTCCGCAATGTCTGGAAAGGCAGGAGATGGAGACCGTCTGGAAAGAAAGACTGCCGAAAAGAAGAAGGATGGATTTGCCGAAAAATGCCGGCCGGAATAAGGAACGAACGGAAGCAATCAAACGTCAGCACCATACCCGAAAGATGGAATCGTCTCTGCTTCCGCTTTGTTCGGAAAACAAGAGAGGGCGATCTGGCAGGAAAACTCGTTTGGAAAAGCCAGATCGCCCGCTTGAATGCACATTTTTTTCATTGCGAAACAGGCGTAAACTGTGGTATAGTGAAAAAGAAGCGAAACAGGACAAAATTTGAGCAAAAAGGGTATGGAGAAATGAGAATGGGATGGAAGAAAACAAATCGTGACGAAAATCAGCTGGAGCGGCAGGAAATTGGTAAAGAGAAAAAGAAGAGACACTGGAAACGAAACATTTTGATTGCTGTGCTGCTCGTATGTGCAGGAATTTTGGGGAAACGATACGCTCCGGGACAAACGGAAATGGATTTGGAACAGTCCTATTATCAGATTGGAGAGGAAGAAGACGGAGCGCTGATTATAGGGAATCATAATACTGAAATGGGTGTGAAGATGGAAGAGGATGCGCTCTACCTTCCCCTGGAAGCCGTAAATACATATCTGAATGAGCGGTTCTACTGGGATGGAGAGCGTATTTTGTATACATTGCCGGAGGAAACGGTAGAGTACGTTCCAGGGGAAGATTTTTATTGGAGAGAAGAGGAGCGCGTGCCATGCGGATTTGTTCCGGTCATTCTGGAAAACGAGCAGGTCTGGCTGGAAATCCGACTGATTGAGCAATACACAAACATAACCTGGAGCCGTCTGGACCAACCGTGCCGAATCTGGGTGTGGAACTGCTGGGACGAGGCGCTTACATTTGCCGGCGTGAAAAGTCCGATCGTGGCGCGCCTGGAGCGAAATGAGCGCGTCCAGGTACTCGACAACACGGTAAAGCACTGGACAAAAGTACAGACCGAAGAGGGTGTGATCGGATATGTGTGGAGCGGAGGGCTGGGAACATATTTTACAGAGGAAAAACATCGCGATTTTGAGGCGGCGGAGTACACGAGCCGATCGCTTGGAGAAAAAGTGATTCTCATTTGGCATCAGAATTTGTCGGACAGCGGCATCGGGGAACTGCCAGAGATTTTGCAGCGGGAGAAGATCAATGTCATAGCGCCGAGCTGGTTTACCATTTCTGATTCCGGCGGGCAGATCATCAGCCGGGCAGACAAAGCGTACACCGATCTGGCACACGAGGCCGGCGTCTCTGTGTGGGCGATGTTAGACAATTTGAACGTGGAGATCGATCACGAGGAACTGCTGTCGCGCACGGAAAACCGGCGCAATCTCGTACAGCATGTGATGGATGCCGCCCTGGAGAGCGGTGTGGACGGAATCAACATCGATCTGGAAGGGATTGGAGCATCGTGCGGAGCGTCGTTTGCCCAGCTGATCCGCGAATTTTCTGCTGCTTGCAGAAAAGAAAATTTAATTTTGTCCGTGGACAATTATGTCCCCACGGGAAGTTCACAGCACTACAACCGGGATGAGCAGGCTGCAGTCGCAGATTATATCATTGTAATGGGATATGACGAACACTGGGCAGGAAGCGAACCGGGATCCACGGCATCTTATTCCTTCGTGGAAAACGGAATTTTGCGCTCGCTTCAGGAAGTTCCAGCAGAAAAGCTCATCCTGGCCGTTCCGTTTTATACGAGGCTGTGGACGATCGAGGATGGCGCTGTATCGAGCAAAGCGGTGGGAATCCGCCAGATTCCCCAGACGATAAAAGACTGGGACTGCGATGTGGAGTGGCTTGAGGAGGAGCGCCAGCACTACGCAGAGACGACGCGTGCAGATGGAGTCATCCAAAAAATCTGGATTGAGGACGAAGCGTCCATGTCGTGGAAGCTGGAGCTGATCCGCGAGTACCGTTTGGCGGGCGCTGCCGCCTGGAAGGCGGGAATGGACCCCGAAGAAATCTGGGAGCTGGAATGGGAGGAATGATCCGCGGCCTTATCTTGATTTCGCAGAATAACCTTTTGCCCGAATGCATATGTTGGAGCAAAGCGTTTTAAGGGACGGGAGAATGGAGCACAAAAAAATAGAATGGTGTATGGCCGTATGTCTTCTTTTGGGTGCCTTTTTCCTTTTTGCCTGCGGCTCCAGAGGAATGAAAAGCAGGGGAGATGAGCAGGAGAGCCGGCCAGAGCACACACAGACGGAACAGAGCGGGACATTGGACGAAACCCGCGATGTGCAAACAACGGGATGGAAAGTTGTCTTGGATGCCGGGCATGGCGCTGCGGATTCCGGAAAAGAGGGGGTCAACAAGGCGCTGGAAAAGGACATCAACCTGTCCATCGTTTTCTTTTTGCGGGATCGTCTGCAGCAAAAGGGAATTGAGGTGAAACTTACTAGGGAGAGCGATGACCCGCTGTACACATCCTCCGACAGCAACAAAAAGATGGCGGATATGAAGCGGAGAATTGAGATCATTGAGGCGTATCAGCCGCATCTTGTGGTAAGCATCCACCAGAACAGTTATCCGGATGCCTCTGTCAAAGGGCCGCAGGTATTTTATTATACCGGATCACCGGGCGGGGAGAAGCTGGCAAACGAGATTCAGAGCAGCTTTGATTTTGCAGTAGGGGCGGAAAACAATACAAGAAAGGCAAAGGCGAACGCAGATTATTATCTTCTTTTGCATACGCCGTCTGTCTGCGTCATCGCGGAGTGCGGCTTTTTGAGCAATCCGCAGGAGGCGAATCTTCTTGTCACAGAAGAATATCAAAAGAAAATGGCGGATGCGCTGGCGGAGGGAATTGCGCGCTATCTGGAAAAGGAGTGCGCAGAGTAGCAAATCATTGACCGGAAAAAGGCTTTCTGTCAGGACCGGATTTGTCCAAAACAGAAAGCCTTTGAATACGAAGCGTTACGTTGGGGCGGGATAGTCAAGGACATACTGGATGTAACCGTTGATGATGGTTGTGTCTTTGTATGTCTGGACACGCCTGTAGTTTCCCCCGTAACTGCCATGCCAGTGTCCGTGGATGAAGTAGGACGGCTTATACTTGTCCATCAGATGGACAAACGCCTGAAACCCTGTGTGGGCCAGATCCGGCCCATCGCCAATGCGGTAGGCTGGGGAGTGGGCGAGTACAATGTCGACCCCTTTGTGGCGCCAGAGCTGAAATTTCATCTTGTGAACCCGCCGGTGCATCTCTTCCTGGGTGTATTGAAAAGGTCCCTCCTTGTAGCGCATGGAACCGCCCAGCCCCATGATGCGGACGCCCTGATACGTAAAGATTTTATCTTCGATACAGATACATCCATCCGGAGGGTGGGTCTTATACGATGCATCGTGATTGCCGCACACATAGAGAACCGGAGCTTTGGTAAACGTTGCAAGAAACGAGAGGTATTCGGCCTGCACATCTCCGCACGATAGAATGAGATCAATTCCGTCCAGTTTGCTGTGCTCAAAATAATCCCAGAGTGATTTGGACTCCTCATCGGATAAAATTAATATTCTCATGGTGTGTTCCTTTAATCTTCCTTGTTGACGCCTTGAAGCAAGAACAGCGGTTTGGCCTCATCGATCAAATCATCAATTGTAGGGAGCGATCCGATGACATTCTGGGCTAGCCAGTTCATGTTGATGATCTCCTCATAGGACAGGCTTCTGTTCTCACTGCTCTGAATGAGCGTGCCGTCCTGGGCGTAGATGATTCCGGTAAATGGATTGAACTCTCCGCTGCTGATTGCACTGCGGAGAAAATCGACGAGACGTTGGGTCGGGATGGGCAGTTTTTCCGAGCAGATAATGTCTACCACGCCCGTATTCATTCCCCACCAGTAGTTGGTCGCTTTTGGATTCTTCTGCTTCGAGAGAGCAGAGAGATCTCCGGAAAGCACTTCCTCAATCGGGGAGGGGGACGCCATGATATCTTTTACGAGAATTTCATATTGTTTGCCCCAGTTCCATACGGGGAGTGCGATTGTTGTCGTTTCTCCATTGGAGTCGCGATGGTACAGCCCGTAGCGCTTGGTCGTGGCTTCCGGGCGAATCATGTCATGATACGATACGTAGGAGACGCCCTCATCCGAAAAGATCTGGTCAATGTCGCGATCCTTTACGGTAGACCACTCCAGGTAAATCTTAGAACGGGGATTTACCATGCTAGCGCCAAAGGCAAAGGCGTTCAAGTTGGCGAGGGATCCATAAACCGGATATCCGAGCACGTATCCAACTTTGTTGTTGTCTGCCATCGCTCCGGCAAGCGCTCCGGCCAAAAACTTCGCCTCATACATACGCGCGTAGTACGTCTTAATGTAGGGGGAAGAAGAATTCAGGGAGCAGTTAAAAATCCGCACATCTTTGTGCTGAATGGCAGATCGTATGCTGGCAGCCGTCAGCTGGGGAGCTGTTGTGAAAATAATTTTATATCCGTCCTCAATGGCCTCCTCGATGGCGTCATAGGCGCTCTCCTCGGTGCTGATGTTGTCATAGTGACAAGTCGAGATTTTGTCTTTAAAGACATCTTCCAGATGAAGCCGTCCGAGTTCATGGGCGTATGTCCAGCTGGACGATTCGGCATTTCGGTCATGGACAAAGGCAACTCTGCATTTTGGAGCAGGAAGAATTCGCGTGAGGATCGGCTTTTTGGAGGGGATCGGCTCCGGGTCCATTGAGATTTCTACCTTGGACTCTTTGGGAACGGATACATCCTTCCATATCTTGCCGAGATCTTTCCGAAGCTCCGACTCCGTCTTGTCTTTCAGCTCGTCATAGGGAAAGACGCCGAGGTATGTCAGCATAGCATCTCCGATGGTCATAGGCGCTTTGGTGCCGCCTTTTGCCTGGATTGCTTTCTGAAAGCGGATGTAGGCGGAACGAAAATCAAGAAGCTCTTCCTCCGTCCATTGTTTTCCCGGTTCCTTTCCGACCGCTTTTGTCAGTTTTTTATAACTTCCCTCTTCACTGAAAAAAAGGTAATTGATCTGTGTGTATTTATAAAAGTCTAAAAATTCAAAATAAATGCGATTTTCCTTTGTGTTGGTCCGTTTCGGAATGATTCGGGTCACATTGCCCGGGATTGTGACAGCGCCAAAAAATTTCAATACGCTGACGCGCTTATTCCCCTCGATGACGTAGAAACGGTTCATGTATTCGTAAGCAGTGATCGGATCCCGAATCCCTTCCTTTAGATGCGCGTCACTCAAAGAGATCCACTTGGATGCAAACTCGGAATTGTCTTCCATCAGGGGCATAAAATTGCAGGCAAACGCTGTTTTTCGCCCCTCTGTATACGTTCCAACAATCAGTTCAACCGGAATCTGTACGAGGCCCAGCTTAACCTCGCCTTCTGTTTCGCTGTTTTCCAGAATGTCGTCCAGTGCGATCAGATACGGTGATGCACCTTTGTGGCTATTGCTCTGGAACGCTTTTTCGCCAGAGCGCAGCGCATCTCTGTAATCATTAAGAGACATAAAAGCACCTCCTTTTTCTATTTACCCAGACATCATCATAACATATTACTATGAATATTATATCAAGAGAAGATGTCGATTGTCAATCAAAAGAGAAACAGGGGAGAGATAGAAAAGAATTTCATTTTCCTATGATTCTTTCAGCAGCCGCAAAATTTTGACCAGCTTTTCTTTCTCCTCGATGGTGTAGTGTTGAAGAAGCCGAAGGATTTCCTGATTCAGAATGGTGTCCCTGGAACTTTCCTCATCGTCCTCTGATTGAAGAAGATAATCAATGGATACATTCAATAGCCTTGCGTAGTAAGTGACGACGCGGAGGTTCATCTTTGCCCGGTTGTTTTCAATGTTGCTGATAAAGGCAACGGTAACATTCAAGGCGGCTGCGATCTGTTCCTGTGTATAGCCATTCTCTTTTCGGAGCCGCTGCATCCGCCGGCCAACTACTGCATAATCAATTGTTCCACCCATAATATTCCTCATTTCTGCGCCGCTCATTTCTGCGTGTATTTTTCCTGTGTAATGTGGGCGCTCCAAGATATTTTTCAGCGTTATATCAAAAAATAAATACCTGTTGCGAAGAAATTTCTCCATTTCTCTCGATGTCAGCATATTCTCTGATATCATACTATACAATGAGAGAAAAAGAAATATTATATAACCATAAAAAATAACTGAAATATTGGGCATATTTGTGAAAAATGCGGCGGGGCAGACAGGACTTGTTCTGGCCCGGGGGATGTGCTATAGTATAATAAAAGAAACAGGCAGCAGTTGGGTTTTTGATCGGATGTATTTCCATCGATGTGAGGAAACGTATTAAAATGAACGGGTTTGAAAAATATTTGATTTTGATCAATGCAGTTGGATTCTTTGTCTATGCGGTTAACGCATGGCTCTACACGCATACAGAAAAGAGGCAGATCGACGCCGCAGTGACCGTCTCATCCCTGCTGGGTGGTTCCGCAGGTATTTTACTGTGCATTCTTCTGTTTGACAGGAAAGCGGAAAAAGGAAACATGATGTCGCGTGTGTTTCTGCTGTGTATTTTTATCATCCAGGTTGTGATCGTTTTGGTGATGGAAGGCTATGTTGCGGACCATGTCACATTTGCGTTCTGGACATTTTTTGCAGATCATCCAATGCTGCTCGTGTATTTCGCTGCGATCAATCTGATCACGTTCGCCGCGTTTGCCGTTGATAAGTTTGCAGCGATAAAACACCGATCGAGGGTAAGGATCGCAACGCTTCTCGGGATGTCTTTTGCCGGCGGGTCAATTGGCGGATTGCTGGCCATGTATTTCTTTCGGCATAAGACGAAAAAGGATTATTTCACAGTGGGAATTCCGCTCATTCTTGCAATGCAGATGGTAGTACTGTTTTATTGGATGAACGCTTCCTGGCAGAAATTTGGCTGAACGGTTTCTTCTTTGGAGATGGAATCTGGAAACGCTTCGCGCATCGGGATTTGGAATGATTTTCAAATCTGATCCCGAATCAGAGAAAATGGCGCCGGACCGAGATCAAGAAGCAGTTTGTGGAACCGGTAGAGGGAAAAGGAGTCTCCCCACATTTGGGAGGCGTAATTGCGCAGCTCAACGATTTCCTCATACCCAATGTAGTAACTGAGATAATTCGCCGGAGATTCCAGGAGGCTGTGGTACACAGAGAGAGCGGTATCTTCCTCGGAGATGCCAAAATAGGTGACGAGTGTCTGGAAGACGTCTTTTGCAGTCCATCCATAATAGTGTACGCCCATGTCCATCAGGGAGTAGAGTCCGAGCGTCGTTTCCTGAATCTCCACAAGAAGGGACGCCAGCTCCCGGGAGAAGGACGGCTCCAGCTGATAGGCATAGAATTCACAGTAGGTTGCCCATCCCTCTGTGTATCCAGGGTAGGACAGCAAAGCCCGGATGGGATACCGGTTGACATCGGAAAACCACGTGTTCTGGTACAAGTGTCCGGGATATCCCTCGTGGGCAAGCACCGGGAAAAGGCGTCCCGCTTCCAGCCCGCTGCCGTTGTTAAGATAGATGATGTTCCGGCTGCTCTCATCAATCGGAGGAATCAGATAAAATGCGGGACTTGTAAAAGGAGAGAGGGAGTCAGGGACATATTTGACGGTGCAGGAACCGGTGACGGCAGGGGGAAAATCGTTCTCCATCTCCGTCTTTAGATAACATAAAATCTCTTCCGGATCGGAGAGGGAAAACGAGTAGTCGGACAAAAGGTCCAAAAGTGTGGAATCATCCTCACACAGTGAGGCGATGGCAATCCAATTTTCGGCGAGTCTTTGCTGTGTCTGCTCAAAAAGCTGCGGGACGGATTTGGAGGAACCGGTTTTTTCATGGACAAGAAGGCTGTAATAGGTTTGCCCATCGGGTTTTTTGCACAATCCTCCGGGATAGAGGCAGGAGCCTTCCAGCTGTGCGAGACCGTCTGCCAGCATGGCGTAAGCGGGAAGGACGACGTCCAGGACGAGGCGTTCATTTCGGGCTTCGTACTCCTGACGGGCTTCGGAGGAAAGGGAAAAGGGGAGGTTTTGCATTCGCTCCTGAAACGAGGCAATCAGAAGATGGCCCTCCTCCGTCTCGCAAAAGGAGAGGCACTGCGTCCGGATTTGCTCCAGGCAGCTGTCCTCCATGAACAGTCCTGCTTCTTTTTTTTGCACTTCGAAATCGAGGAGAGAGAGAAAATACGTATCGATGGTGTCCAGAAGAAGCAGATAATTCTGAATGTCGTTTTCCTCCTGAAAGGCATATTCGCTCAGAAGGATGGGAAGCTGAGCCTGAATGCCAAGGGTAGGTCCAAGCGGCTCGTCGTACAAAAGGAAGGGCTCCTGCTGAATTCTGGAGGAGAGAAACTGTTCCAGCACATCGTAGGAAAACTGCTCGGAAGAGGAGAGATCGCGGTATTCGATTGTCCCAAGATGATGGAACGATTCTGTGAGCTGGGCATACTGCTGGCGGATGGCGGACGGGGAGGCATTTCCAAGAGAAATTTCGGATGGCGCAATGCCGTAATGAGACGGATCGGACAGTTTGTAGTGGAGTGTGAGGACATCAGACTGAACCCACTGGACAAACAGATCCTCGGTAAATTCGGAAAATGCCAGAGAGGCCGGGGAGGAGGACAGCATTTCCCCGGAATTGTCGAAGTTGGAGTCCGGGAACATCCAATAGAGAACAAAGCAAATGCCGGCGGCAATAAGGGCGGTCAGTGCGGCTGCAATACGTTTCATCCAATCTCCAATCGCAACAGTGCGTTCTGTAACAATATATGAGGCATCCGAAAAGATAGAAGAAAAAGAAGGCGCGCGGGGATTCTTTGCAGGATCCCCAAAAATCTGCATTTGCAAAAGAGACAAATAGTGGACAATTTCACCGTGATGTATTATAATAAACGTGATCTGCACCGATAGTAGTAAACATTACCTGACAGAAGAATCGCATCGGATAGGGGAACTCCTTTCTCTATCCGATTTTTCGGCGGACAATTGCGGTAGGACTGGTTTTTGAGAACGCGCTGCATCGAAAAAACCGGCAGGTCAAATGAAGCAGCGCAGAAATGAGGAGAACACTATGACGAAGAAGCCGTATTACATCACAACAGCAATCGCGTACACGTCTGCAAAGCCGCACATTGGAAATACGTATGAGATCGTGCTGGCGGACAGCATCGCCCGCTTTAAGCGAATGCAGGGATATGATGTGCGGTTCCAGACAGGTACGGATGAGCACGGGCAGAAAATTGAGATGAAAGCGAAAGAGGCAGGAGTCTCCCCGAAACAATATGTGGATTCTGTG
This sequence comes from uncultured Eubacteriales bacterium, assembly GCA_949299375.1. Classification (GTDB taxonomy): domain Bacteria; phylum Bacillota; class Clostridia; order Lachnospirales; family Lachnospiraceae; genus UBA2942. Next base: position 2,017 of record CASGAH010000067.1, on the reverse strand, counting down.
GCGGAAGAAATCAAACGGATCTGGGACTTGATGGATACCTCCTATGATAAATTTATCCGGACGACAGATGCGGACCATGAGGCGCAGGTGCAGAAAATCTTTAAGAAGCTGTACGACAAGGGGGACATTTACAAGGGATACTATGAGGGACTGTACTGCACTCCCTGCGAATCCTTTTTTACGCCTTCTCAGCTCGTAGACGGAAAATGCCCCGACTGCCACAGAGAAGTCACACCGGCAAAAGAGGAGGCGTATTTCTTTAAAATGAGCAAATACGCTCCCAAGCTGATTGAGCACATCAATGCGCATCCGGAATTTATCCAGCCGGAATCCAGAAAAAATGAGATGATGAACAATTTTCTCCTGCCGGGGCTGCAGGATCTTTGCGTCTCCAGAACGTCGTTCCAGTGGGGCATTCCGGTTGACTTTGACCCGAAGCACGTGATCTATGTGTGGATTGACGCACTGACGAATTATATTACCGGTCTGGGATATCATCTGGACGGCGAAAATGATGAATTGTTTGACCGATACTGGCCGTGTGATGTGCATCTGATTGGAAAAGATATCCTGCGCTTTCACACGATTTACTGGCCGATTATGCTGATGGCATTGGATTTGCCGCTCCCGAAGCAGGTATTTGGACATCCCTGGCTTCTTCAGGGAGATGGGAAGATGAGTAAATCAAAAGGAAATGTCATCTATGCGGATGACCTTGTGGAACTGTTTGGGGTGGACAGCGTGCGGTACTTTGTGCTTCATGAGATGCCATTTGACAACGACGGCGTGATCACCTGGGAACTGATGATTGAACGGATGAACTCCGATCTTGCAAATACGCTCGGAAATCTTGTAAACCGCACCATCTCCATGAGCAACAAATACTTTGCAGGGGTTATGACGAGGACGGATGTGCAGGAATCGGTAGATGAAGATCTGAAAAAATCGATTTTATCCGCTGTTGACCAGGTATGCGCAAAAATGGATCAGCTTCGTGTGGCCGATGCGATCACTGAAATCTTCTCCATTTTCAAGAGATGCAACAAATATATCGATGAGACGATGCCGTGGGCGCTGGCAAAAGACGCCTCCAAAAAGGCGCGCCTGTCGGAAGTGCTGTACAACCTGGCAGAGGGAATTCTGACCGGAGCAAGTCTTCTGCATCCGTTTATGCCGTCTTCCGCAGAGAAAATTGCACGCCAGCTGAACGTTTCCTTGAAAGACATGGAGGCACTGCGAACATTTGGCACGTATCCGTCCGGAAACAAAGTCGTAGAAAAACCGGAAATTTTGTTTGCCCGTCTCGACAAAGAGGAGATGTTAAAGAAGGCAGAGGCGCGGATGGAAGCGCAGAGGGCGCAGGCACAGCAAGGCAGCCAGCCGGATCCTGACGCTTCAGAGCAAAAGGAGACGGTTGTGGATGTAGAACCGAAGGCAGAGATTGCATATGAGGATTTCTCGAAACTGCAGTTTCAGGTGGGAGAAATTCTTTCCTGCGAGGCGGTCAAAAAATCCAAAAAACTTCTGTGCTCTCAGGTGAAAATCGGATCTCAAGTTCGGCAGATTGTCTCCGGAATTAAGTCCAATTATACGCCGGAAGAAATGGTCGGCAAGAAGGTAATGGTTCTTGTCAATGTAAAACCGGTGAAACTGGCGGGCGTTCTGAGTGAAGGAATGCTTTTGTGTGCGCAGGATGCAGACGGAAATCTCTCGCTTGTTGTTCCGGAAAAACCGATGCCTGCCGGGGCGGAAATCTGCTGAGTCCGCACAGGAAAGTTCCACGCAAAGAGGGAAATGCTGAATGAGATCAATATTTGAAACGCACGCGCATTATGAAGATCAAAAATTTGACGATGATCGGGACGAACTTTTGTCGTCAATGGCGCGAAATCAGATTCGCTATATTGTCAATGTGGGATCCAGTCTGGAGACGACAGAAAAAGTCATAGAACTGACCCGAAAATATGATTTTATTTACGGGTCTGCGGGGGTGCATCCGAGTGAGACCGCGCAGCTG
>CASGAH010000066.1 GCA_949299375.1 uncultured Eubacteriales bacterium | reverse complement strand
TATCCATTTTCTGAGTTTACGTGGTTTAGTGTTTGGCGCCAACATGTAAAATGTTGTCACTCAATATATTAAGCATTTTAAAACTCAGAATTTAAAATTGAGAATTTGTTATGTTTTATTACATTTAAAGATATGTAGTAACCATAATTCTAATATTTTTAATAGTTATACTTATTCAAAAAACATTTAATCCAAGTAGTGAACGTTTATAAAAATAAATTAAGAGTTTATTGCATCTGTGTTTGTTTCTTTCATATTAACCATATATAAAGGATATTGTAGTGATACACTCCTTGCTACTTGGATTTTTATTTGAAACTAAATCTAAATATTATGATAACATTGTTGTATAGAGACGCTCCTTTTGACGTCAACATCGTTTCGTTTGAAACATTCGTTGGAATGGCTATTGTAATTGGGGTTATTTTTCTGGTCTTTAGATGGCTGGAGAAAGATGATTCTACTAAATTCGATTAATGTGTGTATACAAGCAACTTGGTCTCCAATTGAGACATATACTGCATTATATATAAAGGCAGTAAGAACGCGTGGATATTCAAAATCTCTGTACAGTTTTGTATCGATATTTGGAGAATCTAATACTATTAAAGAGTACGCAAATCGTGTGATGAAGGGTTTTATCAAAGAAGGACTGATGACTCGTAAATCATATCGTGTGTATTCTTGGAATCGAAACGGCAAGTATATCTTAGCTGAAGAATTACATGAATTTTGTAGTAAATACATAAAGTGATGAAACTAGAACAGAAAGTTGGTGAACAGTGCAAGGTCACTTGTTTACTAATGAACATTGATGCTGTTGAGAATTCAATATTTCTCATGATTCCAGACACAACTAAGGATGAGGAAAAAGTAAGTGTTGTAGCTAAAGTAACTAACAATCTAGTTAAAGAAGGTTGGGTTATTGCTGATACACAAACACTTAACCATGCAGTAGTGATAGAATATACAAAATTTTGTGGTCCTACGGATGTTATAACTGCAATGTTGAGTTTCATAAGCTGTTGTAATAATGTGTAAGGTTGTTATTTATTGTTTTTGCGTTGACGCTGTGTATTGTCGTATTTGCAGCATGTACGCCCGAGAATGATCCCGAATCGGACGATGAGGTTGACGAAAATAAATTATGGAAAATAATCGATGAGAAGATCACGCGATCCGGAAGGCAGACTCCGATTTCTCTTCAGATGAAGGGGAGGCTGCGCCAGGAGATTTTCGACTCTCTAAGAAGGCTGGATGTGCTGAGTGAGGCGCTGGAGGATGAAAGTGTCACAGAGATTATGGTTAACGGCCCGGACCGGATTTTTGTAGAGCGTGCGGGCGTCATAGAGCCGTTTCCGAAACAGTTTGAGTCGAGGGAGAAACTGGAGGATGTCATTCAGCAAATTGTATCCCGGGTCAACCGGAGGGTCAACGATGCGACGCCGATTGCGGACGCCAGGCTGTCCAATGGGGACAGGGTGAATGTGGTGCTTTATCCGGTGGCTTTAAACGGACCGATTTTGACCATCCGAAGATTTCCGAGGGAGACGATTACGATGGCCCGGGAACCGGTTCGGGGAAGACAACGTTTCTCGGAGCGCTCTGCGGCTATATTCCCAAAGACCAGCGGGTTATTACGATTGAGGATTCTGCGGAGCTTAGACTCTCCTGGCTTCCGAACCTGGTGCAGATGGAGGCGAGGGCGGCAAGCGCGGAAGGACAGTACGAAATCACAATCCGAGATTTGTTTAAGGCTGCGCTGCGTCAGCGGCCGGACCGGGTGATCCTCGGGGAGGTGCGCTCCGGCGAGGCAATCGACATGATTCAGGTGATGAACTCAGGGCACGATGGTTCCATCTGCACCGGCCATGCAAACAGCGCCAAAGACATGCTCTACCGCATCGAGACGATGGTTTTGATGGGCGTGGAGATGCCGCTCATGGCCATCCGGAGACAGATTTGCTCCGCGGTGGATGTCTTGATTCATCTGGGCAGGCTGCGTGACAGAAGCAGAAGAGTCCTCTCGGTTGAGGAGATCAGCGGGATTGAGAACGGGGAGATTCAGACGCATGTACTGTTTTGCTTTCAGGAGGAAGGGGAAGAGCATGGAAAAATCAAAGGAAAGCTTGCATGGACAGGAGAGCCGCTCCAGTTTGCAGCGAAACTGGAGCGGGCTGGGCTGCGATTACCGGAAATATTCTCTTAACGCATGGGAATTTGTGAAGTATAGCGCAGTCTGGTGCGGCATTGTCCTTGTCTTTGCCTATGCTTTTTATCACGAACTATGGGCCGCGGTTCTCGGGATTCCGTTTCTTCCATTGTATCTGAGGCGTGTCTGCAAAAATCTTCAGGAAAAGCGTCAGCGCCAGCTTCGGAGTCAGTTTCGCGATGCGATCCAGTCGATTGACGGATATTTGAGAGCGGGTTACTCTGTGGAAAATGCGATGAACCGGAGCAAAGAGGACATCGGGCATATGTGGGGACAAAACTCAGATATGGGAAGAGAGCTGAGAAGGATGACGGGACAGATGAGGATGAATGTCCCGGCTGAGGACGTATGGGAAGATCTGGCGTGGAGAAGCGGTATTTTTCAGATGGAGCAGTTTGCCTGTATTTTTCGGATTGCAAAGAGAAGCGGGGGCAACGTATCGGAGGTCATTCGCTCCAGCATGGGACAGATTGCCGGACAGATTCGCGCGGAGGAGGAGATCTGCACCATACTGGCGGCCAGAGTATTTCAGATTCGGATTATGAACTGGATGCCGTTGGGGATGCTGTTTTATGTCGGGACGATATCATACGATTTGCTTGCAGTCATGTACGAGACCGCTGCCGGAAAGGCGGCAATGACCGTCTGCCTTGCAACGTACCTCTTTGCGTATGTCTGGGGAAGCCGTATGATGCAGCGGATGCTCGGCGCATAGACCGGGCTGCCCATCCGGGGAGCTGCTTGACAGGCGTATCGCGCAAAAAAGAGAATAGGGGGAAATGAGATAGATGATAATCCTGTTTGGAGCGGCAGCGGGACTGTTTTTTCTGACAGGAATCTGTTCGATCTTCTACGAGAGAACATTTTGGAGAGAACAGGGCAAGAAAGATATGATGGGGTGGATCGACCGTCCGGGACTGCTTTTGTACGAAAAAACGCAATGCCTTATGAGGAAGTTTGAGAGAGGCCGTGAGGCAGAGCGGCGAATCCGGGAACAGTACAGAGCCGTTTTTCTTGGGCAGGATGAGGACGTCTGCCGAAGAAGAGAACAGGCAAGAATATGGGGATATCTCTGGCTGAGCGGCATTGGAATTTCGATCATCGGAATTGCCTTTTGCCTGCAGACACCCGATCCGGATCTTGTGGATGGAAACCGGCTGACCCGGCCGTCGTTTGGAGAGGGAGAAGCGGAATATGAGATTTTTGTGTCCGGTCTCGGGGAGGAGACGGAGCGCGTCACGGTGACGGTTGGGGAGCAAAAGCCACCGGAGGAGGAGATGCGAAAGATTTTCGATGAGACGTTTCGGGAGGCGACGGAAACGATGCTCGCAGGCAATCCGTCAATGGACGAGGTTCGCTCTGATTTGACGTTTTCGCGGATGAGCGATGAGGGAATCCGGCTTGAATGGGAGAGCGGAAACGAGGAATGGCTGAATTCCTACGGGGAAATTGTGAGGACAGACATTCCGCAGGAAGGGGTGATCGTTCCCATTACGCTCGTCATGAACGGCGCAGATCGTGAGGCAGTGTATTCTTTTTCTGTCCGAATCCTTCCCCCGGTAAAGGATCTCTCGTATTACCGGGAGGCGCTAAGTGAAATGCTGCAAAGGACAGCAGAGAGCAATCCGCAGGAGGCGTATGTTGAGCTTCCGGATCAGCTGCAGGAGTACCATCTGGAATATGCCATGCCGGAAGACAAGGGGGGCGCATATCTGGCAGTTCTGGGCGTTTTGGCATTGGCTGCACTTGCAGGGATGTCCGGGCGCGGGATTGAAGTACAGTATGAAAAACGCAGCGAGCAGATGATGGAGGACTACAGCCAGATCATCTCTCAGCTGTCGATTCTAATATTGTGCGGAATGAACGTGCGAAACGCATGGAAGCGGGTTGTGGGAGATTATGAGAAGCGAAAGGCAAAGGGAGCGACACCGCCGCGGTATGCGTATGAAGAGATGCGGATGACAAGCCGGGAACTGGAGCGCGGTGCGCAGGAGGGCAAAGCATACGAAGAATTCGGCAGAAGATGCGGAATCTACTGCTATGTCAAGTTGGGCAATCTGATGGAGCAGGGGGTTCGTCAGGGAGCTTTTGGAATGGGCGACGCGCTGCGGAAGGAAGCGGCAGATGCGCTGGAGCATCGGATTCATGAGGCAAAGAGAAAAAGCGAGCAGGCGGAGACCAAGACGCTGCTGCCGATGTTTGTGATGTTTGGCATTGTCATGGCGGTCTTAATGATTCCGGCATTTTTAACATTTTAAACTGCAGCATAGGCTGGCGGTAATATACAGAGAAAGGGAAAAAAAGATGAGACAAGAGGAAAATCAGACAACAAAACGAAGAGAAATTCAGGAAGATGCACAGGGACGGCGCGCATTCTGCGCGGGAATTCAATGTTTCCTGCGGGATGAGAACGGAATCGGCGTTGTGGAGATCGTATTGATCCTTGTGGTGCTCATAGGGCTTGTGATCTTATTCAAGAACCAGTTAAACAGCCTGATGAAGACCATCTTAAACAACATCAGGGGAGACGCACTCTCCATTTAAGGCAGCGGAGACTGGAGGCAGCGATGGAGAAGAAAAAGAATGTGCGGGGAAGCATTACCGTTTGCCTCTGCCTTTGCCTTTCTGTCACCGTGGCCTGCATCGGCGTTCTTCTGGAGTCTGCCAGAATCCGGGGGATTGTGGGGCGCGCAGACCGGATTGCGCATTCTGCTCTGGAATCAGTGATGGCGGACTACAATCGGACGATGATGGAGCGATACCATTTGTTTTTGCTGGATTACGGCAAAGGCGGGGAGAACGGGAAGGAAGCGGCGCTCCGGATGAAAACGTATCTGGAGAAAGAAGCGGACGATTCTGCCGGAAACTTGATTTACGATCTCTTTTTTGACTGCGAGTGGTTTGAGGTTGGGGAGATGGAGTGCAGCATCGTCCGCAGCATGACACTTTTGGACGCGAAAGGAGAGATTTTTGCCAATCAGGCGGCACAGTACATGAAATATCAGGAGATTGGAAATCTCGTCTCTCTGGTGACGGATCAGATCAAAGTCGTGCTCGGGGGAAAATCCGGGCAGGAGGCACTCTGGCAGACAGGAAAGAAGGACCATATGGAGAACATTGCGTTCTGGGGAGACAACTGGAGTGTTCACTTGTCGATGGTGCTCCCTGAGGGGAGGAATCTGTCCCAGACTGCAATCTCTGCGGCAGGACTTCCGAGCCGGAGCCAGGGGATTTTCTCTCAGGCGCCGGGAAACCGTCCGATGTGGAATGAAATGACCAAAGAAGTTCTGGTAGGGGAGTACTTGCTCGGACATTTTCCAGATTTCACGGACGAAGCCGAAGGGGAGCGCATCAGCTGTCAGCTGGAATATATTTTGTTTGGGAAACTGTCCGATCAAAACAATATGGCAAGGATGGCAGACTGGATGGTGGCGGTTCGATGCGGACTCAACCTGATCTCTTTGCTCTCCTCAGAGTCGATGCAGGCGGCGGCAAATGCGGCAGCAGCGTCCATCAGCGCGCTGCTGCTGAACCCGGAGCTGGCTCCCCTGATTCAAATTGTCATAGAATGTATTTGGGCGTATCGGGAATCCATTCACGATGTATCAGCTCTCCTTCAGGGAGAGTCGCTTCCCCTATTGAAAGAGGAGTCACAATGGCTGGAATCGGTTGTCCCGTTCGGGGAAGGGACGGATCTTCCGGAAAACGCAGGGGAAATCGGGGAGGCAGCACAGGAGAACCCGGAGGCGGAAGCGGCGATCGAGAATCTGAGGGAAACCGGAAGACAGGCCGGGAAAATCCGCTCTATGGAACTGTCTTATGAAGACTACATCCGGATTTTCCTTCTCCTTCTCCCCCCTGCGGCCAAATACTACCGCGCAATGGACATGATCCAGATTCAGATGCAGATGGAACATCCGGAGTTTCAGATGGCAAATGCGATCTGCGGGATGGAGGCTGCTGTCTCTGGGAAAGGGAAGCCAAAGTTCTTTCTCTTCCTCCCCCGCTTCGTCTCTCCATGGGAGAAGACGGATGCGTATGAGATCACAAGAACGGTTTCCATTCTGTATTAGAAGACATCGTCCGAATTGCTTTGCGGCAATCCGAAAGTGACATGGGAGGGACGGATTGCCGGTGCAGATCGGGGCAGGCCCAGGCCCTTCTCCTGTATTCCAAAAAATAAGACTCTCCAGGTACAAGTGCGAAGCAGCCGGAAAAGATTTGTTTCACGCTATGGGAGGAGAAGGGTTTTGGCCTGCCCCGATGCTCGGACGTCCAAAAGGGGAAGAACCCAAATTGGGAGGGGCGCAGACAGAAGAAAAATGAAAAGACGATGCATGGGGCAAGGAAGCATTACAGTGGAGATGGCGTACTCCTTTTCTGCCTTTTTGGCAGTGATGGCGATTTTCCTGTTCTTTTTTCAGGTCTTTTGGATTCAGACAAGAATGGAAGCGGCCATCGACGCGGCGGGAAGCAAGTGTGCGGCATACTGGTATGGAATTCAGCAGATCCGGCAGGCCTATGCGCAGGATCCGAATGGGGAGGAAGGGCAGGACCGGGAGACGCTGTGCGAAAAAATCGGAACGGAATTGCTGCAAGACGGGATCACGATTCTCTATGTGAAGCGTGAAGTGCTGCGGCAGTATGAAATTGGGACAAACGGGTACCAGGGAATCAAGGGAGGACGGGACGGAATTTCTTTTTTGGGATCCGGGCTGACGCAGGAGGGCAATGTGCTGAAGATTGTTGTGACATACCGGGTGGAGATTCCCTTTTTCCCATCTGTTTCCTTCCGGTTCGTACAATCCTGCTGGAAGCGGGTCTGGACAGGGGATGATTACGAAGTTCAGAACCCGGAAGAGCAGCTCGTATATGTGACCAAAAATGGAAGTGTGTATCATATGACGCTGGCGTGTTCGTACTTGAAGCGATCGATTTCTTCTGTGACAGAACAGGAGCTGGAACAGGCGCGCAATGCGTTTGGGCAGCCCTACCGCGCCTGTGAAATGTGCAGCACGAAAGAAACGTGCAGAACGAAAGAAACGTGCAGCACGAAAGAAACGTGCAGCACGAAAACGCCGCCGGGAGTCTACTATATCACGAAGACAGGGGAATGTTATCACTTGCGGCTTGAGTGCCCGTCTCTGGTTCGATACATTGAAACCATTCCGCTGTCTCAGGTTGGGACAAGGCCCGGGTGCAGTCGATGTGTGCCGTTTTCCGAAAGCGGGAACGCATATGCTGCAAACCGTTTTCACATCAAAGAGAAGAGATGATACAGTATGGAAAAAATAGTTCTTTTGTTTTTGTGCGGGATCGGAGCAATTCGCGACATAAAGACCCGCACCGTATGGATTCCGCTCTGGGCGGCGGCGGCAATGGCGGGAGCTGTCTGGAATGTGGTGTGGAGGGGAAGAGATCTGTACTGGATTGCGCTGTCTGTGCTCGTCGGACTGGCTTTGATTGCGCTGTCTGGGATGATGGGAGGACAAATCGGGATGGGGGATGGCGTTGCGTTCCTCGTCATTGGTCTCTGGAGCGGTGTCAGCACCTCTCTGACAATTTTGTGGTACAGTCTCCTCTTCTGCGGCGCATGGATTTTTTTGCGGCGCATTCAAAGAAAGATCAAACCGTCTGACAGCGTTCCGTTTCTCCCGTTTGTCTTTCTCGGAGTGGCAGCACAATGGATTTGGTCGTGATGGGGAGGAGATCCATTTGAAGGAGAAGAAAAATCGGTCTTTTGGACATAAGAAATGTATGGATTTTGCGGGAAAAGGGAGCATTACTGTGGAGGCAGCCTTCCTTGTTCCGTTTTGCTTTTTTGGAATTCTATTTCTCTTATATGTTGGAATGTACCTTCATGACTGGTATATCATTGAAACCGTCATACGCACAGCGGCCGAAAGGGAGCTGAGGTATGTGCTCCAGGAGGAAAGCGTAGAAGATGGGACATTTGACTGGACATCATGGGGGGAGAAGACAATGCTCTGGTATTGGACAGAAGATTTTCAGGAGGAAGAGGATTTTTTGCAGCAGTATATTGTAACAAATTTAAAAGGGAAGCTTTTGCTGGGACAGCTTCCGGAGATTGCTGCCTGTGTGAGCGCGGACCGCGTTCAGGTTTCGTATCGGTGTTCGCTGGAGGGGCCGATGGGACACATCCTTTCCGATCTGAAGGGGGATGTGCAAGCGGAAGGGATTTCGATGCAGGAATGGGTGCGAATGTGTCGGGGATTATTGGATTCTGAACAATATTAGGCGAGGAGACAGATGGGGCTGGAAGTATATTATAAAAGACAAATGGACCGCAATTATATGGTTATCAAAGGGAAGGATGGCGTGACGGAGCCGGACGATGAGATGCGTATGCTTGCTGAGAACAGCATCAAAGGGCTGATGAAGCTGCGCATCGCACTGGTAGACTGCCATTTGGAATATTGTTATGAGATCTCTTCGATGCAGCCGCTGGCGAGACTGTACCAAAAACGAAAAATGGGAATTGAGGAGATCCGGGGGTTGTTTTTTTCTCTGCAAAGGCAGATGGAGCATATGGCGCCGTACCTTCTGGACTGTGCCCATCTTGTGCTGGATCCGCAATGGATTTATGTGCAGCCACAGTCGTTTGGCGTTTTTTTCTGTTACGACACCGGAACATGCCGGGATTTTCATCAGTCACTGAGGGAGTTGGTTCAGTTTGTTTTGGAAAAGCTGGATCACGATCACACAGGAGGGGTGATGACGGTATATCAGATGTATCAAAAGAGTCTGGAGGAGGCAATTACGGTGGAGGATCTTTTGAAAGTGCTGCTGGAATCGGGTGAGCGGATGCGTGAGGAAGCGCCGGAGGAGGATTCGGATTCGGGTCTGGCGCAGGAGATAGAGGAAAGCGAAGAGAGCGCAAAAAAAATGGAAGGATCGGAGCACACCTGGACGGAAGAGGGGACGGAGGCATTGGCAAAAAGAGCGCAGAATGCACATGTTTTGTGGCATTTGGATCCTCTCCAAAATCGGATTGCGCGGGTGCTTGCGCCGCTTTTGTTTCTTGGCGCGGCCGCAATCTGGTTTACGCTTGCAAGGTTGTGGGGGAGAGCGGAATGCTTCCTCGGATTTGTCGGGGCGACCGCCATTATTTTGCTGTATCTCATATGGAGCGTTCAGAGGATCCGAAAGGAACGAAGGGACGGGAAGGAGGCGGGCGAGAGAAGTGTTCTGTCCGCCAGGCAGCTGATTTCCTTTTCGGAAGGGATTGTGGAGGAGGACAAACATCCGCTTCCGGGGGAAACGGGACCGCTGCAAAGCAAAGAGGAGCACGCGCTGATCAGTCAGAATCCGGGGAGATGGAACCATATTCAGCTCACCCAGTATCCATGCACGATAGGCCGATCGCCGGACAGCTGCCACATTGTCCTGGATTTTGCGCAGATCAGCAGAATCCACGGGGAATTTCAAAAAAAGGAGGATGGAATCTGGCTGATGGATTTAAATTCTTCCAATGGGACATATGTAAATGAACTTCGACTGGAGGCAAATACACCGGTCTTAATCCGGCCGGGGGATCGTATCTGCTTTGGGTGGATTGATTATGTTTTCAATTGATGCGGCCGAAAAAGGAAGTGTGCAAGTCTGCCCCTGCTGAGACAAAAGAAAAAAGGAATCGGAAAGGAATCGTATTGTGTTGCTTAAATTTCTATAAACTGCCATCTGTGCTTTGACAATTTGGACTCCGCATGGTAAAGTGATTACAAGGATGGGAAGCCATTTCGAAGGGAGAATGAGATCATGCTGGAACAAATTCAGGAACAGATGCTTCAGAATGGATATCAGCCGGTTCAGACATCGATTCCAGAAGTGAAGACTTTTTATAAGTACTATCAGAATATTTATTACTGTGTCTGTATTGTGGACGATCGAAATGGATATTTGCAGGGCATGGGAAAAATGGGATATCTGATACAGTGCAGCAAAGATCTTTTTACACAGAGCGGGCACAGCTGTCAGGTACTGGGCGTGATTGTGACGTCGAATGTGGCGCTTTCCCGGAGCAGAGCACAGGGAGCCGGATGGGTCTGGTATGCAGATATCGTGTCAGGACATCTGCTTGTATTTGATGACCAGCCGGGAAGCTTTCTGGATGCCAGATATTGTCTGGAGGAAGGGATCGCAAGGGAAGCTGCCGCCTCGTTCGGGGGGTATGGCGCCTACGGACAGAGACAATACTGGCAGGACGGCAGTACATCCTTTGCCCGCCGGGAGACGAGGCGCAGATCTCAAAAAACGTTTGAGCTGACCCCGGTGAATACGATGCTGATTGCGGTCAACGTGCTTGTGTTTTTGTTTCTTGAGATCGAGGGGGACACACAGGACGCGCAGTTTCTGCATAACCACGGGGGAATGTCGGTATACAAGCTAGTGGAGGAGAAAGATTGGCTCTGCCTGCTCACAAGTGCCTTTGTCCACGCGGGGCTGGAACATCTGCTAAGCAATATGCTTGTGCTTGCCGCCATCGGGGACAATGTGGAACGTGCGCTTGGAAAGTGGAAATATATCACCCTTTATCTGGTGAGTGCCGTCGGGGCCAATCTTTTGTCTGCCGGCTGGTATTATGTGATAAGAGATCCGTTTGTCGTCTCTGTGGGGGCCAGCGGTGCGATTTTCGGCGTGATCGGCGGACTGTTGTATATGGTATGCAAAAACAGAGGACGTCTGGAAGATATGACAACGCCTCAGATTGGGATTTTTATTCTTATCTCACTGTTTCATGGATTTCAGTCGGTGTCGGTGAACAATATGGCACACATGGGAGGCCTGGCGATCGGAATTTTGGTGTCGGCACTGCTGTACCGAAACTCTTTACAAACCCGGTAGAATATTTTTTTGGAATGTGATATGATAGAGAGTAATGGGCAGGGATTTCCGGCGAACCCGTTCATGGTTCATTCCTGAGAAAAGGCGCAGACGGATCCCGGCCCTTAGAACAACTGCATAGAGGGAGGACGATCATGAGTTGCATTTTCTGCAGGATTGCCAACGGAGAGATTCCGTCGGCAACCGTTTATGAAGATTCTATGTTTCGGGTGATTATGGACCTTGGCCCGGCAAGCAGAGGCCACGCGCTGATTTTGCCGAAAGTTCACGCTGCGGACTTGACAGAGCTGGACCGCCGCACCGCAGAGGGCGTATTGCCGCTGGCCGCTCAAATCGGAACGGCAATGAAAAAGGGGCTTGGCTGTGACGGGCTGAATCTTGTTCAGAACAACGGAGCAGCCGCAGGACAGACGGTTTCACACTTTCACGTACACCTGATTCCAAGATATGAGGGCGGCCCTGACATGGTGACCTGGCAGCCGCAGCCGTCAGAGAAGGAAGAACTGGAAGGGCTTGCAAAAGCCATTCGGGATGCGATGTGACGCAGGCGAGACGGCGCAATCATGAAGGAAATAAATTTGGCGAGAGGCGAGAAAAATGGTACAATATAAAACAAGGGGAGTTTGCTCCCGGGCAATTACATTTGATGTGGTGGATGGAAAACTGACGGGCGTTTCCTTTACCGGCGGCTGCAACGGGAATACAAAAGGGGTTGCCGCTCTGGTGGAGGGGATGCCTGTGGAGGAAGTGATCCGCAGGCTGGAAGGGATCAATTGCAATGGCAGAGGAACTTCCTGTCCGGATCAGCTGGCAAAGGCGCTGAAAGCGTATCAGGCAGAACAGTAACGCAGCACAGATCAGAATCAGCGGGAGAAGAGTGTCAACTACCCATCCCCTAAAGGGAATGGGCTTGTAACTGCCCAGTCGTGCAAGCGGCTTACGCCTCCGACCTTTATCCCCAATAAGTATTATTACC
>CASGAH010000065.1 GCA_949299375.1 uncultured Eubacteriales bacterium | reverse complement strand
CACTGGCGATTACCTTGACCAGACTTTCACTGGCAAGCTGATAACAGCTTGCAGAACACACGACTTTCACCCGTTAGAAACGTGCGCCGCCAGGCGCACGACAGGAAGGCTGCCGCAGCGCCGCTTTTGACAAGCAGCCTGCGGCAGCCTTTTTGCGCGATACGATTCTCACGCTCCCTTATTCCATTCCAAAGGAGAAGGTGAGCTGGACGGGTTCTTCCTCCAAGGGAACCCTTCGCTCTTCTTCCTCTTCCGTGTCTGCTTTTGCGTTCGCCCCTGCGTTCGCCCCTGCGTTTGCCCCTGCGTTTGCCTCTGCGGGATACTCCCCGTCCGTGTAGCAATCTGATTTCATCTCCCCAAAGAGAGCCAGTATCTCCTCCGGAATGTCCCGGTATTCCAGGCATGAGAGAAGATCTTCCCGGAAAAGCTCTATTCCCCACTCGCTGTGAATCCAGTTCAAAAGCATTCCGAGCACTTTCTTTCCAGGCGCATTGCGCAAAGCGTCCTCCAGAGCGGCATCGGTTCCAACAGCAGCATACGGCATCGTCTCCATTAAGATGGAGCGCATCTTTTCTTCCACCTGCGCCACATCCGGTCTTGCACATTCGGGGCAGCGCTCTGCCATTGCCCGGACGATCAGCCTGCCATTTAGGAGATAGTTTTCCGCCTCATACCGTTCCAGAAGGCAAAGCGTTACCCCTCTCTGACGGGCATGTTCCATCCACGCCTCTCTCTGGTCACTGCCCATGCCGCCTCCGTTCTTCACATAGCAAATGGAAATGTCTCTCCCGAGAAACTCTGTCAGCAGCGCTTTCATATAAAATGGCGTCCGGTCGTCCGCGCCTCCTCCCGTATAAAAAGGAACGGTGTGAATTCCCGCAAACAAGTGAAATCCGGAGACTTCGTCCATTGCCTCCCAGATCTCCGCCGCAGCGTCCTCAAGGTATATTATTTTTCCGCTGACGACCGCCTGGGACAGCTCCCAGTTGCTGAGGCGGGCCATCATCCTCCCGGCCTCTGTCTCTCGCGTCAGCGGCCGGTTTGCGGCGTGATAGGCGGAGATCGGAATGACATTTCTGGAATCGGTTCGGTTGATGATCGTATGGGACTGTGTCGCCAAGATGATCTGGATCTGAAATTCCTTTTGCAGCCTTTGCAGCGTTCTCAGCAGCGCTGCCTGCATTCCGGAATGCAGATGCGCTTCCGGCTCGTCAATCAAAACAACCCGGCAGCGGGACGGACAGAGCCGGTAGATGGGGACAAGAATCTGTAAAATCTGCAGATGTCCGCTTCCGCAGGAATTGTAGTCCAAGCAAAGCGATCCCCCATAGCAGTCCCGGTACATGGCCTGCACATTCCAGTCCTGCTCCTCCTCAAACAAAATTCGGTCGAGGGAAAATCCGAACTCCCGGGTCAGACAGTCCGATAGCTTCCGGTAGGCGGTCAGATCGTTTTGGCGCAGCTCTAACACCTGATTGCGGATGATTTGTCCCTGATTGCCGGATGCCGTTTTTTGCCTCAACTGTGCAGGGAAATAGCGGGGTTCCCGCTGTGCGATTCCCTGCCCTCCCGCAATCAGCAGCGGCATATACCGGTAAATGTCCGGCTGATGGGAAATGTCCTCATCGGAGGACAGACAGCGGACGTTAAATCCGCCAAACAGCGACGAGATCTGGAGCTGATACAGATTTCCCCGGTCGTCTTCCAGGTTTAGAAATGCGCCAACTCCCTCGGGATTGCTCGTGCGGGCCTGGCGCGACGACTTTTCGTAGTACAGCTCCCGGAAATCTTCAATCGGGATTCCCGAAAATTGTACGGCGCCGACTCCTTTTTGTTTTACCTGAACCCGCCCGTTTTTCTCATACAACAGATCGCTCTCCGCAAGCGTTCCCAGCGCCAGATGAAGCGCCTGGAGAACGGTTGTCTTGCCGCAGCTGTTTTCCCCTGTCAGAACAGAAAACGGGCGCAGTTCTATGGTATTGTTTTTAAATTTTTTAAATCGGTTCAATGTGAGTTTGGTTATCATTGAAAGCTCCTTCTTGCTGCGCCCGGCTGGCCCTTCCCGCCGCAATTCATTCTGTGATCTGTCGAATCGTAATGGAATACGAATTGTTGCTGTAATCGCTGTATTCTGTCTCTTCCCTCTCAGTCCGATATGCCCGGATCCGGTAAAAGAAGCGGGTTCCATCGGTGAGTTCGCTGTCCGTCCACGTGTTTTGTGATGGGTCGGAGATTCGCTCCATCTCGGTCCACGTTCCCCCCTCTGCTTTTCGCTCAATGCAGTACCCGCTGATTCCTAACAAAGTGTTCCAGCGAATGACCGCATTTCCTTTGTCCGGTTTGACTTCCAGCAAAACCGGAGCATCGAGCACTGTCTTTGGCAGCTTCATTGCCCAGATATACTTTCCGTCCTCCACGTCCTCTTCTTCCCATTCTGCCATATAGATGACCGACTCGTTCCAGTCTCTCCACAATCCGTCCTGACCGTAAATCAGAAGGTGAAGATACATTCCCTCGCGCCTGCTCTGCCACAAAACCCGCATCGCCTGGAATTTGGAGAATGTGAAGCTGATCTGGCCAACGTCAATGCTTACTCCATCCTCCTCATAAACGCCCCATCGCAGGGAACCCTGATACTTGCTGTAGGCCTTCACCGTATATGTGTAGGTATTTCCCTTTTCAACCTGGCTGTCCACATAACTTGTGCGGCTTCCTCCCTGGACAGAGCGAAGATCCGCCCACTGACCCGCCTCGTCCATCCGGTATACAACATATCCGTCTGCGCCCAGAACCGGTTCCCAGGACAAGACAACGCCGCCCTCCCCGATTTCCGGTTCGAGCAGGACCGGAGCGGTAAATGAAAGCAAAAAGGACATCCAGTTGCTCCCGAGTGGGCTTTCCACGGTCTCCTCCTGAATTACAGTGCACTGACTGACCGCGTATTGATAGGGGACACCGGCCTTCAGGGTGCGGTCCTCAAAGGAAAGCTGCTCAGCTTTGACCTTGCCAATCCGTTTCCATTCCGAATCGGTCTCTGCCTTGCGGTAAATCTTATATTCCTGGGCTAGCTCAAGCGCATCCCATGTGAGGATGACACCGGTTTCCCCGATTTCAATCGATTCTATCTTGGGAGCATCCAGTGTCAGCGCGGGAATCTCCGTTCTCTGACGGACAAAGCCGCAGACCGAACAGACAATCTCCACATATCCTGCTGTTCCATACCCCGGTTCCACACGGTTCTGGACAAAACTGTGTCCTTTGGCCGGAATGACATCCTGATAGGAAGCGCCGCAGCTGCACTGATATTGAATCACGCCATTTTCTGTACAGGTCGCCTCCGTTCTGGATACTTCTGTATAGTGATGTGTATGCGGCGCTGGCTGTGTCGGTGTCGGCTGTGTCGGCGTAGGTTCGGTCGGTGTCGGCTCCGTAGGTGTCGGTTCCGTCAATGTCGGCTGTGTTGGTGTCGGCTCCGTTGGTGTCGGTTCCGTCGGTGTCGGTTCCGTCGGCACTGGCTCCGTCGGCTCTGTTGGCACTGGCTCCGTCGGCTCTGTTGGCACTGGCTCCGTCGGCTCTGTTGGCACAGGCTCTGTGCTCTCGACCGGCGGCTCTGTCGTCACAGGCTCCGTGCTCTCAACCGGCGGCTCTGTTGTCGCCGGCTCGATTGTCTTTGCTTCCGGCGCCGTCTCTTCGATGTCCATCGGCTGCTCTGACCCGTTTAGCGGTCTTGCCAGAATTGTCCCCGACACAAGGAGCAGATTCAGCAAAAAGACTAGCCCCAATATACCAATTTTCTTTGCTCTCTCTCTTCTGATTTCTCTTTGATCCATTGTTCCCCCATTTCTGCGCATCTTCTGCCGCAGTTTCGCTGCCTTTTCGGACTTTGGTTATTCCACAATCAATTGAAGAATTTCCTGATTGGAAACCTGATCATCATCATCCGTCACATAAATCCAGATCGAGTATGTTCCCGGTACAGACGTATCATAATTTCCAATCTCAGAGAGAGAGATTCTGGAATTGCTTCCTGATTTTGCCTCCGAAACATAATCATACGGGTCAAAGGACTCTCCCGCCTGAATGCGTACCCGGTGCTGCGACAGGCGCAAAACAGGAGATTCCTCGGGCAGCGCCTCGATGGCCTGTTCCTGCTCTACCATCTTGCGGTCATTGTACGCCTCATCCGACTCCGTAACCGCCGAACTTCCCTCTTCGCTCTCCGATTCGGACGACTGCTCTTCCGAAGAAGGCTCCGCAGGATCCGTCTCCTTGTCCGGGTTGTTTGGAATTCCGCCTTCATAGTTCACGATCCGGTCGACTACCGTTACATTGTTTTTGCGGTCATACACCAGATATGTCACACGCATCTGCGTCTGATTCTCCATAATCTCAATGTTTGCAATCTGAACCTGGTCGCTCACGTCTCCGTCTCTCTGATCGATTGCCACACAGTCCTCCAGAAGAATGCTCAGATTGTCTCCCTCTCGGTATGTAATCGTTTCATTCTGAAATGTAATTTCCGGCCCTGTTTTGTCCTGCCAGAACGCCCACACAATTCCCCCTGCCGCAAGAAGGAGCAGCAGAACAATTGCCATTGCAATGATCCATTTTCTACGTCTCATAACTGTTTTATCCTTTCTAAACTGAAAACAATTGCACAGCTGCACTCGTGCTGACAACTGTGTTTTCTCTGATCCGCTCCTGTCTTAGACAAGGAGGAAAAATCCAAGCACTACAATTCCAAGCAGAATGCGATACCATCCGAACACAGTGAAATCATTCTTCTTGATATACCCCATCAGGAAGCGAATGACCCACACAGAAACAACATACGCCACTGCCATCCCCACGATTAGGACGGCCGCCTGCACAGATGTGAAGGCACTTCCCTCCAGAAAATATTTCAATACTTTCAGTCCGCTGGCCCCGAACATTACAGGAATTGCCACATAAAACGTGAATTCCGCGGCAACATAGCGGGAACATCCGAGCAGCATCGCTCCCAGGATTGTCACACCCGATCTTGATGTGCCGGGGACAAGAGACAGCACCTGAAATATGCCAATCAAAAGTGCCGTCTTTCCGGTGAGCTGTTCCATTGTCTCTGTCGAAAATACTTTTGAGCGGTTTTTCTTCTCAATCATGACGAATGAGATTCCGTATACGATCAGCATTGCCGCCACCACATACTCATTGTACAGGTACATGCTCATCCAGTCATCCAGCAAAAGTCCAAATATCGCTGCCGGAATGCATCCCACGATCACCTTTCCCCAGAGATTTAGAATTTCTTTTTTCTCCTGTGGTTCTTTTTCCTTTCCAAACGGCCAAAGTTTGCCCCAGAAGATTGTCACCACCGCCAGAATTGCTCCCAGCTGAATGACAACTTCAAACATTTCCCAAAACTCTTCCGTGATAATTTCCGGAACCCTTGTCTTCCAGACTGCATCCACAAGAATCATATGTCCTGTGCTGCTGATGGGAAGCCATTCTGTAATCCCTTCTACAATTCCAATAAAAATAATTCGAAGCCATTCAATAAAGTCCATACTTCCTCCTGCTTTCTAACTTTGCCTCGTCTGATTCTCAATCTGCCAGTCGATCGGGCGTTCCCCATGCTGAATCAGAAACGCATTTGTCTGGCTAAACGGTCTGCTTCCAAAAAAGCCCCGGTAGGCAGACAGCGGGCTCGGGTGCGGCGCCTCCAAAATCAAGTGGCGCGGATTGTTCAGCATCGCTTTTTTCATCTGCGCAGGCCGTCCCCAGAGAATGAATACCATCGGCCGGTCCTGCTGATTTAAAATGCGGATTGCCGCGTCGGTAAACTCCTCCCAGCCGATCCCGCGGTGAGAAAACGCCTGATGCGCCCGGACCGTCAGCACCGTGTTCAGCAAAAGAACGCCCTGTCTGGCCCACTTTTCAAGGGATCCGTGATTGGGTATCTCACATCCCACATCATCCCGAAGTTCCTGATAAATATTGACAAGCGAGGGCGGAATCGCCACATCCGGCTTGACAGAAAAGCAAAGTCCGTGTGCCTGGCCCTCCCCGTGATAGGGATCCTGTCCCAAAATCACAACTTTTACGTTTGACAGAGGCGTTAAATGAAAGGCATTAAAAATATCATCCGCCTGCGGAAATACCTGGTAATTCCGGTATTCCTCCATGACCCGCTCATACAGCTTCCTGTAGTACGGCTTTTTAAACTCTGGACGCAGCGCTTCCAGCCAGTCATTGCAAATTGCTGCCATCTCTTCTTCCTCGTGCCTCCTTGTTCCAGAAAACGTTTGTCTTTGGATCGGCTACAGCCGTACCGGGACGCCCCGCTCGGATAAGTACTGCTTGAGTTCCCGGATTTCCAGTTCCTTGTAGTGAAACAGAGAGGCTGCCAGCGCGGCATCCGCTTTTCCCTTCGTCAGCACGTCGTAGAAATGTTCTCTGTTTCCGGCGCCGCCGGAGGCAATGACCGGAATGGAGACATTTTGAGCGACAATCGAAGTGATTTCATTGTCATACCCTTCCTTCGTCCCGTCGCAGTCCATGCTGGTGAGCAGAATTTCTCCGGCTCCCAAGGCATCAACCTTCATGGCCCATTCCACAGCATCCAGTCCGGTGTCCAGCCGTCCGCCATTTTGAAATACATTCCACCCGCTTCCATCGGGCCGTCTGCGGCAGTCAATCGCCGCGACGACGCATTGGCTGCCAAATTTGTCCGCAGCATCGCAGATCAGCCGCGGATTTTGAATGGCTGCGGAGTTAACGGAGATCTTATCCGCTCCCTCCCGCAGAATCGCCTTAAAGTCATCCAGCGTCCGTATGCCGCCCCCCACTGTAAACGGGATAAATACCGACTGTGCCACCTTGCGCACCATGTCGATGACGATGTTTCTGGCATCGCTGGATGCCGTAATGTCCAGAAATACAAGTTCGTCCGCTCCTGACCGATCATAGGCGGAAGCGATCTCCACCGGATCTCCCGCATCTCTTAAATTCAAAAACTGAACACCTTTTACAACCCGTCCCCGATTGACATCCAGGCAGGGAATGATCCTCTTGGTAAACATCTTCCTCATTCCTCTCTTATTTTTTGATCGCTGCAAAATTTTTCAAAATTGCAAGCCCCGTTCGCCCGCTCTTCTCCGGATGGAACTGGCAGGCAAATAAATTGCCGGATTCTACGGTAGCATGGATGTGTGCGCCATATTCGGTCGTTGCCGTCACAATGCTCTCGTCCGCTGCCTTTAAGTAATAGGAATGTACAAAGTACACGTAGGGGTCCTTTTCCAGCCCGTGAAACAGCACCGAGCCTTCCGTCACCTTCAGGCTGTTCCAGCCCATGTGGGGAATCTTTCGCCCCTCTCCTTTCGGAATTCGCACAATCTCCCCTTTCAGGATCCCTAACCCCAGCGGTCCGCTGCTCTCTTCGCTTCTCTCAAACAGCAGCTGCAGCCCGAGACAAATCCCAAGAAGCGGAATGTTTTCTCCTACCGCCTCTTTTAGGACATCCGTAAGGCCAAACGCCTCCAGATTTCTCATTGCATCTCCAAAGGCTCCCACTCCGGGCAAAATAATTTTATCTGCGCAGAGGATGGCATCCCGTTCTCTCGTAATGACCGTCTCTTCTCCCAGATAATGCAGTGCTTTTTCCACACTTTTCAAATTACCCGCATCATAGTCTACAATTGCAATCATTGACACTCCCTCAACCGATTCTTTAGATGGAAAATGTTGTAAATACTGTTTGTTCCATTACTATTCTAGCACAACGCTTTTCATAACGCAACCGATAAAATCCTTTTTTTCCCTGAATTCTTACAAATCTTTTCCCAACATGGCCTCGATGCTTGCATTCTGCGTAATTTTGTATTATACTAGAGTTCGGAAATCATTTTATCACTTGATGAGGAGGAATGTTTTTATGAAAACAACACTTTCTGTTCAGTATGCCGGGAAAGAATTTTCCGAGAAGGAGCTGATCGCTCAGATCAAGAAGATTTGGACGGAAGATGGGAACAAGATTAAAGATATTCAGACATTGGATTTGTACATAAAGCCAGAAGAATGGACAACCTACTATGTCATCAATGGCTCTGTCAGAGGGTCTCTTCCTTTCTGACAAAACCACGCTCCGAAGATCTGAGTGCTGCGTTCAGATCTTCGGAGTGTTTCATTTGGCCCTGCAGTACTTAGGCTGTGACCGTGTGAACCGGATGGCCTGACAGGAATGCTTTTACGTTTCCCGCCGCAATGTCCATCAGACGCTGCCTCGCTTCCAGAGACTCCCAGGCAATGTGCGGTGTTATGATTATATTTTTTGCATGGAGAAGCGGGCTGTCCGCTCTCATCGGCTCCTCTCTGACAACATCAAGCGCTGCTCCGCCAAGTCTTCCGCTGTTTAACGCATCTGCCAGATCCTGTTCCACAACACATCCGCCGCGCGCTGTGTTGATGATCCATGCGCCTTTCTTCATCATTGCAATCGACTCTTTGTTGATCAAATCTGCCGTTTCCGGAAACAGTGGGCAGTGCAGTGAAATGATGTCTGACTGCGCAAATAGCGTCTCTTTGCTCGTAAAATGGCAGGATTCATTTTCCAGTTCCGGATATCGGGTACGGCTGTATACGAGAACTTGCATTCCCATCGCCTGTGCGATTGCCCCAACCGCACGCCCAATGCTTCCAAATCCGATGATTCCAATTGTCTTTCCATTCAGCTCTGCCAACGGATAGTTCCAGTACGTAAAGTCCTTTGCGCGGCACCAGTCTCCCGCCAGAACCGACCTGCTGTGCTCTCCAATGTGGGAGGACAGCTCCAAAATCAGACCAAAGGTAAACTGTGCCACCGTCGGTGTGCTGTATCCGGGAACATTGCAGACCGTAATCTTCTTCTTTGCTGCAGCAGCCACATCGACAATGTTGTATCCGGTTGCCAGAATTCCAATGTAGCGGATGGAAGGACAGCTATCCATAATTTCCCGGTTAATGACGCACTTATTGGTGATGACAATCTCTGCATCGCCAATGCGGCTGACCACATCCTCCTTCGCCGTCCGGTCATAGATCCGAACGTCCCCCAATGCCTCAAACTCACTCCAGGACAAATCTCCCGGGTTTAATGCGTACCCGTCCAACACAACAATTTTCATAAATCCCTCTTTCTTTCTGATCGGTCGTTTGCGCGCGGCCAAGCCGTCTTTTGCGCTTTTTCATTGACCTTTTTTTCATTTCTTCATATAATAAGATATTGATGGTCTGCTTTACTTGCCTACACCGCGTATGGGAAAGTGCAGCTATCCATCTTGATATCACGCATTGCCTCCTGCCAAAAGACAAGCGCAATGCTGCGACCGCTCTCAAAGGCGGTCCGGGAGTCAATGTTTCACTCTGATATCATCATAAGGGGAAGCTGACCCTGCGTCAAGATCAATTTTTCGCAAAAGATCGGATTGGATTCAAAAAGAGGTTTTCCCGATTTCACAACATCCATGCAGACAATGCTCACACAATAAAGGAGGAGTCTACCATGTATCAGCCCTTTCAGACACCCGCATTTTTATCGTACCGGGGGATTGTCCAGGACGTCATCCCCCTACGCACACCCGATTCCTTTGATGGATGCAGCAAAATGATACGCATCGAGACAGCCGAAGGCGGCACGATCCACTGGATCCTTCGGCCGGATACGTATCTCTCCAGCCGCGTTCCCATCGAGCCGGGAATGGAACTGGTCGGATTTTATGACAGCTCCCTTCCGGTTCCGCTCATCTATCCGCCCCAGTTTCAGGCTGTCGCTTTGGCATTCCCGGAAAAAGGACAGCAAATTTCTCTTGGCTATTTCGACCGTCTGCTTCGCGCAGAGGACAATTCACTCCAGCTGATCCTCGGTCCGGATACAACAATCCTCACAGAAAACGGTCAGCCGTTCCACGGATCCCTAAAAAGCCATCCTCTCCTCGTCTTCTATCGGAGAACAACGCGCAGCATTCCTCCGCAGACATCCCCGGAGAAAATCATCGTGCTTTGCAGCTGCAGCGCACCGGCATTGTAAGAGAGGGAGGGGCAGAGGGCTCGGTATCCGATTTCGCAAGCTTCGCTGTTCCTGCTGACAACGGATCGAATGATCCGTCTTGCCCGCCAAATGCATCTTTGTTTGTGCAAGCAAGCTTGCCCCTCCAAAGATGCGCTTGATGGCTTTATCGCTTAGCTCACAGCTTCGCTGTTCACTGACCGTTGCCCGCCAAATGCATCTTTGTTTGTGCAAGCAAGCTTGCCCCTCCAAAGATGCGCTTGGCGGGCGTATCGCACAAAAAAAGATACCGAGTGCTCGGTATCTTGGATAGCGGAAAAGAGATTCGAACTCATGACACCACGGGTATGAACCGTGTGCTCTAGCCAACTGAGCTATTCCGCCATAGGAAGGCTTGTACCTTCAAAACTGCACACACAATCTATGATTCCATCCGTTCTTCCTGCAAGGGATTTCTTGACCGGACCTTTAGGCCCAGCCCTCGACC
>CASGAH010000064.1 GCA_949299375.1 uncultured Eubacteriales bacterium | reverse complement strand
AGGCAAAGGGATCCGGAAAGAGTGGGCTTTTGTCGATCACAAAATGCGGGCAGGAAGTTTTGGAGCGCAGTGCCTGCCAGATGACAGAACAGGGGATCACGGTTCGCTTCCAGGCGGGATTCCCCGCCTTTGGCCGCACCATTGACGCGGGGGGACTGGAAAAAATGCTGTTTGCGTTTCTGCCCCAGTGCCTGGAAAACAGTCTGTTTTACCGAAATCTCGATCCGAACGCAGTGGAGCGCACCGTATTTCTGGCGGAAGATCAGGATGCCCTGCGCAAAATGCTGAAAAAAGAAAATCTCGTCGCCTTTGTCGCAAACGGCTCGATTTTGCCGAGAAAGAGCGGCGTCTCCGACCTGCCGCTCTCATCGGGGGTGCCGTTTGTCTCCCCGCCCTCTCTGGAGAGGACGTTTGAGCTGCCGCACCGGGGATCGATCACAGGAATGGCCATTCGGCGCGGGATTACCCTGATTGTGGGAGGCGGATATCACGGGAAGTCTACGCTGCTTGAAGCCATCCAGATGGGCGTCTATCCTCACATCGAGGGCGATGGGAGAGAATTCGTCATCACAGAGGAAAGTGCGCTGAAGCTTCGGGCGGAGGACGGGAGAAGTGTGCGCAATGCCGACATTTCCCTCTTTATCAACCATCTGCCCAACCAGAAAAACACACATCTCTTTTCCAGTGAGGATGCCAGCGGAAGCACCTCCCAGGCAGCGGGGCTGGTCGAAGGGATTGAGGCGGGAACCCGGCTCCTTCTCATAGACGAGGACACTTCTGCGACCAATTTTATGGTGCGGGAGGAGCTGATGCAGAAAGTGATTGGCCGGGACAAGGAGCCGATTACGCCGTTTTTGGAGCGGGCGAGAGGCCTTTTGGAGCAGGGCGATGTCTCCACCATTTTGGTGGCGGGAAGCTCCGGCGCTTTTTTCTACATCGCGGACTGCATTCTTCAGATGGACAGCTACCGCCCGGTCGACATCACCGAACGGGTCAAAACACTTTGTCTGTCCTACACCGCTCCCAAAACAGAGGCTCTGGATTTTGCGCTCCCGAAATTTTCCCATGCCTTTCCGGTCTTTCGCTTTGACAACCGGCGGCATGAGCGGATGAAGGTGAAAACGTATGGTCTGGAATCGTTTTCGGTGGACAGGGAGATGGTGCGCGTGCGCGATCTGGAGCAGCTTGCCGACTCGGAGCAGACGACAGCGCTTGCCTATCTGCTCCGATATGGTCTGGAGCAGGTTGTCGATGGGAAAAAGACACTCACACAGGTCGTCGATGTGCTGCTGGATTTGCTCGAGAAGAAAGGATGGGAACCGTTTTGCGGCTCCTACATTCCATGCGGCCTTGCAAAGCCGAGGAGAGAGGAAGTGTTTGCGAGCTTTCATCGCTTTCGGGGATGAGCGCAGCATGGCCCGATGATGAAAATTTTGTAAAAAGACTCTTTATTTCGACAGCAGATTGGTGTATAATGATTGACTGAAAGTCAATCCTACCTCAAAAATCAGAAAAGGAGATGCCGTATGCGTCATTTACTCAGCCCATTGGATTTTTCAGTAGAGGAAGTGGATCAGCTGCTGAATCTTGCTGGAGACATCGAGAAAAACCCAAAGAAATACGCTCATCTGTGCGATGGCAAAAAAATTGCTACGCTGTTTTATGAGCCGAGCACCCGAACCCGATTAAGCTTTGAAGCTGCGATGCTGAACCTGGGAGGATCCGTGATCGGATTTTCCTCCGCCCAGTCAAGCTCCGCATCCAAGGGAGAGAGCGGTGCCGACACGATCCGCATGGTCAGCTGCTATGCCGACATCTGTGCCATGAGACATTTCAAGGAGGGCGCACCGATGGTGGCGTCGATGCACTCCTCGATTCCGGTCATCAACGCCGGCGATGGCGGCCACCAGCACCCGACGCAGACGATGGCGGATTTGATGACCATTCGCTCTCTTCAGGGGCATCTTGGAAATATGACCATCGGTCTTTGCGGCGACCTGAAATTCGGACGCACCGTCCATTCTCTGATTAAGGCACTCACCCGCTACGAAAATGTGACATTCATTCTCATCTCCCCCCCGGAGCTGAGAGTGCCAAGCTACATTCGGGAGGAAGTTTTAAACGGTCATTCCTACCGGGAAGTGATCAGTTTGGAGGAAGTCATCTCCGAGCTGGACATCCTGTACATGACCCGCGTGCAGAAGGAACGGTTCTTCAACGAAGAGGATTACATCCGGATGAAGGACTGCTACATTCTGGACATGAGAAAAATGCGGATGGCAAAGGAGACGATGTACGTTCTTCACCCGCTTCCGAGAGTGAATGAGATTTCTGTCGAAGTGGACAGCGACCCGCGCGCCGCCTACTTCAAACAGGTGCAGTATGCCGTGTATGTGCGGATGGCGCTCATTTTAACGCTTCTGGATCTTGTACCGGAAGAATTCCGCTGAGGAAAGGGCGGATGAGCCGCCCAGGGAGCGTCACCAGCAAAGCTGGTCGGTTCGCTTTTGCGGGGGCCAGTCACAGCTGCCGCTGGCACTGCAGCAAAAACAGTTTCGGGACTTTTTGTCGGCCCAGATCAATAGTTCCGCCATCGTCTTCGGGGCAGGGGGGATGCTTCCCCGATGCCCTTCGATGGCCTCTGCGATAGATTGAATTTCTTTCTCATCGTAATGGCAGTCTCGCAAGATCTGCTTTGCCAGCTCCTTTCCCCCTTTTTGATGGGGGATTTTTTCGGTATATTGCCGTGCCCTTCCGATGTCATGAAGGAGCGCACAGCTGTACCAGAGTTCTCTGTCGAGAGACAGCTGATGTTCTGCCGCGTAAATCCACCCGATGCGGGCGACTGAGAGCAGATGATCGAGTCCGTGTCCGCAGTAGATCCGGTCTTTTTCGAGATGATCGATTTGGGAAAGCTCCTGCCCGTACAGAGGGTGATGGAAAATCAATTGAAGACGCGGCATCGCGAGGGGCTGTCCGCCGGAGCGTGCGCTGGATTTGTTGTTGTCCGGTATGGCCTGTTCCATTTCACGGATCCTCCTGACTGTTGTGTCGTTGTTGTCGTCGTTGCACTGCGAGTGTGCGTATGCGCACCTTCATTATACCTCGAAAGTTTGGTTTTGTCATTCCCTTTCCTTGCTTGACAGAGAGTGGGAATGACGATATAATCAATTCTGGAAATGTCCGATTGTTTGAAAGGAAGAGGGCAGATTTTCACCATTATTTTTTGCAATTTGAACAGATTCCTGCATTTGCAGAGAGAGGGGGATGGGATTGTGATTCCGCTTTGTATTTTCGATCTGGACGGGACGTCGGTGGATACGCTGGACTCCCTCTGGTATACAGGAAATCGATGTCTTGCTGCGCTTGGGCTGACCCCGCAGCCAAGAGAGAATTACTGCCACTATGCCGGGGACGGATCGGTAAAACTCGTGCAGCGATTTCTAATCGACGGGGGAGATGTGCAGTGTTCCCGCTTTTCGGAAGCATTTGCGCTGTACCGGAAGCTGTTTGAGGACGGATGCACGTACGGCGTGAAGCCATTTGACGGGGTGCCGGATGTGATGAAGGCAATGAAGCTGGAGGGAGCGCAAATCAGCATTTTCAGCAACAAAGATCATGACAACACATGCAAGGTGATGGAGGCGTCCTATCCGCCGGGATTTTTCCTTCACGTTCTCGGATACAGCGGAGCGTTTCCGAGAAAACCGTCGCCTCTGGGCGCGCTGTATCTGGCTGAGCAGGCGTAGGCGGATCCGACTCGCTGCCTGTATGTGGTGGATACCAATACTGACATGGCAACCGGAAAAGCCGCAGGAATGTATACCGTGGGGGTTACGTGGGGATTTCGCTCCCCGGAGGAACTGATCGAGGCGGGCGCGGATGCCGTCGCACATTCTCCGGAAGAACTTCTTGCCATCTTTCGGCAGAGAAACCGCATTTTAGAGAAGGAATAGAAAGAGATCAGGGTCAATATCCTAGAAGAAAGGAACCATAATGAGCACAAACCATTTAGAAACCATCTGTATCCAGGGAGGATACCATCCATCCAAAGGAGAGCCGAGAATTGTTCCAATTTACCAGAGCACAACGTTTAAGTACGACACAAGCGAGCAGATGGGAAAACTGTTCGATCTGGAGGAAGAGGGATACTTCTATACAAGACTGCAAAACCCGACCAACGATGCGGTAGCTGCCAAGATCTGTGAGCTGGAGGGCGGCGTGGCTGCGATGCTCACTTCTTCCGGGCAGGCTGCCACATTCTTTGCCATATTTAACATCTGTTCCGCGGGAGATCACGTGGTAAGCTCCGCCTCGATTTACGGGGGCTCCTCAAATCTGTTTACCGTCACACTGAAAAAGCTTGGAATTGAATTTACCCTTGTCGATCCGGATGCACCGGAAGAGGAACTGGAAAAGGCATTCCGTCCCAACACGAAGGCTGTGTTTGCAGAGACCATTTCCAATCCATCCCTTGTCGTGCTGGACATCGAGAAGTTTGCCGATCTGGCGCACCGCCACGGCGTTCCGCTGATCGTAGACAATACGTTTGCCACACCGATCAACTGCCGTCCTTTTGACTTTGGCGCGGACATCGTGACGCACTCGACAACCAAATATATGGATGGCCATGGAATGACAGTAGGCGGATGCATTGTCGACTCCGGCAATTTCGACTGGATGGCGCACAAAGAGAAGTTTCCAGGTCTTACGACGCCGGATGAATCGTACCACGGCATTGTCTATGCGGAGCGCTTCGGCAAGAAGGCATACATCACAAAGGCGACAGCGCAGCTGATGAGAGATCTCGGCGCCATCCAGGCGCCTCACAACGCATTCCTCTTAAACATTGGCCTGGAGACGCTGCATCTGCGCGTTCCGCGCCACTGCGAGAATGCCCAGAAGATTGCCGAGTATCTCCAGTCGCACAGGGAAGTCGCATGGGTCAGCTACCCGGGACTCAAAGGAAGCCGGTACTATGATCTGGCGCAGAAATATATGCCGAACGGCTCCTGCGGCGTCATTGCATTTGGCTTAAAGGGCGGAAGAGACGTCTCCATCCGCTTCATGGACCATCTCAAGCTGGCCTGCATTGTGACGCATGTGGCGGACGCGCGCACTTGCGTTCTCCATCCGGCAAGCCATACGCACCGTCAGCTGTCGGAGGAACAGCTCATCGAAGCCGGTGTTCAGCCGGATCTGATCCGCCTCAGTGTGGGAATTGAAAATGTGGATGACTTGCTCGCGGACATTCAGCAGGCACTCGCATTTGTCGAGTCCGAGGCGTGACGAAACCGCGGCCAAAGCACAGGAGTGAGGAGAAAATACCATGAAATGGAAAACAGTGGTGCGAGTGATCTGTGTCGTATCCGCGCTTTGGATGACAGGCTGCCGGGGAGTGCCTTTGGAGGAGACAAAACCGTCCTCTGAGACAGAGGACAATCGCACGACCGCGAATTCCTCTGCGGAAGACGCGGAGATATCCACTGAGGAGACGGAATTGACGCAGCAAGGTGAGGAGGAATCGCAAATCGAAAATTACGAGACAGAAGGATCTTTGCCGGGATCGTCGGCGCCGGGCAGCGAGCCCGCCGCTGTTCCTTCGGAACCCACTCCCCCGGTCACCGCTCCTTCGGAATCCGCCCCTCTGCCTACCGCCCCTCCGGTGATCGGGGAAAGCGGGGAGCTATCTATGGAGGAGATTTCACAGATCAACCGCCTCTCGTTTGCATCGCCGGAGACGGGGCTGAGGCACCCGGAGGATATCACACATCTGACCGGAGCGCAGGTGCGCTCCCTCATCGAGGAATATGCCATCCCGGATTGTGCATACTACAACGGGCTTCCTGTGACAGAGGAACAAAAACAGCGGCTTCTGGAACTTCGCAACCTGGAGGCAGTCGCAGAGGAGGTCGTCCTTCAATACGGTGTCCTGACAGAAAATACTCCGGTCCGCGCATTTCCTGTCATGGATACGATGACAAAGGATACAGGGGTACACGCATTTGACTATCTGCAGGAGTCGATGTTTCGGGTCGGGGAGGGCGTAGTCGTCCTTCATCAGACGTCAGACAAAAGCTTTTCCTTTGTGATCGGAGAAAACTATTGCGGATGGGTACAGACCCGCAGAATCGGTTTTACATCCTACGCGGTTTTTGCCGAGTGGATGGCAGGACTGCGCCAGCCCCTTACGGTGACGGCGCGATGCGCTGTGATAAACGGAAGATATCTGCGCATGGGAACAAAGCTTCCGCTTGCGGCACAGTCGAATGGATGTTTTACGGTCAAATTTCCGGTTCTGACAGGCGGCAGTCTGGACATTTGCCTGATCGAGGTTCCGGATGACGGGAAGGTTGTGGCGGGATATCTGCCGTTTACCCGGCTTGGCGTGATGGATCAGGCGGATAAGCTGATCGACATGCCCTACGGATGGGGCGACACCGGGGCAAATATGGACTGCTCCTCGACGATGGGCGCCATTTTCGCGACATTTGGAATTGTTCTTCCGAGAAACAGCAGCGCCATTGCCCGCATGGGAACGACACGGACAGACGTTTCCGGTATGTCCGCGGCGCAGAAGGAGGCATTGATCCGGACAATGCAATGTAACAACGTACAGCCTGGACGGTTCCTCCGTTCTTGAGGCATATCGGTGCGTTAAGACGCCGCTTTCCATCTACACGGCAGGCGGAACCTATTATCTGGATGCCATCACTTGGATCATTCAGTTTTAACACGCTTCACAAAGGGAGCAGGGAAATGGAGAATATATGAGAATAGCAGTAATCACAGACAGCAACAGTGGAATTACGCAGGAAGTTGCCAGACAAATGGGCGTGTTTGTCCTTCCGATGCCGTTTTATATCAATGGGCAATTGTACTATGAGGGAGTCAATCTCACACAGCAGCAGTTTTTTCAGCGCCTGGAGAAAGATGAGGACATTTCCACATCCCAGCCCGCCCCGGCGGATGTCACAGGGCTGTGGGATGATGTGCTCAAAGACTACGATGAGATCGTACACATCCCGATGTCCAGCGGACTGTCCGGCAGCTGTGAGACCGCGATGATGCTGGCGGAGGAATACGGCGGAAGAGTACAGGTCGTAAACAACCAAAGAATTTCCGTCACACAGACGCAGTCTGTTCTGGACGCGCTTCATCTGATTGAGAAAGGAAAGAGCGCCAGCCAGATCAAGACAATTCTGGAGCGCTACAAGATGGAATCCAGCATCTATATTATGGTAGATACGCTGAAATATCTGAAAAAAGGCGGAAGAATTACGCCTGCGGCGGCCGCGCTCGGCACACTGTTAAAGTTAAAACCGGTGCTTCAGATTCAGGGAGAGAAGCTGGATGCGTTTGCGAAAGCCAGAACTGTAAAACAGGCCAAAGCGATTATGTGCGAGGCAATGCGCAAAGACATTGAGAAGCGATTCGGAGGAAATCTGGAGGCGCAGCCGGTGAAATTGATGATTGCCCACACAAACAATCAGGAGGCGGCGCAGGAGTGGCGCAATGAGCTGGCCAGCGTTTTCCCGGGATACGACATTATGCTGCAGGATCTGTCGTTGAGCATCGCCTGCCATATCGGAAACGGGGCGCTTGCGCTTGCGTGCAGCAAATATCTTCCGGAAGACATGTGATCACATCCGTGATCACATCCGTGACCGCATCCGTGAAATTGCATCGATCGGCTTGGGGAAGATTCCTTCTCCGAGCCGGTCGAATGTTGTGATTAAATCAGGGAGGATGTCCTTCCTGATTTTTCTGCATTTTCTGCATTTAATGTGAGTTTGGCGAAAAAGTCCTCAAAGATGAACCGGGTGTCAATGTCATCAAAGACCCGAATTGTCTTTGTCGTCCCCGCATTGACGTAGACACAGTGTTTGGAAAAGAGCGGGGCAGGAATCTCCTTGTATCCAAAGACATGCTCACAGAGCATCAGTCCGACGATGCTCAGATTTCCTAGCACCCAGTAGCATCCGTATCGGAGCGGCCGCTTCGGGTTGTAGGCACGGGTCATGATCCGCTGGTAGAGATATTCGCCAAGCGCGCCCTTTGGCTGAACTTTCAGCTGCAGCTCCGCAAAGGAGATGTTGAATTTGCGGTAAATATTTTTGGGAACCTGCCAGAACGTGCATCCGGACTGAATGACGTAGTTGGCGGCATCCCGGTCGTGCATAATATTCGGCTCGTAGTCTGCCCCGAGGGGGTAGGCGCCGCCTCCCGCCCAGATGATGCGCAGGTTGCGGACGAGATCCGGGGAAGCCTGGATGGCGAGCGCAATGTCTGTCAGCGTTGTCATACAGAGAATGGTGATCGGCTTTTGGCTGGCGCACTCGATGATTCGCGCAGCACCCTCGCTGAGGACGCTGGTCTGGGCGCTTTCGTCGAATGTATCAAACGATCCCTCGTAAATGGGGGGATTTTTGCCCGGTATCATGCGGATGATCTTCTCGGTCTCCTTCCGGCATCTGTCGTGGTTCTCCTCTTCTCTGTAATGTCCGGTGATAATTCCCCGGATGTTCAGCCGGGGACTCAAAAGAGCATAGGCAAGTGCAAATAAGTCATCAGACTGGCTCTCATTGTCAAGCGTGACAATGACATCATGCATCATGTCTTCTGTGAATTGAAAATTGTACATACACTACCTCATTTCCTGATTTCCTTGTTCTCTTTCAGTTTACTGCATGTATGGCAAAAATGCAAGAAACTCTTTCTGAAAACATGTAAAGATTATGAAAAATAACAGCTTGATTTTTCATGACCCCTATAGTATGCTGAAATCAAAGGTCATGCATGACTATGGAAAAAGGAGAGAGTACCATGAGAGTATTAATCAGTGTATCAGACAAGACAGGGATTGTCGAGCTCGCAAAAAAGCTCGTCTCTCTCAACGCGGAGATCATTTCTACAGGGGGAACCTATGCGAAGCTGCGGGAAGCCGGCATTCCAGCCATAGAAATCAGCGAGCTGACGGGATTTCCGGAGTGTCTGGATGGTCGGGTAAAGACACTTCACCCTGCCGTTCACGCAGGTCTTCTTGCCATGCGCTCCAATCCGGAACACACAAAGCAGATCCGCGACCTTGGAATTGAGCCCATCGATATGGTAATCGTCAACCTGTATCCGTTCAAGGCAACCATTTTAAAAGACGGGGTGACGAGAGCGGAAGCTGTGGAGAACATCGACATCGGCGGGCCGACCATGCTCAGAAGTGCTGCCAAAAACTATCAGGATGTCGCGGTTGTCGTAGATCCGTCCGACTATGAGACGGTGCTGGAGGAACTTGAGACAAACGGGGAAGTCAGCCTGGATACAAAGTTCTACCTGATGCAGAAAGTGTTTGTGCATACATCCAACTACGACACGATGATTGCCGATTATCTGAAACAGCAAAGAAACGACACCTCTTTCCCAGAAACTCTCACCATGACGTTTGAGAAAGTGCAGGAGATGCGCTACGGCGAGAACCCGCATCAGAAAGCCGCTTTCTACCGGGAGATCGGCAAAAAAACAGGTTCCCTTGTGGATGCGGTGCAGTTAAACGGAAAGGAACTGTCCTTCAACAACATCAACGACACGAATGGTGCGCTGGAACTGCTGAAGGAATTTACAGAACCTACAGTTGTGGCCTGCAAACACGGGAATCCATGCGGCGTCGGAAGTGCGGACACGATTTTTGAGGCATGGACCAAAGCGTTTGAGGCGGACCGGGTGTCCATTTTCGGCGGAATTGTCGTGCTGAACCGTCCGGTCAGCGCTGCGCTGGCGGAGGAGATGAAGAAAATCTTCCTGGAAGTGATTGTCGCGCCGGAGTACGATCCGCAGGCGCTGGCCATTCTGAAGACAAAGAAAAACGTAAGAATTCTCAAGCTGAACAATATTTCGGTTCCTCAGCCGGAGACTGCATATGATATGAAGAAAGTCAATGGCGGCCTGATCGTTCAGACCATTGACAGCAAGCTCCTTGACATGGAGGATTTGAAGGTTGTCACCAAGACAGCTCCGACTCCGCAGCAGATGGAGGATTTGCTCTTTGCATGGAAGGTTGTCAAGTTCGTAAAATCCAACGGAATCGCAATCGCCAAAGGAAAGCAGACGGTCGGCATTGGACCTGGACAGGTCAATCGAATCTGGGCCGCAAAGCAATGCTTTGAGCACGCAGCGGAGCTGATCGGAGAGGACGCCGCAAAGGGTGCGGTTCTTGCCTCCGACGCATTCTTCCCGTTTGACGACTGTGTGGAGGCGGCACATGCGGCCGGCATCACAGCGATCATTCAGCCGGGCGGATCCATCCGCGATCAAGACTCCATCGACAAATGCAACGAGTATGGCATCTCTATGGTATTTACTGGAATGCGCCACTTTAGACACTAAATTCGGCCGCTCAGATCGAAAAAAAGTCCGAAAAAAATAAAAAAAATGTTGACGTATTTTCTCTTTGTGTTATAATGAGAATGTGCGATAGAAAATACCCAAACAGTTGTATTATGCACAATCACACAACTGGAGGGAGGTTAGGTGAGCTTATGTCAAACGTAATCGTAAAAGAAAACGAGAGCATCGACAGCGCTTTACGCAGGTTCAAGAGAAATTGCGCAAAGGCTGGCATTCAGCAGGAGATTCGTAAGAGAGAGCATTACGAGAAGCCAAGCGTGAGACGCAAAAAGAAGTCTGAAGCTGCAAGAAAGCGCAAATACAATTGATCGATCCATGCAGTGATTTTTGTTTCAAAGGAACTGTCACGGCCGTTAAGAGTCGGATCCGGCTCTGCGGGATGACAAAAAGGTGGTACGATTCGTCAGCGTGCCATGTTTTTGACGCTGACGGTAAACCCTCGGTTTTATGCCGGGGGTTTTTTTCGTGGAAATGTTCTAAGCGCTTCCCGCCGGGAATAGACTGCAAATGAGAAGATTCTGCGGGTGAGAGCGTGGCAGGACAGAGGAAACGGCTGCATCCAGTCAGCAATCCTGCGGACGAATCCGTTCGCCCGCAAAAGGGGATCCGCCCGGGAGCGATGTTTCCTGCGGGCGAATGGCTTCCCGGAACGGTATGGATTCGCTCGGTTGGAAATCGTGAGCTGTACATAGAAAATTTTCAGAGCATCCTCGAATATTCCGATCGGATTGTGCGCCTGCAGGCAAAATACGATCAGCTGTGTATTGAGGGAAGACAACTGCAGATTCGCTACTACAACCGGGAAGAGATGAAAATCTGCGGCAGAATCCACTGCATCCGCTTTGAGCGATGCGGACGGGAATAATGGAACAGCGAAGGAGGGATCATTCTGAGAGAGAGCGGATGGCAGAGACGAATCAAAGGATATGTTGTCATTCGGCTGGAGAACAATGCTCCGGAACGCTTTTTGAATCTCTGCAATTTCCACGGGATTTCCATCTGGGATCTGGAGTGCAGGCAGGGCGTCTACCAGTGCTGTATGTACGCAGAAGATTTTAAACTGCTGAGAGGGATTGTCAGAAAAACCGGGAAGCGAGTCCGAATTGTTGCCCGCATCGGGCTCCCGTTTTTTTTGTACAAAAACCGCAGGAGAAAGGCCGCGGCGGCAGGAATTGTGTTTTTTTTCGCTCTGCTGTATGGAATGTCTCTCTTTGTGTGGAACATCGGATTTGAGGGAAATGTAAAGTATACCGATCAGGTGCTTTTGGACTTTGTGGAGTCAAAAGGATATCATCACGGCATGACACGAAAATCGGTTCGCTGTGAGGCGCTCGAAAAAGAGATTCGCAATGCATATCCGGACATCACATGGGTCTCCGTCCGACTGGACGGAACCCGGATGATTGTAAAGGTAAAGGAAAATGAAATGGCTTCCGAAGCGCAGCAGACAGAGCAGGAAAACACGGTTCCCCGGGATTTGATCGCGCCGAACAGCGGAATTGTCCGCAGCATTGCCACAAGACAGGGGACACCGCTGGTCCATGTGGGAGACAGCGTGGAAAAGGGGGCGGTGCTCGTCTCCGGCGCAGTGGAAATCGTGGACGACTACGGAGCGCATCTGACGACGCATTTGGTCAAGGCGGACGCGGATGTGATCCTGGAATATGAACTGGAATATGAGGAAGAACTGTCCCGGATCTATGAGGAGAGAACGGTGCAAAACATACAAAAGAGACCGTTTCTTCAGATCGGAACGGCAGTTCTTCCTGTGATTCCGTTTTGGAACAGCGCAGACGGGCAGGCGGAACAGATCCGGGAAGTGACACAGTTTCATCTGTTTGAAAATTTTTATCTTCCCATCTACTACGGAAGCATTGTCCGGAAAGAATACACCGTTTCTGCACAGCAGTACACCGAGGAGGAGATCGAGTCCAGAGCCAGAATGTATCTTGCGAATTATTTTGAAAA
This sequence comes from uncultured Eubacteriales bacterium, assembly GCA_949299375.1. Classification (GTDB taxonomy): domain Bacteria; phylum Bacillota; class Clostridia; order Lachnospirales; family Lachnospiraceae; genus UBA2942. The sequence continues at coordinate 4,787 of CASGAH010000064.1, read as the reverse complement.
ACTACAAAAATTAGGGGTAGAAATTATTGAAAATAATGTTAGAATAGTGGTACGGGAGAAGGTCTGTCTTGCCCAGGGCACATTGCTTGTATGGGATCAACGGGTGGAGACCGCTCCTGCAGAAACGACGGCAAAGGAGACAGAACCATTCAATGAGCGTAATTGAGACAATGATTGATGTACCTGCAGAACATCAGAGGAATGTGTTCGGACAATATGACTGTTACATCCGAAAAATAGAAAAAACACTTCACGTGACGATGATTTCCCGGGACGGCGAATTAAAACTGATCGGCCCCGAGGGAATGGTGAAAAAAGCAAAGAGCGTGTTCCAAAACCTGATGGAACTTTCCCGGCGCGGCACCGAGATCGAAGAGCAGAACGTCGATTATGCGCTCGCGCTCTCGTTTCAAAATCGGGACGATAAGATTTTGGAGATTGACCAGGACATCATTACCCGGGCGGTCAGCGGGAAGCCGATCAAACCGAAGACATTGGGACAAAAACAGTATGTCGATCTGATCCGGGAGAAAATGATTGTGTTTGGAGTCGGCCCGGCCGGGACAGGAAAGACGTATCTGGCCATTGCAATGGCTATTCAGGCATTCAAAAACAATGAGGTGGGAAGAATTATCCTCACGCGCCCCGCGATTGAGGCGGGAGAGAAACTCGGTTTTTTGCCAGGAGATCTGCAGAGCAAAATCGACCCGTATCTGCGTCCGATCTATGACGCGATGTATGAGATTATGGGGCCGGAAAGCTATCTTCACAACAGCGAAAAAGGAGCGATCGAGGTTGCCCCGCTCGCCTATATGCGCGGGCGCACGCTGGACAATGCCTATATCATTCTGGATGAGGCACAGAATACGACACCTGCCCAGATGAAGATGTTTCTGACCCGTGTGGGATTTGGCTCGAAGGTCATTGTGACAGGAGATATGACGCAAAAGGATCTGGCGCCGGGGCAGCAGTCAGGGCTGGATACGGCGCTGAAGGTGCTGCGCAAAATTGACGACATCGGCGTATGTTATCTGGATCACCGGGACGTTGTGCGCCATCCGCTCGTTCAAAAAATCGTCCAGGCTTACGATGAGTATGAGAAACGGGAGGAACATTTCAAGGAGCGCAAAGAGGAGGAGTCCCACAGAGGAAAAGGAACAGGCAAAGGAAACCGGTGACAAAGAAAGGAAAAGACACGGCATGACAATTGAAATAGAATACGAAGCACAAAAAAAACTGGATTTTCCGTACGAGGAGACGATCCGGGCTGTGGTGGAGGCGGCGCTGGACGAGGAGGGCTGCCCGTATGAGGCACAGGTGAGCGTCGTCCTGACGGAGGATGAGGAGATTGCCCGCATCAACGAAGAATTCCGGGGGATTGCCTCCCCTACGGATGTCCTCTCCTTTCCGATGGCGGAGTATGAGGAGGCGGGAACGTTTGACTGGCTCGAGGAGGAGACGGCGGACGGGGAATATTTTGACCCGGATTCCGGGGAATTGATGCTGGGAGACATCGTGATTTCTGTGGACAAAGTACTGGAACAGGCACAAAAATACGGCCACAGCCCGAGACGGGAGCTGGCCTTTCTTGTCGCGCACAGTATGCTGCACCTGATGGGATACGACCATCTGGAGGAGAGCGAGCGGCAGAAGATGGAGGAAAAGCAGGAAGAAATCCTTTTGAGTTTGGGGATTACCCGATCATAAAATACGAAAAAAGAGGTCATTTATGGGAAACAATAAGCAAAAATCCAATTCATTTCTCGTGCAGGGGGGAATTCTGGCCATCGCATCCATTCTCGTGCGGATGATCGGGATTGTATACCGGGTTCCCCTGACCGCCATCATTGGGGACAAGGGAAATACGTTCTACTCGACAGCGTACTCCATCTACTCGGTTCTTCTGCTCGTCTCCTCCTACAGTCTTCCGGTGGCAGTTTCCCGGCTGATTTCTGTGAAGGCGGCTGAGGGAGAGTACAAAAACATTCAAAAGATTTTGAAGGCAACTTTGTGGTTTGCCGCTGTGGTTGGCGGCGGATTTTGTCTGCTGACACTGTTTGGCGCAGAGTTTCTCGCCTCCTCAATCAGCAAAGCGCCTCTTGCCGCCATTCCGCTTCGGTTTCTTGCCCCATCCATTCTCATCGTAGCCATTCTCGGCACGTACCGGGGATTTTTCCAGGGGATGGGGTCTGCCATTCCGACGGCGGTCTCTCAGATTCTTGAGCAGATTGTCCATGCGGTCGTCTGTCTGATCGCCGCATACGTTCTCTTTCAGTACGGGGAGCGGGTCGATACGATAAAAGAGACCGATTCCTATGCGTATGCCTGGGGGGCTGCGGGAGGAACGATCGGCTGCACCGCCGGAACCGTTGCTGCGCTCGTATTCTGTCTGTTCGTCTATCTCTCCTACCGGCCCTATTTTCGGAGAATGGTGCGGCGGGACCGCACGGGCAGGCAGGATTCCTATCGGACAATCGGGAAAACACTGCTGTTTACGATTGTTCCGGTTGTGCTGAGCACAGCCGTGTACAACCTGATTGACATTACCGACCAGATCATTTACAGCCATCATGTGAGCGGGGACGTGTATGAGAGCACATGGGGAGTCTACACGGCAAAATATTTGCTGCTGATCCATGTCCCGGTGGCCATCGCCTCTGCGATGGCAGTCTCTGCGGTTCCGGCGATCTCCAGATCACTGCAGGACCGAAGAGAAGTTGTCCGCAAGACATCGGCAGTCATCAAATGCACGATGCTGATTGCGATCCCGTCGGCAGTCGGCCTCTCGGTTCTTGCCAGCCCGATCATTCAGCTGCTCTTCCGGAATGACTCCAGTTTTGCGCATCTGTATCTGATGGTGGGCGGGAGCGCCGTGCTCTTTTTCTCGCTGTCCACGATTACAAATGCGATTCTTCAGGGAATCGGGAAGATGCAGATTCCGGTGAGAAATTCCGCAATCTCGCTCCTTCTGCACATCATCCTGCTTATTCTTTTGATGCGTTACACCGATATGGGCATTTTTGCGGTCATTTTCTCCTACATATTTTTCGGCGTCTGCATCTGCACGTTAAACAGCTTCGCCATCAGCCGTTATCTGGACTATCATCAGAGTCTTCTCTCAATCTATGTCCTCCCCGGGATGGCGGCCGCCGTCATGGGAGTCTGCGCAAGTCTGGTTCATCGGTTTGTGAGCGGATGGACGAACAGCAGTTCCCTCGGCGTGATCGCTGCCATCGCAGCGGCTGTCCTCGTCTACGCCGTTTTGGTTGTGCGTCTTCGCATTGTCAAAGAGGAAGAACTGCTGTCGATGCCCAGGGGGGAGACGCTAGCAAAGCTGTGCCGGAAATGTCATCTGTTTCCGGGCGCAAAAAAGGGAAGGAGACGTTGAGTGAAGCGTGTCATTGTGATAGGAGCCGGGGCAAGCGGGATGACGGCTGCCATTGCGGCGTCCCGCCAGGGAGCGGACGTTGTGTTGCTTGAGCATCAGCAGACGCCCGGGAGAAAGATTTTGGCAACCGGAAACGGAAAATGCAATTTTACAAACAAAAAAATGGGGGCAGACTATTTTCGGGGAGACCGCGGACAGCTTGTCGGCGGTGTGCTGAAACAATTCGGAGTGGATGATGCGATCTCCTTTTTTGAGGAGCTTGGAGTGCTCCCGGCCGAAAAGAACGGATATGTCTATCCTGCCACCGGACAGGCACAGACAGTCTGGGAGGCACTTCTCCTGGAAATCAGCGAGCTTCCGATTCAGCAAAAAAACGGCGTCCATGTCACTGCAATCCGAACGGGGAAAAGCGGATTTCTTGTCTCCTTTACAGAACACGTGTCTTTGGAGCAGGGGAAGGCGTCTTCCAGTCCAGAGCAAACACTGAGCGGCGACCGCGTCATTTTGGCCTGCGGCTCCAGCGCTGCCCCTCATTTCGGGGCGGACGGGAGCGGATACGCGCTGGCCCGGGCGCTTGGGCATACCATCGTCCCGGTTGTCCCGGCACTTGTGCAGCTTCGCTCAGACGGATTTTTCCTGAATTACTGGGCGGGCATCCGCGTGTGGGCATCGGTCTGCCTGCGAATTGACGGAAAAGCGGTCTGCACGGACACCGGGGAGGTGCAGCTGACCGATTACGGCATCTCCGGCATTCCCGTGTTTCAGGTGAGCCGGTATGCGTCGGACGGGCTGCGAAAAAAAAGAACGGTGCAGGCAGAACTCTCGTTTCTCCCCGGCTGCTCCCAGGAACAGGTCAGACAGATGCTTTTGGAGCGGAAAAAGCGCCATCCGGACAGGAGCTGCCAGGCATTGCTGTCCGGAATGATTCACAGCAAACTGGTTCCGCCGCTGCTTGTGATGGCGCAGATCGAGCCCAGGCAAAGTCTTTTCGGCATTCCATCTGGGAACAAAAAGAAAAAGAGGGGAGAGGGTGGGCCAAAACGGCGGGCAGGCGAGCTGTCCGATGCAGAGTGGACACGCCTTTCAGAGATGCTGACCCGGATGGTTATCCCCATCACCGGGACAAATGCGATGGAACAGGCACAGGTCTGTGCCGGAGGCGTGGACACCGCACAAGTCACAGCGCAGATGGAGTCCAAACGCGTGAAAGGGCTCTACTTTGCGGGAGAAATTCTGGATGTGGACGGGATGTGCGGGGGATACAACCTCCAGTGGGCATGGGCAAGCGGCTGGATTGCAGGGTGCGCGGCTGCCCGGGAAATTCCGACGGAAAACGAGGAAAACTATGATCAGGATTACACAGCTAAAGCTGCGCGTTGCGCACAGCAGAAAAGAGTTT
>CASGAH010000063.1 GCA_949299375.1 uncultured Eubacteriales bacterium | reverse complement strand
CGGTGAACGTCTCCTCGCCCTCGGAAGAGGTGGAAAACTCCGTATCGATCCCCTTCATGCGCTCATAGAGCATGGCAAGGGAGGCTTCCTGCGTTTTAAGGGAATTCTCGTCTTCTTCCAGCTTCTTGAGCGCTTCTTTTACCTTTGCTGCACTTACATAGTTCTCCAACTTACCCATCATCGCACTTCCTTTCTGCTGCCCTGAACAAAGCAACCTTTTTCTCTCTCATTATAACATAATTTGAGAGAATTTACTATTGATTTTTTCAAATTTTTTATAAATTTTTAGGGCTGCACCGCATTTCCTGCAAGGATCGATTTCCCCTTACAATTTTTTTAATTTTGCAAACTGGGCAAACATTCGTTTTTTCCCAAATCGCTCAAACTCTACCGTTACTTCATAATCGCGCTTTCCCTTTTCTAGCTCCAGCACCGTCCCGTTTCCAAAGCGAATATGACGAACGCGGTCTCCCACTGTGTACCCCAGTTCACCTTCTTTTTTCGGAGACAGGACAGTGGCCTTAGTGCCTGTGATTTCTGTCACCTGTATCAGTCCGCTCGCTGCCATTTTCTCAAATCCTCGGCTTGTGTTGGGAAGATATTTGAGTGCATCCAGTCCTTTTTGTTCCATCTGCTGCGGCTTTTCTGTCTCAAAAGAAATCTTTCGCGGTGATCCATCCCTTCGTTTTCCGAAGGAAGATGCATCATTTTCCTCCAAAAGGAAATCCGGGATCTCTTTTACAAAACGTGACAGCTTATTGTACTGCACCTCTCCGCGGATCGTTCTCATGCGGGCGGATGTCAGCACGAGCTCGTCCATTGCCCGGGTAATCCCCACATAGCAGAGCCGCCTCTCCTCCTCCAGGTCGCCCGGATCCTCTCCAAACAGAGCGCGATATCCCGGGAAAATCCCGTCTTCCAGTCCGGTAAGATACACATAGGGAAACTCCAGTCCCTTCGCCCCGTGCAGTGTCATAAGGGTGATAAAATCGGCGTTCTCGTCCAGACTATCAATATCTGCCACAAGCGCAACTTCTTCCAGAAAGCTGCTCAGATTCGGCTGTTCCTGTTCCTCCTGGAAATCACGGGCTTTGCTGATCATCTCCTCAATGTTTTCCCGTTTTTGCTGCGCCTTTTCCGGCTCTAGGCGTTCCAGTTCCTGTTCATACCCGGTGCTTTCCAGCAGCGTATTCAAAAACTCCGGGAGCTCCATATATTCTGACTGTGTGCGCAGAATATAAATCTGATCCACAAATGATTTTAATTTTGCGGCAGCAGCCGAGGAGAGTCCCGGAATTTCACTGCTGTGAGAAATTGCCTGAAAAAAGCTGATTCCCTTCTCCTGCGCGTAGAGAGAGGCGCGGTCTACTGTCGTCTGACCGATTCCTCTTCTCGGGACATTGATGATGCGCCTTACGGACAGGTCATCGCGGCCATTGTCAATGGTTTTTAAATATGCGAGAATGTCCTTGATTTCCTGCCTCTGATAAAAGTGAATGCCTCCAACGATTTTATACGGAACGCCATAGGCGATGCACTTTTCCTCAAAGGATCTTGACTGCGCGTTGGTGCGGTACAAGACAGCGTACTGGCGATAGGAGCGCCCCTGGTTTGCCACTTTCCGGGAAATCTCTGTGATTACAGATTCGGCTTCCTCATATCCGTTGTCATACAGACAGAGCCGCACTTTCTTTCCCTCTCCCCGATCGGTCCACAGCCTTTTTTCCTTTCGCCCCGCATTGTTTTGGATGACTTCATTGGCGCATTCCAAAATATTGGTGGTGGAGCGGTAATTTTGTTCCAGCTTGACAATTTTCGTTCCGGGAAATACATTCTCAAAATTCAATATGTTTCGAATATCCGCACCCCTGAACTTGTAAATCGACTGGTCATCGTCCCCAACGACACATAAATTCCGGTGTTTTTTCGCCAGAAGGCTTACAAACTGGAATTGCACTGCATTCGTATCCTGATATTCGTCTACCATCAGGTAGAGAAAGCGATCCTGATAATATTCCAAAATCTTAGGCCAGCTCTGAAACAGTTCTACTGTTTTCATCAAAAGATCATCGAAATCCAGCGCATTGTTTTCCCGGAGCTGTTTTTGGTATTCCCCGTAGATCTGTGCGACCATCTTCTGGCGGTAATCGGAGCCTGCCATTTCCAGCATATCCCCCGGGGTAATCATTTCGTTTTTTGCGCTGCTGATTTCGGAGAGCAGCGCCTGTTCCGGATATTGTTTGGGATCCAGATTCAGTCGTTTTACGGTCTGCCGCACCAGCGTTTTCTGATCATCGGTATCGTAAATTGTAAAATTCGTCTCATAACCTAGAAATTCAATGTGCCTGCGCAAAATCCGCACACACGTTGAGTGGAAGGTGGAAACCCACACCGATTGTCCACCCTCCCCAATCAGGCGGTCCACCCTCTGGCGCATCTCTTTTGCCGCTTTGTTGGTAAACGTAATGGCCATGATGTTCCACGGATTCACGCCTTTTTCTTCAATCAGATAGGCGATGCGGTGCGTCAGAACCCTTGTCTTTCCGGAACCGGCTCCCGCCAGAATCAAAAGGGGCCCCTCTGTCGCAAGCACCGCCTCTTTTTGCTTTTCGTTTAAAGAATCACATATCCCCATGTCTCTCGGTCCTCATTCTCTCCCTCTCCATTTTCTTCTTTCGGCTGGCCGGACAGAATCACTCTGAGAATCGTTATATCAATTTCTGACCGCAATTGCTGCAAAAACGGGCGCCGTTTACACGGGTTCCGCAGTTTGGACAGAACTTCGGCCCGGTTTGGGCGTTGCCCTGCGCTTGTCCCTCTGTCGTCCCAAAGTTCATCGAATTCATCGTTTGGTTGACAGACGCTGCCATATTTCCCATCTGCTGTGTCATCTGCTGTCCCATCGCCATTCCCATCTGCATCGAGGCCATCGCAGAAGCCATCTGGACGGAGGAATTTGCTGTTGATCCCGGTTTCCCCAGCGAATCGAGCATCGCCATCTGGGCATATCTTCCCATATCGCCAACCATAGACTGAGAGGCCGCCTTTTCCTGCATCTGTTTTACAGATTCCGGGTACGACACGCTCTGAATGACAAATCCGGTGACATGAATTCCAATTTTTGTCAACTCCATATCCAGGTCCGAGGCAATTCCCCTGCCAATGTCATACCCATTGGCCTGAATATTGAACATGTCTTTCCCTTCTTTTATGATCCATTTTGCAAGAAGCGAATCCACTACGGCCAGCACACGCTCTTTCACTTCGTCCACTGTATATTGCTTCTTTACCCCCGCAATTTTATCGATAAACGTCAGGTAATCGCCTACTTTAAAGTTGAAGACGCCAAATGCCCGGATCGGCATTCCTCCGGGAAGTCCCGCGCACGGAAGATTGATGGCATTTTTCGTCCCCCATTTTACAGTAAACTCTTTTGTGTTGATAAACAGCACTTCTGCGCGGATTCCGCTGTTGAACCCGAATTTAAATCCTTTCAGCGTGGAGAGAAAGGGAATAATCTGAGATTCGATGTCAAACGCTCCCTCATCCCGGAAAATTCCTTCGATCTTCCCCTGGTACATGAAAATGGCATCCTGCCCCTGGCGGATGATCAGGCGGCTGCCTTTTTTGATCTCGCTGTTGTTCCATTTCCAGAAAATCACCTGATCGCCAGTTTCTGTCCATTCGACCACATTGGCCAGCTGATTGCTAAAAAAACCCATCTTGTGCCTCCATTACATTCCCATCTGCGTTTTCAGTGACTCCAGCTCGTCCTCCAGCTCTGTGCTCTCGCTTCTGTCGTATTTTGCAATCAAATCCTCCACAGAAGTGTTCTCTCTCTGCTCTTCGTTCAGCTGTGCCATCGCGTTGGCCTCATCGAGCATCCGGTTTGCCTTTGCCTCCATGCGGTCAAATGCGTCCATGCTGTCCGAGACGCCGTCGAGGCTGCTTCCAAGTCTGCTGTTCATCTGGTTGATCTTTTCCTGCGTCTGCGCGATCTGAACCTTTGCCTTGATGCTTTCTCTTCTCGCATTCAGCGCAGCAATGTCTTTTACAAGCTTGTCATGCATCTGGCGCATCCGGGATGCGTTTTGTGCTGCCGAATCGTATGCGTTCTGAAGCGCTTCCCTCTTCTCATTGTAGGCAGCTTTTTTTGTCAAAAACAGCCGTGCGTCATCGTCGTTGCCTGCGCGGACAGCCCGCTCCGCATACGTCTGCATTTTGGCGATCTGCTCCACACACTCATCCAGTTCTCTTCTTGTGCGCATCTCCTCCGCCATAACAGCCGCAGTCTCTGCCTTTACCTTGCCCAGATCGCTCTCTAAATTCCGAAGGCATTGATCTACCATCTTGGATGGATCCTCCGCCTTGTCCAGCAGCGCATTGATATTCGCCGACATGATATCCTTAAACCTCTGAATAATTCCCATATCCTCCCTCTTTTCTGCGCCAGATCCAACAGCCATCCCCTTTTTCCATGCGGGGCGAAAGTCCAAACCGTCCGCGGGGTCTGACGCATCCCCGCAGCACATCTGCTCTGCTCCTCCATCCGGAGGCCGGCATCACGGATTGCTTCGTGCCAAAGCGCTTTCGCAATCATTATAATACAATTCCGACGGTTTGTCATCTGAATTTCTCAAGTTTAGAAAAATTTCCAAAATTAAGGGCAGCACCGACACGGCCGGATCAAATTTCTTTCTCCAATCGAAGAAGCCTCTCGTTCAGTTTTTGATAAATTCGTTCCTTCATCCACGGCTCGGTGCAGACATCAAGCGCCTCCCAAAGTCCAAACCAGCGCACGCCGCTGTTTTCATCCGGTTTCATCTTCAGCCGGTCTTCCTCCTCCGCTTCCAGCAGATAGGTGACATTCAGATGCAGATGAGAGGAGACATACTTGCCGCGCTTTTCATGCCCGTCGACGCAAAGCGATTCCAGAGAAAAAATATCGCTTGTCACGGGATGAATGTTTTTTACGCCGGTTTCTTCCTGAGCCTCCCGGATGGCCACCGCCAGCAGATCTTCTTCCCCGTCTGCATGTCCCCCCGTCCATGACCAGGAGTGATAAATGTTGTGATAGACCATCAGGATTTTGCTGTGCTCCCTGTTCGTGATCCAGGAAGACGCGGTAAAATGTGCCATCCGGTTGCTTCGGGAAAACACATCCCTTCCATTGTCCAGAAATTCCAGCATCAGCTGCCGGTCCGCCTCTTCCTGCTCGTTCCACGCGCGATACTGCTGAATTTGCTCTCTTAAATTCATTTCAATTCCCCTCTTTTTGCGCCAATACCCGGACTGCCTTTTCCATCCGTCCATAAAATGTCTCGTAGAATTGCTGCTCTGACGGATATGGCTCCAGATAAAAGCAGTTCAGCAAAAACATGCTGATTTCTTTTCTCTCTCCCTCTTGTTTCACCTGATTGAGAAATTCTCCTGTATCCTCGCAGAAATAGTGCCAGTCTGCCGCAAATTTCTCGTAAGCTTTAAAATCCGGCATGTCCACCCATTTTCGCACTTTTATTTTCGTCTTATGTTCCTTTGTACACTCGTGAATCTGAAGGAAATACCGAAAGCTCCCTTTCTCATAGTATCTTCCGAGAGGAAACAATCTGCACACGCCGGGACGGACCGGATGAATCGAGCACCGCCCTTCCTGATTCAGAAAGGGGCACCGATCCGATTCCGCTCCCATTTTTATATTGGGCAGCACCATGCCGTCCACAACATGGAGTTCGATTTCTCGTTCCATCAGTTTCAAAAAAGATTTTCCTGTGTATGTTTCCATTCGATACAGGTCCAGCGGATCCAGTACAATGGATTGCCCCATTCCCTGACAGCAGGAAAAGCAGCCGCTGCATCCATTGCAGTCTGTCTTGACCAGATCGTTCGCCCCATACAATTTTCCGTCGGATATTTCATCCAGACTTACGTTCCGTTTCATCGTTTTGTCCTTTCCTTTTGCTGATTTCATTGTAGCACATAGAAATGATTCTGTCTATTTCTCCCCTCCAATCCGGCAGACAAATTTGATGCGCTTGGCGGGCGTATCGCGCACGCGCAAAAAAAGCCATCGGGCTCGGACGCTGCACGTTTTGCAATGCCAAAGCGCAAGATGGCTCTCCAATAGAGACGATGGGATTTTATTTTTTGTCGGAAAGGAGCACGGAAACGTAGTCGCCGCCCAGTGCGTGAATTTCCTTGAGGGAACGTTTTAAAAGGCCCGCTGTTTTCACTTTGTCATAGGCATACGGGTGGATACAAATGTGATACTGCCTCGCATCCATCTCTGTTTTCAATTGCTCCAGCGTTGTAACTTCTTGTTCAAATTTTGTGCGGATGCATCCGTACTGAACCGCCTGATGGGTATCACTTCCGGCGACGACCGGCTTTTGCAGACGCGTTCCCAGTTCGCTGGTCCATGTTTCTATCCCCGTTTTTTTGTTGGCGACATCTTTTCCATTCAGCTCGATAAAATCAAACTGCCGCAGCCATTCGATGGGAAGATCCGGAATCTTCCCGCCCTCCCGGAACGGATGCCCGGCGCCAACAAGAAGCGGATATTCCCGGAACAGACGCATCAGTTCCAGAAAAGGAAGGAAATTCCCTTTGCTCTTATATGGGGCCAGCCGTCTGTTGAGCTCCCGAATGGCCTCCATCGGACCAATGCTTAAAATATGCCCTCCCTGGGCAATGTCCGTCTCCATTCCCGGAAAGATTCTCAGTCCATCGACGAGATACGTGTCTCCCTGTTTCGTCCCCCTGGATGCAATATACCCATACACTTCGTCAAACTGCTGTGTATTAAAATGTTCCGTCAGGCAAATGGCATCCAATCCGGCCTGCTTTGCCTCGCCAAGCAGCCAGTCGGTATATTCTGTGGAGAACGGCAAATATTTTGCCAGTTTCCCATGGGTGTGAAAATCAACATACATCATTTTACTCCTGAAAAATCAAAGAATTGTGGAAATCAGAAAGGCAACGGCCACCCACAAAAAGGACATCGATGCAAACAGCAAATCATCGTTTGTCACTTTCAGGGAGGAAAGTTTGATTTTTCTGACATCCTTGTTCCGCGCAGCGTAGCGGTATCCCTTAATCTCCAACACTTCCACCGTTGTCCTGGAACGTTTGGCCGTATTGAGCATGAGCGGATAGAACGAATGCATGATAACCTTTATCTGATAAATCAAATATCTGATCTTTCCGATCACTCCGTCATGTTCCGGAGGATTGCCGCGCAGCCGATAGGACAAAAGCACATTCTGGAATTCCTCCATCAAAAGCGGAAGCATCCGGTATGCATACGAAATGGAAAACGAAAATCGCTCCGGGCATCCAAACCACATCAGCCCATTGGCAAGGCGATCGGGATCCATCCCCGAAAACACGGTAATCGATGCCAGAGAGACCGTTGCCACTTTCAGCGTCATAATCAGAAGCGGGACAACCGCAGCCGCATCTCCGCCAAAAAGCAGTGTCACAAGCAGCAAGTATCCGGTCTGAGAAAAGACGCCTACCGCGAACAAAAACAAGACAAGTCCTGCCGCCCGGGCCATCCGGATCGTAATCGATACAAGAAGGAAACATCCGATCAGAAATGGAAGGTCATTGACAAACCAGGGAACGAGCCCGAAAAACAGATACCATACAATCAGAATCCGCGGGTCCATTTTGGCAATGCGCGTATCATTGTTTCCATATGCATTTTTGAGTACCTGATTGCGCAGAAAATCAATCGACAACTTGTCCAATATATTTTCAGACAGCTTCTCTGCCAGCTTCATTGTTTTCCTTCCTCCCCTCAAAGCAATCCAGAAATTCGTCTACCGTATAACAGAGTGCCTGCGGACAGAGCGCCTGTCCCATAGAAAAGATTTCCGGAGGACGGATTCCTACTTTCTTTACGATGTCGCGGTTTCCAAAAATCTCGTCCCTGCTTCCATCTGCCACGACCTCTCCATTCCAGAGGACGACGATGCGATCCGCCCACTCACAGACAAGCTGCATATCATGCGTGGCGATGACAACCGTTTCCGTAATGGATTTCATCTCCTCAAGTGTTCGCATCATTTCCTTTCGCGTCGCGATGTCCAGATTGGCCGTCGGTTCGTCCAAAAGCAGAATGCCGGGATTTAACGCGATGCCAATGGCAAGACTTGCCCGGCGCATCTGTCCTCCGGAGAGGAGCCTTCCGTCCCGGCTGCGAAGCGCTGTCAGGCGAAATCGTTCCAGCAATTCCTCGGTTCTCTGTCTGCTGTCCGCAGCCGAGCGGACTTCCATCGCATACGAGATGTCCGCCTCTACACAGTCCTGAATGAACATGTCCTCCGGATTTTGATATACCATGGAGATTTTTCTGGAGAGCTCTTCTGGCTTTACAGAAGCGATATCACAGCCATACAGCTTCACGCTCCCGGATGCCGGTCTGATCAGCCCCACAAGCATCTTCATCAGCGTGGACTTCCCGGCTCCATTGGATCCGATCAGCGCCACCTTATCTCCCCGATGAATGTTCAGATTCAAGTCGCGAAATACCGTGTGTGCTTCCCCCTTCACACTTCGATAGGAAACCGATACCTTTTGGAAAGAGACGACCTCCGGCGAGGAATTGCCTCTCAAATGCAGGCCCTTTCCTTTCTCCCGCCTGGACAGCAGCGGAGAAAATGCATCCTTCCCCTCGGGTATCGTTGTCGGGAGAGCCGCATATGTTGGAAATCTTCCGGCCTTTCTCATGCGATGTGCTGCGATGGTTACCTGGGGCGGAAAAATATTGCTTTCCTGCAGTTCCTCTACTCTCTGCAATGCTTCTTTTACCGGCAAAATCCACTGTACACGTCCATCTTTCATCAGCATCACATGCTTGCAGTAATCCGCGATATATTCTGTGTGATGCTCAATGACAATAATCGTCTTTCCATACGTTTCATTCAATTCCCGCAGGACACCGTAGATCCGGTCCGCATGGGCGGGATCCAGCTGGGCGATCGGCTCGTCCAACACAAGAATTTCCGGCTGAAGCGCCACCTCTCCTGCCAGTGCAAGCAAATGGGTCTGTCCCCCGGAGAGCTGCCAAATATAGTCCTCTTCTTTTCCTTCGAGCCCGCACATTTCAAGTGCTTCTCTTCCCCGCTTTATGTAGTCTTTCATGGCATAGTTCAGGCAGGCGTAGGAGGCATCGTCCAGCACCGTCGGACGGATGATCTGATTTTCAAAATCCTGATAGACATATCCGATTTTCCTGGCCAGAGCACCCACATCGGACTGGCTTGTGTCGAGGCCGCATACCGAAGCGTGTCCGGAAAACGTCCCACGGATGAATTGCGGAATCAGTCCGTTGAGTGCTTTGCACAATGTAGACTTTCCGCACCCGTTGTTTCCGACAATGGCAAGGAAATCCCCTTTTTCAATTTGCAGCGAAATGTCTTTGAGGATCGGCTGTTTTGCCCCGGGATACGTATACGTCAAATGTTCTGTCTTAATTACACTCGTCATTCTGATACACCTTGATTCTCTATGTTGTTTTCGGAAGATCTGCGCATAACGAGTACAATGAGAACTGCGAGAATACCGGCAGCGACAATCCCGACCGCAATGGAAGTCGCGCTTTCTGCCCACTCTGCTTCCCAGTCAATCAGAGAACGTCCGGTCTCTGCCAAAAACTCTGCCGCAATGGCTGCCGCAAATGCCGCGCCGCAGCAGAGAATCGTTTTCCAGCAGATTCCCCCGAGAAACGTCTGCGGTGTTCTGGACTGCATTCCAAGCAGAGGTTCCATCTTTCCGTACAATCTCGGCACAAGAAACAGTGTCGGCAGCAGGCAGAAGAAAATGCCGGAGAACAGCAAATCATTTAGAAAAGCAAACCCCTCCGTGGCAATCACACTTTCCGGCAGTCCCGCAATCGACTCAAAATCCTCCACCGCGAACTGCACTTTGAGGATGTCTACAATCGTCCCCAAAAGCAGCTGAACGGCCGTTCCGGTAAATGCGGCAATCCCAACCATCTTCTGATTTTTCGGGTTTGAAACCATACGGCCGGCAAGATAAACCCCCACCGTTACCGTAATAAACTTCTCCAACTCTCCGAGACCGCCAAACTGTCCCAGCATAATTTCGCTAAATACAAGCTCCCCTGTCGCCGCGCCCAGTGCAGCCGACATTGGGTCAAACAGCATCGCCAGGGAAAGTGGAATAAAGAAGAAATACTCCACAGAGAACTCGACAATCCCAACCTGAAATTTGGGAATGAGTTCGGTAAACAGGGATGCCATCCCGTATAATGCCATCGTCAAGACAAATACCATCATCCTCTGCGACTGTGTCGCAGTTTGCGGCTGTATCGCAGTTTGCGGCTGTGTCGCAGTTTGTTTGTTCATCGTCGCCATCTTATTTCATTCCTCCTCATGTCATTGTTTGGTTTTCATTCCGTGTTCAGCATAGCAAAACGCTGTAAAGATTGCGACAATGTTTCGGTAAAATCGCTGTAAATGTTTCATTGCAAGCTTGTCCCTCCATGGGCGCTTGACAGATTTACAGAAAAGGATAACAAAGTTGCGCACCAACTTTGCATAGTTGCGTTTTAGATATATTTATTTTTAAAAAAGGT
>CASGAH010000062.1 GCA_949299375.1 uncultured Eubacteriales bacterium | reverse complement strand
TTTCCGTTTACTTTTTGTATTGGAATTTGTTCTCTGAAATATTCTCTTTTTTGTTAGAATTTTCGAGGTTGGTTATACGATTCAATTGTCAAAGTACATCTTTCATTCGCTGCGCATCCGGCATTTGTCTTCCCCGCAGCGACTTTTTGATATTACCACACCTTTTTTCTTTTGTCAACAGGTTTTTTCACTTTTTTTCTTTTTTTTGATTTTTCTGGTGTCCGCCCTCACGCTTCGATTCCAGCGATTTTTCCCTCATTTTTTTCTTCGAGAACAGTCAGCGCGTCGTAGAGGAATTCATTGTAGGGTGTCGGGATCCCCTCTTCTTTTCCCATGCGGATCACGGTCCCGGCAAACATTTCTTTTTCTGTTTTTCTTCCGGAGAGGATGTCCTGGAGGGTCGATGCCTTGTTGCCCACCGGAATCCGCATCAGGTATGAGCGATGATTTTTGGCATATGCCTCATCGATCTCAATTCCCTTTTTTCGGGCAATTCGAATTACTTCGGCCGCCGTTTCCTCCCGAAGGCGATTGGCTGCATCGCTGCTTCCCCATGCCCCGAACGGAATGTTCAGCACCGCCGCCACCTGATTTTCGCTCACATTGCAGACGAACTTCTCCCAGATTGCCCGAATCATGTCCGGGCGGACGACACAGCGAATGCCGGCACTTTGAAACAATTCCTTCACCATGTACACATTCTCTGACTGCTGCTGTTCCGAATTCACTGCCTCCCCGAATTCCACAAAGGCGGTTTTCGGGTCAAAAGACACTTCATTTCCTGTTTTTACACTGCTGACCCGCATCAGGGAATATAAAATGTTTTCTTCCGGGTAATACTCGGCAGCGATCTTCTCGCTCTCCACGCCATTTAGGGGCGTCATGATGACGGTCTTCGGTCCGATCTGGCCGCGAACGTCCTCTAACGCTTGGCGAAATCCTGTCATTTTCGGAATCACGATGACCAAATCTGCGGGGTCTCCTTTTTCCTGCGGAGATACCACATAAAACTGTTGTCTCGTTCCGTTGATGATCATCCCATCTCGTTTCAGGCGCTCTGCCCGGGATCCATCTGCAACAATCCGCAGGCGATCCCCCAGCCGTTTCGACAACGGATCCGCAAAAAAAGAGCCAATGGCGCCAAGGCCAATGATTGCAACGGTCTCTGCTTTTCTCATATGATTTTCCCTCCATCCATTCTCCCCCATCCAGGGCACTTCATTTCCAGTGAAATCCTGCCGCAAAAAATCCTTCTGTAGAAAACTCCTACCGCAGGAAATCCTTCTATAATAGGGATTTCCCGTTTCAGGATAGAAAGAGCCGCATCCGGAATGACTCTGGATACGGCTCATGGGGGTTGAAAAATTTACACTCTTATAAAGCGAAATATCTCGAATGGAGATCCTTTCCGAATGGAGCTAGCATCTCCTTATGGAGCTAGCATCTCCTTATGGAGCTGCGGGGAGTCGAACCCCGGTCCGAAAGCCTATTCATTACTGCTTCTCCCATCACAGTCTTTCTACGTTCATTCCCTTACCACTTCGCCGAAAGACAGGCCAAGTGATTTGGTAGCTTCATTTATTGTCTGATTCCGCAAAGCTTAAGAATCAGAATTCCCTGCAGAGTCGATGCCAGACACTTAAGCAGCAGGTGGCTTAAGGCTGACAGCTGCCATTAGGCAGCGAATGCAAAATTTTCTTCTGCGTTTATATTTAATTCCGACTTTTTTCGTGGATCCGGACCACGGATGGCTGCCGCAATTGCAAAACCCCCGTCGAAACCAGTACAACCCCTGATTCCTGCATCGGCCTTGCGCCCTCTCATTGAACATGCGCCAAGGATGCTTTTATACTATACCACATCGCCCCATTTCTGTCAAGAGGCCATTTTCCGCAATTGATCAATTATACATTTTTTGAATTTTAAATTCTTTTTCCGCATCGCGGCGCATATCTTTTTTCGCCAGGTCTTCCCGCTTGTCGTATTGTTTTTTTCCTTTCGCGAGGGCAATTTCTACTTTGACAAGACTGCCCTTGAAGTAGACCCGAAGCGGCACAACGGTGTATCCCTTTGTCTGGATTTTTCCGACAATTTTGTTGATCTCATACCCGTGAAGCAGCAGTTTTCTCACCCGAAGCGGATCTTTGTTGAAGAGATTTCCTTTTTCGTAGGGGCTGATGTGCATCCCATACAGAAAGACTTCTCCTTTTTCGACCCGCACGAACGACTCTTTCAGGCTGCATTTTCCCATGCGCAGTGATTTGACTTCTGTTCCCGACAGCGAGATGCCCGCTTCAAATTTGTCTTCAATAAAGTAATCGTGATAGGCCTTTTTGTGATTTGCAATCAGCTTAATCCCAGTTTTCCCCGTCGAACTCATACCAGTCTCCCTCCTCATAAATCTCAAAGTCTATTGTCCGGGCAATCGGATTCGTTGCCACAGCGACGACCTCCACCCGGTCCCCAAGATGATATACCGGTCCAAAATTTCTCGGGACGAGTGTATACGTTTCTTCCTGAAATGTATAGAAATCATCCAGCGTGCGGACCGAGACCATTCCCTCTACCGTATTGGGCAGTTCCACAAAAAATCCATTCCGTGTAACGCCCGAAATGATGCCCTCCAGTCTCTGGAACTTATGTCTGGACATATATTGCACTTTTTTCAGCTTTTCTGTCTCCCGCTCTGCTTCCTCTGCCCGGCGTTCCGTGCTGCTGGACTGTGCGCATACGTCCTGCAGAATCTGTTCGTAGTGGTTTGCCCGTTTCTCTGTCAGCATCCCGTGCATCGTCTCTTTGAGAATCCGGTGAATCTGAAGATCCGGATACCGCCGGATCGGAGACGTAAAATGGGTATAGTAATTGGCAGCCAACCCATAGTGGCCGAGACTTTCCGTCCCATAGCGCGCTTTTTTCATGGAACGCAGCATCACGCGGCTGATCAGCGCCTCTTTTGGCGTCCCTTCTATCTGATTCAGCACTTTTTGCAGCTCTTTCGGATGAATTTCTGTGCGCCCGCCCTTTATGGAGTACCCCATGCTGTGAAGGAATACGGCAAACTGCGCCATTTTTTCGCTGTCCGGTCTCTCGTGAATCCGGTAGACAAACGGAAGCTGTTTCCAGAAAGCGTCCTCCGCAATCGTCTCATTCGCCAGAAGCATAAAATCTTCAATGATTTTTGTCGCCACGTTGCGCTCATACGGCCGGATTTCAACGGGAAATCCTTTTTGATCCAGCTCGATTTTTGCTTCCGGAAAATCAAAATCAATCGCGCCTCTGCTGTATCGTTTTTGGCGGATGATTTCGGACAATTCTGCCATGCGCTGAAACATCGGGACAAATGCGGCGTATGTCTTTGCCTCGTCGGAATCCGGATGTTCTAAAATCGTTCGCACCGCCGTGTAGCTCATGCGCCGGTCTACCCGGATCACCGTCTCCGCAATCTCATAATCCATCACATTTCCCTGCCCGTCGATTTTCATCAGACAGCTGAGCGCCAGCCGGTCGCACCCCTCATTGAGAGAGCAAATGCCGTTGGAGAGCCGGTGCGGCAGCATCGGAATCACCCGGTCCACAAGGTATACGCTCGTTCCGCGAAGGAGCGCCTCCCGGTCCAATGGACTCCCCTCCGGCACGTAATGGGTCACGTCCGCGATGTGAACGCCAAGCTGAAAGAATCCGCCCTCTCTGGTCAGCGTGATCGCATCGTCCAGATCTTTGGCGTCTTCCCCGTCGATGGTGACCGTCTGCCAGGCGCGCAAATCCATTCTCCCCTCCATCTCGGCGGGAGAGACCTGTTCCGGAATGGCCTGTACCTGTCTCATCACGTCCTCCGAAAACTCCATCGGAAGTTCATAAGCCCGGGCAATGGACAAAATGTCTGTTCCAGGGTCATTGATGTGGCCGAGAATTTCTTTGACCCGCCCTTCCGGTTTTTTTCTCTCATTTCCATAGTTCAAAATGGAGACACACACTTTGTGTCCATTTACCGCCCCCATCGACAGCTCCACTGGAACAAAAATGTCTTTCTCCCACTTTGGATTGTCCGGGAGGACAAAGCATGTCTGTTTGTTTCTGCGGAATGTACCGATCAGCTCTTTTGTCCCGCGCTCTTTTATGCTGAGCACTTTGCCTTCCTCGGATCTCCCCGCTTCGCTCCCCGGCAGAATGGCAATCTGAACGAGATCCCGGTCCAGCGCGCCATTTGTCGCCTCTTTCGGAATGAAAATATCCTTTTCTCTTCCCTCCAGCGTGACGAATCCGTATCCTCTTCCACTTCCGTGAAAGACTCCGATCGGGGCGAACATCTCCGCCTTGCCGTAGCGCCCTTTGGAAGAGATCCCGACTTTTCCCTCCGCCATCAGCGCATCCAGAACCGCTTTTAATTCTTCCCTCGATTCCCTTGGCACACCGAGAAAAACTGCAAGATCTTTCAGGCGCATCGGCCGGTATGCATCCTCTCCCATGAAATCGAGCAGTATCTTTTTTCGTTCCTCAAATGATCGATTTTCCATTCTTCCTCCCATTTCAAACGCTGTTGTCTTCTTTCTCAAGGCAGCTGTTGTCTTGTCCTTGAAACCGGTTCTTGCCTTCCCGCCTCTCAAGCGATTCTTTCCCGTTCGCTTGAGACGGGAAAAGGCACCCCCAAAAGAGTGCCTCTTGATTACGCTTTTTCCATCCTCTTACGCTTCCCGGCGATCCGGGCTTGTCTGACGTTCTCTTATCCGTTCAATACAGACAGATTTAAGATGATCGAGAGAAGCAGAAATGCAACAGCAGCGTACTTGGTAAACTTCTCAAGCTTTCCTTCCATGGAACGCCCTTTGTTCTTCCCCCAGTATGTTTCAGCTGCGCCGCTGATGGCTCCTGTCAGACCTGCGGATTTTCCTTCCTGCAAAAGCACAATCGCAGACAGTGCAACACACACCAGCACGAACACAATTGTCAAAATAATTTTTAAAACTCCCATCTTGTCTTTACCTCCTATGGCAATCATAGCTATATTACCACATCTCGTTTGTCATTTCAACTGTTTTTTTCCTTCGGAAGTTTTCTTTCGCGCACCTGATTTTGCCGTTTTACAGTACGCTGTGACAATTTTTCGTACATTTCAGTACATAGTGGGTTCGTGTGCCGGACACTCCTTTGATGCTTTTGATCTGGCGGTGAATCCGTTCCAGCTCATCGGAGGAGGAGCATACGATTTTCAGCACAAAATCGAAGTCTCCGGTAAGATAGTAGCATGCCACGACGTTGCGGTTCATTTGAATCTCTGCTGTAAACGTGTCGTAGAACTTTGGATGCTCTAAGCCGACTTCCATGATGGCCGTCACGTCGAGATTCATCTTCTTTTCATCGAGGATGATCGTGTATTCCTGTATCACCCCGCTCTCTTCCATTTTCCGAATCCGCTCTGACAGGGCAGAGACGGACATATGCAGCTCTTTGCTCATATTCGACACGGTTTCTCTGGCATTCTTCTTTAGAATCTCCAATATTTGGTAATCCAATTTGTCCATTTTTCTAACCCCCTGTTTTCACATTCCCGTTAAAACTTCTGGTTTTTCTTTGCCTCCTGTGTTATACTGTATGTCAACGCTTCCGAGCAAACGGTTGTGAGGCGGGAATTGTCCCGCAGTCCCTGTGCTCCCCGCTGTCAACGAAAGGATTTCACTTTATGAGAAAAAATTTTTATCACGCATCACCTGCCACCGTATTGTTTCTTCTCCTCCTCGCCTCCGATATACGGGATGCAGTTATCTGTGATATCAAAGGAGGAAAGGCCCGGGTAGCCTGCACCGGATACGCTCTGATAGCTGTTGATCGTTATCGTCTTGATACCGAACTTCCTCAGAGGAGCCAATGCCATAGCAAGGCCAGTAGTGACGCAGTTTGCATTCGTGACGCAGAAACCTGTCTGGGGATATCCCTGATTCCTTATAAGCTCCAGCTGCTCGGAATTCGTCTCAGGGATGAGGATTGGAACATCCTTGTCATAGCGCATTGCAGCTGCATTGGAGAACACATAGAAGCCATTTGCTCTCATCTGAGGCTCTGCCTCTCTAGCGACAGCGGCAGGAAGGGCTGAGAACACGATCTGCACTCCCTCCTTCTTCATAGCTTCGAAGTTGAACTCCCTGACTTCCATATCCCTTAGGACTTCAGGCATCTCAAAGGGCATTACCCAATGGACTGTGGCAGCATACTTCTGCCCCACCCTTGCAGCAGAGGCTGTGACATAGCTGAGCTCGAACCAGGGATGATCGGAGAGCATCCACATGAAAACCTGTCCAACCGCACCTGTAGCACCAATAACCGCAACCTTGAATTTTCTGTTCTCCATACTACGCGCTATCCTTATAATTTAGCGAAGGATATCCCCTTTGGAATATCTTGTGCAATATTCTTCAGTTCCCTGAATGGAAATATCCCAGAAAAAGCTCCTGCGAGTTTATCGGTTCAGGGATTCTCGGCACAGCTGTATACTGCCCATTGTTTTCAAGAACCCTTCCTTTGACGTTGTCATTCAGCATGTACTCAAGCATGCCGCGTATCGTCTTCTTTATCTCTGGATCGAGTACAGGAGTCGCAATCTCAACACGCCTGTCCACATTCCTCGTCATAAGGTCCGCAGAGGAGATGAACATATCACCAGAACCGAATGAGTATATCCTTGAGTGCTCGAGGAAACGGCCCACGATGCTCTTTACGGATATATTCTCGGTCAGTCCCGGAACACCCGGCAGCAGGCAGCAGATTCCCCTGATGATAAGCCTGACACGCACGCCTTTGACAGATGCTTCAACAAGCTTATCTATCATCTCCTTATCAGAGAGGGAGTTCATCTTGCATGTGATCGATCCTTCGGAGCCTTTGCTTATCTCTTTGTCGATTGCCTTGATGATTCCCTGCTTGAGCGTGAATGGAGCTACAAGCAGCCTTCTGTACTCTGAATCCACTGTCATGGTGGCAAGGTTTCTGAAGAAGGCTACACCATCCTGCCCGATATCCTTATCGGATGTTATGATGTTCAGATCGGTATACTGCTTTGCAGTGCTTTCATTGTAATTGCCCGTTCCAAGGTGGGTGATGTATCTTACCTTCCCTTTGTCGCGGAGGACTATCGAGATGATCTTCGAATGGACTTTGTAATTCTCCACTCCGTAGAAGACTGTGCATCCAGCCTCCTGGAGCTGCTTGGCGTACGAGAGGTTCGACTCCTCGTCAAAGCGGGCACAGAGCTCCATGACAACAGAGACATCCTTGCCGTTCTCGGCAGCCCGGACGAGAGACTGGACTATCCTCGAATGGCTGGCAAGGCGGTAGATCGTTATTTTGATGTTATTCACCCTTGGATCATCTGCGCACTCATCCAGCAACCAAAGAAGAGGATCCATCGACTGGAACGGGTATGAAAGGAAGATATCCCTGCGGAGAGCTGTATCGATCATAGTCCCCTTCTGAAGCGTTGAGGAGACCGATCCCTTGAAGGCCGGATACCTTAAGGATGGTCTTACAGCCGCAGGGAAATAATCATCAAGGGAGAACATGTACTTATAGGAGAAACAGCCCCCCACGATGAAGACCTGGTTCTTCTTTATGCCAAGATGCTTTATAAGGAAGGACTTCAGCTCCTCGGACTCGGTATTCATCTCAAGGCGAACTGCAGCAAGGCTTCCTCTGGACTCCACCTTGTTGCGGATGAGCTTGGAGAAGTCGAAATCATATTCGATATCAGCATCCTCGACAGTTGCCTCGAAATCCGCATTGCGCGTAATCCTGACAAGGGCCTTCTCCTTGATATGGCATGAAGGAAAGAGGGAGTCTCCGAAAAGATAGAGAAGCTCCTCTGCGGGTATCAGCTTCACCTTCTTGCAGCCTGGAATCGGGATAAGGGGCTCTACGCGCATGCCCATCGAGACTACGCCGAACATATCGCGGCCATCACGCTCAAGCCGGAGGACCAGATACAGCCTCTGGTTCTCGAATCTGATCATCGGATGCTTTGCATCGAGGATAAGAGGGGACAGGAACGGAACGATGTTCTCCTGGAAATACGCGAATGACTTCGTCTTCTGCGTATCTGTCATGCTTCCATGGAGAATTATCTCAACACCGGCCTTCTTCAGCTCTTTCCTAAGCTTAGAGAAGGTCTCATCCGACTTCTTATAATATGCAGGCAGCATGCCGAGGATAGCATCTATCTGATCACGTGCAGACATACCCGTCTTATTGTCTATATAGTCTGGACTGTGGAGTTCCAGATTCAGCAGAGAACCAAGGCGCACCCTGACGAACTCATCAAGATTCGAGATGAAGATCGAAAGGAAGCGGCAGCGCTCGAGAAGAGGATTCTCCTGATCCCTTGCCTGATCAAGAACCCTGTCATCGAACTGGAGCCATGAATATTCTCTGTTGATATATGGTGCACAGATGCACCTGGATTTCTCCTTAGCCATTTATTTCCTCCATCAGAAGTCTCAGATAGCCCTCTTTGACTCCCTTGCCTGAGATTATCAATTCGTCTGCGCTGAAGTATTTAGCAACTGTGCATGCAAGCACCGCAGAGGGAATAAGCAGATGGGCCTTCTCCGGTGCATTCTTTATCAGAAGGGATGAACCATCATCTGATGATGCAAGATATGAGATCAGCCTCTTCAGCTTCTTCCTCTTCATTACCCGCAGCGCGGAATCAGGTATCCCGTAGAAATCCGAATAGACGCTGTACAGCGCCTCGCAGTTGCTTCCTATCAGCACCAGATGCCCGAACCCGGCACCCGGATAAACAAGCTCACGGGAAAGAACCTTCTTTATCTCTTTCCGCATCTCACGGATCTCATCCTCATCCGGATACAGAGATGATGAGAATCTTCGCAGCGCCACAGGGCCGATTGGAAGGGAGAACATATTCTCCATATCCTCCTCTTCCAGATCCGCAAGCTCCGCAGTTGCCCCTCCTATATCCAGCAGGAGGGCATCCCCCAGAGATGCATATTCCCTATTCGCCTCTGCATCTGCGTAGGCCTCCTCCTTTCCGTTCAGGATATCGAAGGAGAGCCCTGTCGATTGATAGACAGCCTCCTGGATCTCCGCATAGTTCGAAACAAGCCTCATCGAAGCCGTAGCTATAAGAACAATCCTGTCAGAGCCGACCTTCCTGGCGGCATCCTCCAGATACCTTACAGCCTCGATGACCTTCTCTATTCCTCTGCCGGAGAGCTTCCCTTTCTTTGACATGTAATCAACAAGTGAGACTGAGCGCCTGAGACCTATCATCGGCTCAATACGCTCACGGGAAACCTCTGCAACAAGAAGAGAGAGTGCTGTGCTTGAGAAATCCATTATGGCTATCTTCATGCTTTACCTTCCATCTCCGAATGAAATGCCAATGGATCTGGCCACACCGAGAAGCTGATGATCGGTAGGAACGAATTTCATCTTTCCTGCGATATCGGCAAGGGCATTGTATGTGATCTCAGTACCGCGAAGAGCAACTGTAACGCCATGCTTCCCTTCCTTTGCAAGACGACCCGCATAGGATCCCATTTCCGTAGACAGGAGCCTGTCATATGGAGAAGGAGAGCCGCCTCTCTGGAGATGCCCGGGAACGACGGTCCTTGTCTCTACTCCGGCTTTCTCCTCGATGTATTCAGCAAGCTTTTCCGTACCAGTTGCCCTTCCGCCCCTGTACTCAAGCCTCTCCTGCTTCTTCATCTTAGACTCTTCAATGCTCATCGCACCTTCTGCTATGGCGATGATATTGAATGCCCTTCCATTCTCGATTCTTTTCTCAACGGTCTTCACGACAGCATCGGGATCTTATGGGATTTCCGGCAGGAGGATGATATCAGCGCCACCTGCGATGCCTGCATAGAGCGTCAGCCAGCCTACTTTGTTTCCCATGATCTCGATAAGCATCGTACGTCCATGGCTTGCAGCCGTTGTATGGATTCTGTCGATGCATTCCGTTGCGATATCGACAGCGGTATGGAAGCCGAAAGTGACATCCGTGCCGTAGATATCATTATCGATAGTCTTCGGAATACCTATGACATTTAGTCCGACGCTTGAGAGAAGAGCTGCAGTCTTATGCGTTCCTGCACCTCCGAGCGTAACAAGGAGATCGAGGCCCAGAGCATTGTAATTCTTCTTCATCATGTCGAGCTTGCTCTGACCATTCCGGTCCTCATCGGTCATGCTCTTGAATGGCTGCCTGGATGTGCCGAGGATGGTGCCGCCTACGTTGAGGATTCCAGAGAAATCCGATGGCTTCATCTTCTTAACATCCTTATTTATAAGCCCAAGATAGCCATCAGATATACCAATGAGCTCTGCGTCCTTGATTTCATTGAAGACATATTTTGCGAAACCGCGGATAACAGCATTCAGGCCGGGACAGTCCCCGCCGCTTGTGAGAATTCCAATTTTCATAAATTCCACCTCCACTTGGGTCTAGTCTAACACAGCCTGAAACATGCCTCAAAAGAAATATGCCCAGCTATCATAGCAGGAAATGGGGAATGTGTTGTTAAGCTTCTGTTAATTCATGAGGAACAGGAACCTCCTCAAGATCGGGCAATGATCTGAGGACGGCTTTCACCTGCAGCTCTGCGAGAGTATCATCTCCCCTTACTGCAATCTGGGAAATCACGCATCGCCGGTCATCAATAGCGGAAACTGTGCTATGGACAGTCACCAGATCATCAAAGATCCCGGGACGCTTATATTCAACCCTGATCTCCTCGGCATCAAGGACCATCCTCTCCATCCCAATATCACGGAGCATCTCCGTACGGGCTCTTTCAGCTATGGCAATATAGTTTGAATGATAGACTATGCCA
>CASGAH010000061.1 GCA_949299375.1 uncultured Eubacteriales bacterium | reverse complement strand
CACAACACTGTGGCGGTATCTGAACCGAAAATCAGAGAGGTGAGAACGGATTACGGCCTTTTTGCGGCAAAAAGGGAACGAATCGGATTTCAATGGTACGAAGAAAAATACAAAAAGTGAAATCCTTTACAGATCGCTCGGAAAATGCTAAGATAGAGACAGGCGATCCAAAGGACTTTTCCCGGGGCGGCGGGGAGACCGGTATGCGTGCGGAGGCGGTTTTTTGGAAATAGAACGAGTGAAAGAGGAAGTAAGAAAGTGGCGGTCAAAAATGTAAGGGCTCTTGGGTTTGGCGACAATGTCATGGATCAATATGAGCACAGAAGAATTATGTATCCTGGCGGGAATTGTATGAACTTTACGATATACAGCAAAATACTCGGGGCGAGGAAGTCTGCGTACATGGGGTATTTTGGAAGTGACGATCGCTCCCGTTACCTTCACAAGGTTGCAAAGAAGATCGGGATCCAGCTGGATCGATGCCGTTTCCTGGAAGGAGAAGGGGGATATACAAAAGTGGCGCTTTCCAAGTGGGGGGACCGGATCTTTTTGGAATGGAACAGAGGGGGCGTTTGCGGCTCCACGCCGTTTTTGCTGAATGAGGGGGATCTTGCCTACATGAGATCCTTTGACATTGTTCATACAGCGGCATATGCGTTTATGGAATCGCAGCTTCCGGCGATGAGAAAGGCCGGCATTCGCATTTCCTATGATTTTTCCAACATTGCCACAGAGGAGCGATATGCGCAGATTGCGCCGTATGCGAACTTTTGCTTTACGTCGTTTGACGGAACCGAAGAGGAGGCGAAGGAACTCGTACAGAAA
Organism: uncultured Eubacteriales bacterium; assembly: GCA_949299375.1. Classification (GTDB taxonomy): domain Bacteria; phylum Bacillota; class Clostridia; order Lachnospirales; family Lachnospiraceae; genus UBA2942. Next base: position 10,125 of record CASGAH010000061.1, on the reverse strand, counting down.
ATTCATCGCTACGGGCCGGAAATTGTCGTGGCAACCCGCGGAATTCAGGGAAGCGTCGGATTTGACGGGAAACGGATTTATGTCCAAAAGGCGATGCCGTCGCTGACATCGGTAGATACGATGGGATGCGGAGATGGATTTCAGACGGCATTTTTGATGAACTATATTGACCGGGAAAAGGCGGGGGAGACAAAGCAAAAAGCAGTCGGGGAAAGCCTGCAGGCAGCTTCTGAATTTGCCTCTCATGTCTGTATGTGGGACGGCGCATTTGGATACGGAAAACCCTATTGAAAGGCGGGCGTCTGTTTTTCGCTGAAAAAAAGAAGTTGGGCGTCAAACGCAGAATCTGACAGTTGATTCACAAAAGAAAACGTGTTAAAATGGGCTGAGGAAGACAGAATTTTCTGGAGTAGGGAAGGCATATGGACACGAGGATTGAAAAACCTGACCGGCAGGGACGCGTCATTGCGAAAGCCGGTGAAATCATACGAAACGGGGGACTGGTTGCATTCCCCACGGAGACGGTGTACGGTCTCGGGGGAGACGGGATGAACCCGGCGGCTTCCGCAAAAATCTATGAGGCAAAAGGACGGCCATCGGACAATCCGCTTATTTTGCACATTGCCGACCGGAATGCCGTGTATGATCTTGCGGCCGAGGTTCCGCTGGCGGCGCAGAAGCTGATGGATGCCTTCTGGCCAGGTCCGCTGACACTCATCTTTCCAAAGGCGTCTTCTGTACCGCTGACGACAACGGGAGGACTGAACACGGTTGCCATCCGCTATCCGGATCATCCCATTGCACTGGCGATGATTCAGGCGGCCGGGGTTCCGGTGGCTGCGCCCAGCGCCAACACGTCGGGGCGCCCAAGCCCCACCCGGGCGGGGCATGTGGCGGAAGATATGATAGGACGCATTGACATGATTTTGGACGGAGGAGAAGTCGGAATCGGCGTGGAGTCTACCATTGTAGATGTCACACAGCCTGTCCCAATGATTCTGCGCCCCGGATATATCACAAGAGAGATGCTCGAACAGGTCATCGGACCGGTGGAGACAGACGAGGCGGTGACCCATTGGGTGGGAAGCGGCGATCACCCGAAGGCGCCGGGAATGAAATATCGCCACTATGCGCCGAGAGCGCCGCTCACCATTGTGGAGGGACCGCAGAGTGAAGTGGTGGAGACGATTCAAACATTGGCGGAGCGGGCGTTTTCACAGGGAAAGCGCTGCGGAATCATTGCGACAGAGGAGACAAAGGGGGATTATCCCCGGGGGATTGTCTTTGCAGTGGGAAGCCGCAGGCAGGAAGAAAGCGTCGCCCACAATTTGTACGCGGTGCTGCGCAGACTGGATGAGGCGAATGTAGACGTGATTTATTCGGAGGGATTTTCCCACGACCATCTCGGAATGGCCATTATGAACCGTCTTGTAAAAGCAGCCGGGCATCATGTCATCGCAGTCGGAAAATAGCAGAGAAAAATTTTGCCTGTCCTGGCAAAAAATAAAAATAGAAAAGAGGAAAAAAAGATGATTGCAATTGGATGTGACCAGGGAGGGTATGAACTAAAACTGGAAGTGATCAAATATCTGGAGAGCAAGGGACTGGAGTACAAAGACTACGGAACGTACAGCAGCGCTTCGGTCGATTATCCGATCTACGGGAAGAAAGTCGCACATGCAGTGGCAGACGGGGAATGTGAGCGGGGAATTCTCATCTGCGGAACAGGAATCGGCATCTCCATTGCAGCCAACAAGGTCAAAGGAATCCGCGCGGCGCTGTGCAGCGACTGCTTCAGCGCGGAGGCGACAAGACTTCACAACGATGCCAACATTCTCTGTATGGGAGGACGGGTTGTGGGACCCGGGCTTGCCGTCAAGATTGTAGATACGTTCCTGAACACGGAGTTTTCCAATGAAGAGCGCCACGCGAGAAGAATCGGAATGCTGGAGGAATGACACAGAAGGGAATGCGCCAAGGAAAGGTGGGTGCTATGGGAGACAAACGGACGGATTACATTTCCTGGGATGAATATTTTATGGGGGTGGCAGCGCTTTCCGCCATGCGCTCCAAAGACCCCGGCACGCAGGTAGGAGCCTGCATTGTAAGTCCTGAAAACAAAATCTTGTCGATGGGATACAATGGATTTCCGATTGGATGCTCCGACGACGAGTTTCCGTGGAACCGGGACGACAAAGATTCTTATGACAGCAAATATTTGTATGTCACGCACAGCGAACTGAATGCGATTTTAAACTATCGCGGAGGAAGTCTGGAAGGATGCAAGCTGTATGTCACGCTCTTTCCGTGCAATGAGTGCGCCAAGGCGATTATTCAAAGCGGCATTAAGACTGTGATTTACGACGACGACAAATATGCAGACACTCCTTCGACCAAAGCATCAAAGCGGATGTTTGCCTCGGCAGGAGTTCGCTGCGTCCGCTACAGCAGAAGCAAACGGGTGATTCAGATCTCGCTTTAGGGGAATGCAGAGAAGAAACCGACAGACAAGTGAAAGTGGAACAAAACAGCCGTACTCCCTGCAGCGAAGCCGTACTCCTGCAGGGATGTCTTTTTTGACGGGAGAAAACAGACCGAAAGACAGTTGAGGGGCAGGACGGATCGTCAGCCGCGCAACAGCAAGAGCCGCGATGCCTGCCGATAAAAAAACGCAAGCCGCACAGCAAGTGATCCAAACTTGCTGCACAGCCCGCGTGTGAGATAGCACATCTATCATTTTGTGAGAAAGGGAGGAGGCCGATGCCCCCGTAGGGACACCGGTTTATTATGAAAAAAAATTATAAATATAGTATAGTTAGAAAAGATGAAAAAATCATGTTAATCGCGTAAACTCTTTTTGAATAAATTGTGAATGGTGTGTGAACACAGATCTGTGAAGGAAAGTATGGGAAAGAGGGCGAAGAAAAGAGTGGACAGAAGCTAAAAATCTGATATAGTAGGGAATAGAACGAGATCAGACAACAGCATAGAATGAAACAACAATCGTGCAGAGATGGGAGTAGACATGATTTTAAACTATAAATGTCCTGGATGCGGTGCGTCTATGGTATACGATGCCGGAAAAAAATGGCTGGTCTGTGACTACTGCGGCACGCAGGTGTCGGTGGAGCAGCTGTCCGGAGAAGAAAAAGAACAATTGGAGAAGGAGCTGCAGGAAGATTCGTTTGCGCAGATGCCGGAGATGGAGACGGCCTCCGATGAGGCGGTGGACGATGACGGAAGGGGCGAGTTTCGCGCCTGCCATTGTCCAAACTGCGGGGCGCAGATGCTGACGGAGGAGACAACTGCGGCGGCGTTCTGTGCCTTTTGCGGAAGTCCGGTCATTTTTGAGAAGGAGCTGTCCGGAGAGAAACGTCCTGCCGCCATCATTCCGTTTCAGATTCAAAAAGAGGAGGCGGTCGGTCGGTTTCTCAAATGGACAAAACGGGGAATGTTCACGCCGGCCTCGTTAAACCGCACATACACGATGGAGAAAATCACGGGGATTTATGTCCCGTTCTGGCTCTACGATTATCAGGTGAATGCCCGGTATGGCGCCCATGGGACGAGAATCCGCCATGAAGTCCGGGGAGATTACCGGTATACCCACACGGACCATTTCCGGATTCAGAGGGAGATGGAAGTGCAGTTTGAGAAAATTCCGTCGGATGCCTCCAAAAAAATGCCGGATGAAGTGATGGATTGTTTGGAGCCGTTTGATTACAGCGGCCTGAAAGAATTTCAGATGCCGTATCTTTCGGGATTTTTGGCGGACCGATACGATTATACCGGAACACAGATGCGCGGACGGGTGGAGAAGCGGGTGGAACAATACACAGAAGAGGAAGCGCGCAGGACGATGACGGGGTATGCCACGGTCAGCATTACATATCGGGATGTACGCCCGAAAAATACGCGTATGATGTATGTTTTATTTCCTGTCTGGACCATTCAATATACATATCGGGAGAAAAATTACACCTTTACGATGAACGGGCAGACGGGAAAGATTTTCGGAACGCTTCCGGTCAGCATGGGAAAGGCGGCGGCGTGGTTTGCGGGAATGACTGCAACATTTACGGTGCTGCTCACCATCATTCAGCTGCTGTAGTGTCGGGAGAGGAGGAACAATGAAGAAAAAACCGATTGGGCGGATTGTTCTTTTGGCGCTGTTTTGGATGACGGTGCTGTGCGGATTTTCCGGTGAGAGCGACGACAAAATCATTGACGGGGCGAATCTTTGGCGCGAAGAGGAGGAGGAATCGCTGCGCAGTCTGGTGCGGGATGTGAAGGAGCGGATCGGCGCCGATGTGGCGATTGTGACAACGGACGATGCAAAAGGAAGAACGACCGAAGCGTATGCGCAGTGGGCGTATGACTATTATCAGGTGGGGGGAGAAGGCGTCGCAGGTGTCCTTTTCCTTCTCGATTTCGACAACAGAGAATATTACATCGACGAATACCGTCCGAATGGCGAAGCGTTTGAGATTTCGGACTGGGAACGGGAATCGATGTTAGACGAGATTTATCCCTACATGGCAGAGGGGGAGTATGCACAGGCGTGTGAAGTCTTTTTGAAGGGACTGGAACGTGTTATGACAAATGATGAGAGGTGGGAGGAAGACGACCGCGAAGTGTATATCGATGGCCAGCCCTCCTCCAAAAAGGCAATCGGAAACGTGATCGGATCCAGCCTGCTGCTGTCTGCGGTTGTCTCGGCAGTTTTGGTCAGCGTTCTCGTGGTCATGCAAAACCAGAAGACGCCGCCGCCCGGAGCGGTGTATCTGAAAGACAGGAGATCTTCTCTGCGGCAGAGAAAAGATATTTATACCCATACAACGACGACCCGAACGAGGATCCAGAGAAATACCCCCCAGGGAGGCCGAAGCAGCGGAAGCCATCGAAGCGGCGGAAGTTACCGGAGGGGCGGAGGCGGAGGCAGCCATCGGGGCGGCGGAAGAAACTTTTAGCGGAAGAAAATTTTAGTGGAAAAAGACCAAAAAGCGCCTTTTCCCCCGCATGGTCTGCGGTGAGGAGAAGGCGCTTTTTGGCTGCAAAACCGCACCGTCTGGGGCGGTTTAAGGAGTCCTGGACGTCTCATTTTTGTGTGTCTGAATTGCCTGAAGATAGGACACAATAATATCTTTCAATGGTTCTTTGTAGGGATCTTCAACGGTTCTGACAAGTTCAATCATAATGTCCGTATCAAATCCATTTTGGTTGCCAAACAGCAAATAGTCGGCGGAGATATTCATCGATTTGCAAATCCGGTAGAGAGAAGCGGAGCCGATGCCTTTTTTCCCGCGCTCTACGTCAGCCAGAAAACTTTCCGATAGATCACAGCGCTCACAAAATTGTTCTCTCGTCAAACGAGAGGTTTCCCGCACTTCCCGTATGCGCAGACCGACCATCAAATTATAATCTTTTTCCATTTCCAAATAGCAACACCTCTATCTTATTTTTCCCGGAATCCGTAAAAAAAACACGCAATAAATGCGATGGATGATTGTGTATTATTCTAACAAAATTTCAGAGTCAGTCATATAGTCGAAAGAATAGATAGATGTCCTTTATAGAACAAAAATAAGATCAGGGTCAACCTGGCGAACAGCAGATTGGAGATGTTTTCGCACTGCGAGAGTGATTGGACAAGAGAAACCGCGGGATGAGCGAAATGGTTTCGGACAGAAACGCCGCCATACAGAGGAAAACGCTTCGACTCCCTGGTATAAGCGGGTGCAGAATGGAAAGAATGGAAAGAAAAAGGAGAGAAAGCAATGAAACAGATTCTGAAAACGATGACGGCGATTTTGTGGATGGCAGTGCTCTGTCAGTTTATATGGGAGAAAACACTTGAGGCACAACTTGTCTCTGAGGCAGCCATGTTTGATGAGATGTGGGATTCATTTCAGCAAATGGCGGCGCAGGCGGGCGTGACAGAGGATCGATATGCCGTCGATTTTGCGGCCCGAAGTCATTCAAAAAGCCGCGAAGAACAGGAGAATCTCCTTGTGGAGGCGGCCGCCTGCATGGGGATCGGGGAGGATGCGCTGTCCTGGAACCGGGAAGTCAAAAGCAACGGGAGCTGTCTGTCGTGGGAGGCATCGACGTTCTGGGGGAGCGCGTATGCGCAGTATCTGGATCTGGAGGAGGATTATGTCGTACTTCACCTGGAAGACCGTGCATCGGTGCAGTCCCCCCTTTGGTATCTGGAATGCTTCCGGGATTTTGCGCAGACATATGAGCTGACCGGCGTTCCGTGTATGGAGTGGACGGCCTTTTTTCCGGAGGAACTTTGCTTTCTGGAAAAAAATATGCTTTCGGAGACGATTTTCTCTCTGTTTGCGGCGCAGGAAGTGGATGGGATCCGGGGGGAGGATCTGTACACCGTATACGGGTACTCCGACCGGATGGCGCCATCCATCGTCGTAGACCAGAGTCGGATCAATGTCAATTTGGCATTTACGGACGATGAGGAGAGGGGCAAGACAAAGATTCATCTAGGAATCCCTGTCATCCAGAATAACTATTGACGGTATTGCTGCATATAGTATAACGGAAAGCAAAAACAGGAGTGTATCCTATGGCATATCGCAAGGAAAATAATAGAAAGCCGGCCGACACCTGGATGTCGAATTCCAGAATTTGGGTTTGGCCCAATCGATATCCGGCCGCCGGTGCGTATCCATACCCGTGTGACGCCAATCTGCGCGATCCGGCGTATGGAATCCGTATGCCTTTGAAGGGGGCAGAGTTTTCCGGAAACTGGAGCAGTCCGATGACGGCGGATCCCATTGACGGCGCGATGGGTCCGAAGAGGGGGAATCACTGGATGCCGTACGGATATCCGGCGGATCCATATTTGATGCAGATGGATCGGGACGAATGGGAAGAAAGAAATCAGCAGGAAGCGCGGGATCTGGAATACTGGCAGCAGATGTATCCGGAAAAAATCCGGAAAATCCAGGAGTATGTCACAGAGCAGTGCGATCGTGTCGATTATGATGACAGCTTCATGTATGACGAGTACCCCGACCAGGTTGCGGTGCGCAATCTGTGCCGCAAAATTCAGGATCGGATGAGAGAGGATAAACTGTTTCAGGATGACTGGGAGGAAAGCCCGGAGCAATCGGCGGCGCAGGAAGACGGAGAAGCGGATTTCTTAGAGATGAACCAGCGGATGATGGGCCCAGGCCCTGCGCGGCCGCCCAAACCGAATCGTCCGGGAAGCTGGCTTGGTGAGATCGTATCGATTCTGCTGTTTGACGAACTGCATCGGAGACGGTGCCGCCCGGGCCGCCATTGCCGCTTCTATCGATAAGGGAATCCCGAGGCGGGGAAAATGGTTTGGAAACATTTTTCACAAAGATAAGGAAAAATTAAGTTGTACTTTCCCCTGTTTCGTTTTACAATAAATGTGGAAAAGGGTCATTGCCTGCGGCGAAGCTGCAGGCAGCCCGATTTAGAGAAATGCCCACAAAAAACGAGGAATATTGAGGAAAATAGAGGATGAAGAAAAAAATACAGATTGCTGCAGGAATTGTCATTCTGGCAGTTTTGGCTGCCGTGGGTGCGACTGTGATCAAAGACCGGATTGCCCGGGAAACGGCAGAGCCGGTCGTGAACTTTGAGGCCATCCCGGAGTCGGTGCTTCCGCTTGTGTCATTTTATTATGAAGGGAGTAAGCTCAACGAGACAATGGGATATGCGCAGGCGCTGGACCAGAATCTCGTTCGCGGCACGATCACTCCGGTCGCGGAAAACAAAACGATTCCCGCTGTGATTGCACTTCGGGGAAGCGATGTGACGGCGATCTCCTTTCAGATCCGAACGCTCGGAGACGGAAGGCTTTTGGAAGATACGGACGTAGAGGGATGGAGCAGGGAGGAAGAGGAGATCCATGTGGAGCTTTCCCTCTCCACGCTGGTGCAGCAAAAGACAGAATATTTGCTTGATTTGATTTTGACGACGGAGACGCACGGCGAAGTTCACTACTACACGCGGATTCAATGGGATTCCCATGAAAGCATTCTGCAGCTGATTGACTTCGCAAAAGAGTATTCCAGAGCGACATTTGAAAAAGATGCGGATGTGCTGGTTCCATATATGCAGAATCAGACGCCAAAGACGGAGGACAGTCTGGCGTATGTGGATTTGAATTCCCGCTATGCGCTGCTGACATGGGGAAATTACGCTCCGGTGCGGACCGACGATTATGCGATCTCGGTAAAGGAACTGGGGGAAGAGCAAATTTCCCTGAGCCTGAACTATCCTGTGGAAATTACAGAGACGGACGGGAGCCGTTCTTCCTATACGGCAGAAGAATTTTACTGCCTGAGAATGCGAAGCAATCAGGTCTACATATTAAAATATGATCGAACGATGGAGGAGACACGGCTGCCGGAGCAGATGACGATTGAGAACGGGCGGATCAACCTCGGAATGCTGTCCGCTGCCCCACAGACTTTGAGCAGCGAAAAAGGGTCCTACACCGCGTTTGTGGCTGAAAAACGGCTCTGGCTCTTCGAAAAGGAGACACAAACCATTCGGCTGCTCTACTCGGACGTCGATACGGGAAATGAGATGTATGACATTCAGATGGTATCGGTACAGGAAGACGGCACAACGGCATTTGCCGTGTACGGATATGTCGGAAGAGGAGAGGCGGAGGGCAGCAATCAGCTGTGCTGGTACGAATATGAAACGGAGACAGATGCGCTGACAAAACAGCTTTCGATTCCGCTCTCCCGCACATATGAGTTTCTCAACGGAGAACAGAATTTATCGATCTATGGAAACGATGCGGGAGAATTCTACATCCGGCTCGACGCGGGAATCTACTGCATCAAGCCGGACGCGGAGGAACCGGTCACGATCTCAGAGCGGGTGCGGGGAGAGGCGTTTCTTCAAAGTGCCGGCGGAAACCGGATGGCCTGGCAGGAAGGAGAGATGGAGCCGATCTGTGTCCTGGATATGGACACGGGCGTGATCCGCAGAATCGAGGCGGAGGAAGGCCAGTTCGTCTGTATGCAGGGGCTCAACGGGAACGATCTTGTCTACGGGATCGGAAGACTGTCGGATGAGGGAACTATGGAGGACGGAAGCAGCGTTCGCCCGCTGTATGCGCTTGTAATCGTAAATGAAGAGGGCGAGACGATTCACCGCTATGAGAAAGAGGGATATGAGATCGTCGGCACTTCGATTGAGACAGGCCGGATTCTCATAGAGCGGGTACAAAAAAACACGGACGGAACGTATCGGCAGGCGGAACGGGACATTTTGCTGTCGTCAGATGCGCAGGAGAGCGATGCGTACGCCGCGGTCACAAGCGCGGGAGACGGGTCCTACCGGAGCGATTTCGTCATTCGCATGAAAAATGCAGCTTCCGGTTCCGCAGCGGGAGAGTCAAGCCTGCCCCGGCTCGTCTCAAAAGATCCCCGAACCATCGTTCTTTCTGAGCAGACGATTTTATCCGGGACGTATCAGGTCTATGCAGGGGGCGGACTGAGAATGGAAACGGATGATCTGGTGGAAGCGATTCGGCGCGCGTTTGATGAGGCGGGGACTGTGACAGGGGAAAATCTGTTTGTCTACTGGTTTCGAAGTTCCCGCAAAAACTATGTACTGCTTCCCTACGAAAACCGTCTCTCCTCCGCAGCAGATGAAAATCTGCTCAATTGTATGGAGGTGATGACGCAGGTAATCGGGGGAAATCCGGATCGGGTGAGAGATGCCTGGCAAGAGTCCGCAGATGTTGTCCGGACGCTGGAATCCGTCTGCGGGGGAGAAATCCTGGATTTGCAGGGGTGCGAGATCGCCCAGGTGCTGTATTATGTGGATGAGGGCAGTCCGGTGCTAATCCGGACAGGAAGCCGCAGCGCGGTGCTTCTTGTCGGATATTCCGGAAATCAGGTGATGCTGTACAACAGCAGCAAAGAATTGGAGACGGTCAGCCAGACCGACTTGCAGGCGATGCTGGAACAGACAAATGCCCCCATCTATGCACAGATCAAAACAGAATAAAGCGCTGTTGATTGTCAAGTAGAATTGACCATGTTTTTCGTTGAATCTTGATCCACCTTAGCAGCTGACAAAGCGAGTACTAAGGTGGATCATTTCTATCTG
>CASGAH010000060.1 GCA_949299375.1 uncultured Eubacteriales bacterium | reverse complement strand
GGAAGATCTGGAAATGCTGCTTCAGGAAGAACAGAAATTTTGGGAGTACGTGGAGAGCGGCAGGAAGCCGCCTCTGATACTTCCGGAAATATAGAAGGAGGAAACAATGGAATTAAAGATTTTGAATCCCCAGGAGGGAGGATTTTTAAAGGAAATCCAGTGGAACAATGAAGAACTAAAGGCAGAGATCGCGGAAAAGATGCAGGAGTATGCCTCTCTTGCATTTACCGAAGATACGATCAAGGAAGCCAAAGCGGACAGGGCAAAGCTGAATAAGCTCAGGACAGCGTTCGAGGATGAAAGGAAGCGCATCAAGAAGCTGTGCATGGCTCCCTATGACGCTTTTGAGAAACAGGTCAAGGAACTGATCGCCCTGATCGATGAGCCGATCCGGCTGATCGATGGACAGATCAAAGAGGTAGAAGAGCGGCGAAAGGTTGAGAAGAAAGGAGAAATCCTGGAGTTCTATGAGAGCGTTATTGGATCGCTGAAAGGAATCCTTCCATTTGACCGGGTTTTCCGGCAGGAATACTTGAATGTCTCTAAGTCGATGAAAAGCATCAAAGAAGAGATTCAGGCACTGATCGACCGGGTAAACTCGGACCTGGATACGATTGAGAGATTGGGGAGCAAGCACGAGCTCCAGATCAAGGATGCATATTTAAAAACTCTGAATCTCTCGGTAGCAATGCAGGAGAAAGCAAGGCTGGAGGAAGTGGAACGTCAGCTTGCTGAGAGAAAGCAGAGAGAAGAGGAAGAGACGAAGAGACGGTGCCAGCCGGTTTTTGTTCCCATCCCCGGCGAGGGAAACTGCAGGAATGCGCTTGCGGCGGCTGCCTGCTGCCTGAGCCTTGGCGTCCCGCCTGCTGCCATTGCGGATGGAATTGCAAAAACGGTTGTGAAGGGAAGGGCGGAGCTTGTGTGCAGCGGATCGGGCATTCGCGTCTGGATTGACTATGCCCACAATGGGGAGAGCCTGCGCGAGATTTTGCGCACGCTTCGCCGCTATCATCCCGCAAGGCTGATTTGTCTGTTCGGCTGCGGAGGGGAGCGCTCCCGGAACCGGCGCTATCCGATGGGCACGGCAAGCGGTGAGCTGGCCGACCTGACGGTTCTCACAGAAGACAATTCCCGCAGGGAAGATCCGCGTCTCATTATGGAAGAGATCCGGCGGGGGATTGAGGCTGTCAATGGCCGCTATGTGGTCATTATGGACCGGGCAGAGGCCATCGCCTGGACAATCGGGCAGGCCCGCCCGGGCGACTGGATTGTGCTTGCCGGAAAGGGACATGAATCCAGTCAGGAAAAAAACGGGGTGCGCACGCCATTCTCGGAACATCGCATCGTAAGAGAATTGTGGGAGAAGCGCGCCCGTTTATGACGCGGACGGCCGGAAAGAGAGAAGACAGAAAGAGGTTTTCTATGTTAAATATAAAAGTAAAAGACATTGTTGCGGCAACGAACGGGGTCCTTCTGTGCGGAGACGGGGAGGAGCCCATCGAACACATCAGCATTGACTCCCGGGTTAGCCGGGGAAATGATATTTTCGTTCCCATCATTGGCGAGAAGGTCGATGCGCATCGATTCATTTCTCAGGCATTTGAAAGCGGGTGCAGGGCGACGCTTACGAGCGAACATACGTCGATGGAGGATACAAGGCCGTGGATTGCCGTCAGAGATACCGTGGAGGGACTCCATGCCATCGGGAGGCTGTGCCGAAGCAGAGTAACGATACCGGCGGTAGGAATTACGGGCAGCGTGGGCAAGACGACGACGAGAGAAATGACGGCTGCCGCACTTTCCGCCGGGAAAAAGGTATTTAAGACCGGGAAAAACTATAACAGCCGCGTGGGGCTTCCCATCACGCTGTCAGAGATGTCTGCCGAGGAGGAGATTGCCGTCCTAGAACTTGGAATGAACGTTCCGGGAGAGCTGGGGGCGATCAGCCGTCTGGCGGTGCTTGATATGGCGGTCATTACAAACATTGGCGTTGCCCATATCGAGTATTTTGGGACACAGGATCAGATCTGTCTGGAAAAACTGACGATCACGCAGGGACTAAAGCCGGGCGGGCTTCTTTTCCTCAATGGGGACGATCCGTATTTGATGAAATACAAGGACCGCGTCAACTTCCCTGTGATCACATACGGCACGGGAGACCACTGCGATTACAGAGCCGTTGACATTTCGATGCAGAACGGATGTGCCCGCTTTGTTCTCCTTCACGGCGGGGTTCGCATTCCGGTTTCTCTGTCCGTCCCCGGCATCCACAACGTTTTGAACGCTGCGGGGGCGCTTGCCGTGGCAGACCAAAATGGCGTTCCCGTGGAGGCTGCGGCAAACGCATTGTCCGGGTTTGGCGGATTTCAAAACCGGCTTCAGTTTTTCCAGAGCAACGGATATACGATCATCGACGACACGTACAATGCGAGTCCGGATTCGATGAAAGCAGGCCTTTCGGTCCTTGCCGGTCTGGATGGGACTGGGAAGAAATACGCGGTGCTGGGAGATATGCTGGAGCTGGGGAGCCGCTCGGGGGAATACCACGCGCAGGTCGGAACGTATGCCGCCTCCCTTGCGCTGGACGGCCTATTTCTTGTGGGGGAGAAGAGTCTTCAGATCAAGCGGGCATTTGAGGAGAAAAACAGCACCTGTCCGGCGGTTCATTTTGAACAGAAAGAGGATCTGGAGAGAAAACTCCAATCCATGCTTCGGGAGGGGGACATCGTATACGTAAAGGCGTCCAACGGAATGAAGCTGAAAGAAGTTACCGCCATTTTGATGAAACACGATTGAGCGTGCCAAAGGACAAAATACAGGGAGGAAAGACTATGGCGCGATATGCCAGCGTAGTTGTCGACATCGCCCACGAACAGCTGGACCGATCGTTCCAGTACCGCGTTCCGCCTTCTCTTCAGGAGAAAATCCGGGTCGGAACGCCGGTCATCGTTCCGTTTGGAAAGAGCAATCGGGCGATCAAGGCGTATGTGACAGCGCTTGGAGATGTCCCGGAATGGGATGAGGGGAAATTAAAGGAGATTGAGGAAGTTCCCCGGCATCTGCTCCAGGTGGAGGACCAGCTTGTGGCGCTGGCATTCTGGATGAAGGAACAATATGGTGCGACGCTGATTCAGGCACTGCGCACGGTGATGCCCGTCAAGGAGAAGGTTCGCCTTCGGGAAGCGCGCCGCTACAGACCGGCCCCCACCGCTGCCGCCGCGCTTGCGGAGGCGAAAAAGCGGAAAAACTGTGCTGCGAGAGCCCGGTTTCTGGAGGCGCTTTTGCGGGAGGGAAGCCTTACCGAGGAGGAGGCAAAAAAACTTCCCGTCACGCCGTCCACCATTCGCCCTCTGCTGGAGCAGGGCGTTGTGACGGTGGAGCGAAAACAGGGCAGCTGGACGGTGCCGGAATGGATGGGGGGCGGCGCGCAGCCCCCGGATGCCGCCTCGGGGGCGCTGCCTGATTTGCTGCATCGCCCCGCCGTAACGCTCAACGAACAGCAAAAAAACATTGTCGATTCGCTCGTGGAGGCGATGGATCACAGAGAGAAAAAAGCGGCGCTCATTCATGGCGTTACCGGGAGCGGGAAAACAGAAGTCTATATGGAATTGATTGGCCACACGATTGCGCAAAAGAAGCAGGCAATCGTGTTGATCCCGGAAATTGCACTGACCTACCAGACGGCAATGCGCTTTTTTGCACGCTTTGGCAGCCGTGCGGCCTTTGTCAACTCCAGACTCTCCGCCGGAGAGCGCTATGAGCAGTTTCTGAGGGCAAAAAACGGGGAGATCGATGTGATGATCGGTCCCCGCTCTGCGCTGTTTACGCCTTTTTCGCGTCTTGGGCTCATTGTCATAGACGAGGAACACGAGAATGCCTATAAAAGCGAGACCGCGCCGCGCTATCACGCGAGGGAGACGGCCATGAAACGGGCAGAAATGGCCGGGGCAATGGTTGTGCTTGGCTCTGCGACGCCGTCGATGGAGGCGTATGACCGGGCGTGCCGGGGAGAATATCTGCTGTACCGACTGACAAAACGGGCTGTTTTTCAGAGCCATCTGCCGCAGATTCATGTTGTCGATCTGAGGGAAGAGTTGGCGGCCGGAAACAAATCGATTTTTAGCCGTATGCTGCAGGAGAAAATGAGGCAGTGTCTTCAGCGAAAGGAGCAGATCATGCTCTTTTTGAACCGAAGGGGATATGCGGGATTTGTTTCCTGCCGCCAGTGCGGGCAGCCGGTCTGCTGTCCGCACTGCGATGTCTCGCTGACCATGCACAGCGATGGGATGCTGCGGTGTCACTACTGCGGATACGCCGTTCCGACGCCCGGGCGGTGTCCCGCGTGCGGTTCCCCCTACATTGCGGGGTTCGGGCTAGGGACACAGAAAGTGCAGGAGATGATTGGGCGGCTTTTTCCCGGCGTGCCTGCGCTGCGCATGGATATGGACACGACATCGGGAAAAGAAGGACATCAAAAAATACTGTCCGCCTTTGCGGCGGGGAAGGCTCAGATTTTGATTGGAACACAGATGATTGTCAAGGGACATGATTTCCCGAATGTGACTCTGGTGGGCATTGTCGCGGCGGATCTGTCGCTGTACACCGGAAACTACCGGGCTTCGGAGCAGACATTTCAGCTTCTGACACAGGCGGCCGGGAGAGCCGGAAGAGGGGAAAAAGGCGGGGATGTTGTCATTCAGACTTACACCCCGGATCATTACAGCATCCAGTGCTGTGCCAGACAGGACTATGAAACATTTTATCGACGGGAGATGGCATTTCGGCGGATGCTTTGCTATCCCCCGGCGGGATACCTCATGGAAGTCCTTGTCACATCCTTTCAGGAGGAGGCCGCGCAGAAGGCGATCGAACAGTATGCTGCGATGGTCCTTCATGCGGGCGATGATGCAGAGCGGATCGGGCCGACAGACGCCTCGGTTTCCCGCATCAAGGACCAATATCGGAAACTGATGTATGTGAAAGCGCAGAATCGGCAGACGCTCATTGAGATAAAAGACAAGATCGAATTGCTCTACGATGAGCTGCACCGCGAAACGTGCTGTCTTCAGTTTGATTTTTCCTGAAATGCGGCAAACGAGGACAGCGGGACAATCTGAAACGTGTATCAAAATGCAGACGGCATGTACAAATGCCGGAAAAATGGGAGGTAACAATGGCGATTCGAGCAATCAGAGAATTGGGAGAGGAATGTCTCCGGAAGAAATGCAAAGAAGTAACGTTTATTACACCGAGGACGCACCTTCTCGTGAAAGATATGTTTGACACGATGTATCGGGCAAACGGGGTAGGACTGGCGGCGCCTCAGGTTGGAATTTTAAAGCGCATCGTCGTGATCGACTGCGGAGAGGAACCGTATGTTCTGATCAATCCGGTGATTTTGGAGACGAGCGGAGAACAGACGGGGTTTGAGGGCTGTCTGAGCGTCCCCGGAAAGAGCGGCGTTGTGACACGCCCCCAGTATGTGAAGGCAAAAGCGATGAATTTGAGAGGCGAGTCCTACATCCTGGAAGGAGAGGGACTGCTGGCGAGAGCCATTTGTCATGAATGCGACCATCTGGAGGGGAAGGTTTATGTCGACCTTGTAGAAGGGCGCCTGTATGACAACGAGGAGCTGGAAGAGTTAGAGGAACTGGAGGAAGAATCCTGAGGGGACGAAAAGGAGAGTATCTGTGAAAATTGTATATATGGGAACACCTGACTTTGCCGCTTTTATTCTGGAGGCGCTTCTTCAAAGCCGACATGAAATTGCCGCGGTTGTGACGCAGCCCGACCGTCAAAAGGGGCGGGGAAAGGCGGTTGTATATCCGCCGGTCAAAGAAAAAGCGCTGCAATACGGCATTCCGGTCTATCAGCCGCTCCGGGCAAGAGATCCGGAATTCATCCGGCTTTTGCAGACGATTCATCCGGACTGCATTGTTGTGGCGGCATTCGGACAGATTCTCCCAAAGGAAATCCTGACCATCCCGATGTATGGATGCATCAATGTACACGCCTCGCTTCTGCCCGCCTACCGCGGGGCGGCGCCGATTCAGTGGTGCATCATAGACGGGCAAAAAGAGACCGGGATTACGATCATGCAGATGGATGAAGGAATCGATACGGGAGATATGCTCAATCAGTTTGTGATTCCGCTGGAGGAGAAGGAGACCGGGGAGAGTCTTTTTGATAAGATGGCGCGTGCGGGTGGCCCGCTTCTTCTGGAAACGCTGGAGCAGGCAGAGGCGGGGACGCTTTGTCCAAAAAAGCAGGAGGAGGAGAAGGCCTCCTACGCGAAAATGCTCACAAAGGAACACGGAAACATTTGCTGGGAACGACCGGCAGAAGAGATTGAGCGGCTCATAAGAGGACTCAATTCTTGGCCGAGCGCTTACAGTTTTTACAAGACAAAAACATTGAAAATTTGGCAGGCGGATGTCATAGACGAGGACAGTGACCAAAAGCCGGGACAGATTGTGTCTGTCTCAGATGGAAACATCTGTGTTCAGACGGGACGGGGGATTCTCCGGCTGACGGAAGTTCAGCTGGAAGGAAAGAAGCGGATGAAGGCGGCCGCGTTTTTGAACGGCTGCCATATGGAAGCGGGAGAGATGCTCACACCTGTTTTGCAACGGTTGGGGCAGAAAGCAACAGAAAAGAGGTAATTTATTTATGACGGGATATCTTCTGGTAATTGTCGCCGCACTCATTTCCATGGCGGCTTCCTTTAAAGTACAAAGTACGTATCAAAAATATGCCAAAGTCAGAAGCATGAGCGGAATGACAGGCGCCCAGGCGGCGGAGCGGATTTTGCACTCGCAGGGAATTTTCGATGTGAGCATCGAACCGGTTGCGGGAAATCTGACCGACCATTATGATCCGACGGCCAAAGTGCTTCGCCTTTCCCAGAGTGTGTATGCCAACAGCTCTGTGGCTGCCATCGGCGTCGCCGCCCACGAGTGCGGACACGCCGTACAGCATCAGGTTGGATATGCGCCGCTGAACATTCGGAGCGCACTCGTCCCAGCTGCAAACATTGGGGCGCAGGTCAGCTGGCCTCTGATTCTCATCGGCCTTTTGCTCGGCGGAACGAGCAGCAGTATTCTCATTCAGCTTGGAATCCTTCTGTTTTGTCTGGCGGTGCTGTTTCAGCTTGTCACGCTCCCCGTGGAATTCAATGCCTCCAGCCGGGCGCTCGTTTTGCTGGAGCAAAATGGGATTCTCGGGACGAGGGAAGTGTCCGATGCGCGCAAAGTACTGTCTGCCGCAGCCATGACGTATGTGGCCGCCGCCGCAGGAAGCGTCCTGCAGCTTTTGCGTCTGATTCTGATTGCAAGACAGAATGACGACCGCTAAGGAGGAACTATGTCAAGAGAGATTGTGCTGGAAATCCTGCTTGAAGTGATGGAGAAAGGACAGTTTGCCCATCTTGTGATCCGACAGGCGCTCGATAAATATGTTTATCTCAAAAAGCAGGAGCGGGCGTTTATGACCCGTCTGGCTTACGGTACGATCGAGCGGGCGATCGAGCTGGATGCCTACGTGGATACGGTCTCCTCAGTCAAGACGGAAAATATGAAACCGGTCATCCGAAACATTCTCCGCATGACGGCCTATCAGCTTTTGTATCTGACTTCTGTTCCGCCCTCCGCCGCCTGCAATGAAGCCGTCCGGCTGGCCAAAAAGAAAGGGTTTTATCATCTGTCCGGATTTGTCAACGGCGTCTGCCGGGGGATGGTGCGCGGCCTTTCCCGCTACCAAAAGCCGGAATCTCTTTCGCTTCGCTGCAGTGTGCCGGACTGGATGATCCAGATGTGGGAGAGACAATACGGAAGAGAGCGGATGATGCAGATTCTCGAGGAAGGGATGGGAGAGGCTGGAATCCGGGAGACGGTCGTGCGCTGCAACCAGAGCAAAACAAGCACGCGCGAGGCAGAGGAATCGCTGCGGCGTCAGTGCAGCTCGGTCCGCCGCGACAGCTTGCTTTCGTATGCCTTTCACATCAGCGGATATGACCGTCTGGAAGCGCTGGAAGCATTTCAAAACGGATGGATTCAGGTTCAGGACGTCAGCTCGATGATGGCTGTGGAGGCGGCCTCCCCCGCCAAGGGAAGCGTCTGCATCGATGTCTGTGCAGCCCCTGGCGGAAAGAGCCTCCATCTGGCAGACTGGATGGAAGACATCGGCGTTGTCGAAAGCCGGGATCTTACGTGGGAGAAAGTCTCCATGATAGAAGAAAACCGCATCCGGTCGGGATTTTCCTGCATTCGGCCCGCTGTCTGGGATGCCACCGTCACAGACCGGGAGAAGATCGAACGTGCAGATGTCGTTCTTGCGGATCTTCCCTGCTCCGGGCTTGGCGTAATTGAAAATAAGCCGGACATCAAATATAAAATGACAGAAGAAAAAATCAAAAGCCTTGTGCAGCTGCAGCGCCAAATCCTGAAAACTGTACAGCAGTATGTGAAACCGGGGGGCGTCCTTGTGTACAGCACGTGTACGATAAACCGGGAGGAAAATGAGGAAAATGCGAAGTGGTTTCTGGAACAATTTCCCTTCGAGCCGCTTCCCCTTGAGGGAACGCTGTGGGAGACGATTGGCTGCTGTGCGGATGACAGAGGGATGTGTCAAATCTTTCCGAAATCCGGGCAGCGGGGCGGATTTTTTCTCGCGAAATTTAGAAAGGCGGAATCCATCCATGAATGAGAAAAGAGACATCCGTTCCCTGTCTTTGGAGCAGCTCTCCGAAGCAATCAAGCCGTTTGGCGTTCCGAAATACCGTGCGGGACAGATCTATCAGTGGCTTCACCAAAAGGGCGTGACAAAATTTGAGGAGATGACAAACATTTCCCTGGCGCAGCGCAAGCAGCTCTCCGAATGCTTTGACCTTGTCACGCTTGTGCCGGTCAGCGTTCTCGTCTCCGCAATTGACGGCACGAGAAAATATTTGTTTGCCCTTCCGGACGGGAACGTAATCGAGAGCGTATGGATGAAATATCAGCACGGGAACAGTGTGTGCATTTCCTCCCAGGTTGGATGCCGGATGGGATGCCGGTTTTGCGCTTCGACGCTGGACGGAATGGTCCGCAGCCTGAGGCCGTCGGAAATGCTCGAACAGATCTACCGCATTCAGGCGGACACCGGGGAGCGCGTCTCTCACGTTGTCATTATGGGGTCGGGAGAGCCGTTTGACAATTATGAAAATGTCACAGCATTTCTTCGGATGCTGTCTGACCCGAATGGGATCTGCATCAGTGCAAGAAACATTACCCTATCCACGTGCGGTCTCGTCCCCGAGATGGAGCGCTTCGCGCAGGAAGGGCTTGCGGTGACACTCGCACTCTCTCTCCACGCGCCAAACGATGCCCTGCGCCAGACGCTGATGCCTGTCGCAAAGCGGTATGCGCTTGCGGATGTGCTGAACGCCTGCTGGAACTACTTTGAGAAGACAGGACGGCGGGTATCGTTTGAGTACAGTCTGATCGACAGCGTCAACGACTCGGAAAAAGAAGCGCGGGAGCTGGCCGCCCTCCTGAAGGGACGGCACAGCCATGTCAACCTGATCCCGGTCAATCCGGTGGAGGAGCGGGAATACCGGCAGTCCGGGACGAAAAAAATAGAAACTTTTCGAAAAACGCTTGAAAAAAACGGGATAAATGTTACTATAAGAAGAGAGATGGGGAGAGATATTCATGGAGCATGCGGTCAATTGAGGAAACGATATCTTCAGGAGAACACCGTGCAGAAATCTGATTGTGTTGAGGAGGCAAAAACGTGAAGGCATATGCTGAAACTGACAGGGGAAAGCAGCGAGATGTGAATCAGGACTTCCTGTTTTGTTCCGCTCATCCGGTTGGAAACCTTCCGAATCTGTTTGTCGTGGCAGACGGCATGGGAGGGCACAATGCGGGAGATTATGCTTCCCGGTATACCGTAGAACATTTCGTGGAGTGGGTGGAACAGACGCCGCTCTCGGATGCGGTTCCCATCCTGGAAGGGGCAATCCAAGACGTCAATAAGAGTCTGTGGGATATTGGACGCCAAGTCATCTCAATGCAGGGAATGGGGACAACGCTCGTCCTTGCCACAATCGTGGATCATGTGATGTATGCCGCCAACATTGGGGACAGCCGCTTATATCTGTTTCAGGAAAATCTGAAGCAAATTACAAAGGACCACTCGTACGTGGAGGAACTGGTGGCGCGGGGAATGATTCAGAGAGAATCAAAGGCATACTGGAATTACAAAAATATCATTACCAGGGCAGTCGGAACGTCCAGAAACGTAAAAGCAGACTTTTTCGAATATCATTTGTCCGGTCAGGAGATACTGTTACTGTGCTCCGACGGGCTGACCAATATGGTGAGTGACGGCCAGATTGAAGAAGTGCTGGCCGGGAAGGTGTCTCTGGAAGAAAAAGTACATCAGCTGATCGGAAGAGCAAATGAAAATGGAGGCCAGGACAATATTGCTGTGATTCTTGTGGATCTGCGGGGACAGGAGGAAGAGATATGCTGCGAATAGGACAGTTTATTGACAACCGATATGAAATACTGGAACAGATTGGATCCGGTGGAATGGCAGACGTATACAAAGCGAAGTGTCATAAGTTGAATCGCATTGTCGCCATCAAAATGCTGAAAGAGGAGTATACCGGCAATGCAGAGCTTGCCTCCCGCTTTCAGATCGAAGCGCAGGCTGCCGCGTGTCTCTCGGACAACAACAACATCGTTCGAATCTATGACGTCGGCGAAGAGGGATATCTCCGCTACATCGTGATGGAGTATGTCGAGGGAAAAACACTCAAAGATGTGATCGCCCAGAGAGGGGAAATGGAAGAAAAGAGAGTGGTTGAGATTGCCATTCAGATTGCGCAGGGTCTGTATGCCGCACACCGCCAGGGAATCATACATAGGGACATCAAGCCGCAGAATATTTTGATTTCCAACGACGGGAAAGTGAAAGTGGCGGATTTCGGGATTGCGCGGGTTGCCGGGGGAGACACGATTGAACTGATGCCGTCCGGATCGGTTCACTACA
>CASGAH010000059.1 GCA_949299375.1 uncultured Eubacteriales bacterium | reverse complement strand
AGCCGGAGCGCCTGCCGCAAAAACAGGCGCTTGCCGCCATTGGGCAGGCAAAGCTGATGATGATTTATCAGAAATTGTTTGCCGAGTATGGCCAGCAGACTGCCCAGATTCTAATGACCAAAGACACGGTCATCACGCCGCTCAACCGCTACAATGCCAGAAATACGCTGGAAGAGCTCCTGAAGATGGGGGTCATTCCGGTCGTCAATGAAAACGATACCGTATCAACATATGAAATTCAGTTTGGAGACAACGATCATCTGTCTGCCATCGTGGCAGCGCTGATCAAAGCGGATCTGCTGATTTTGCTCTCCGACATCGACGGACTGTACACCGATGACCCGCGCACCAATCCGGAGGCGGTGCTTGTGCCGGAAGTGACGGCGCTGGAACCTGACCTTATGAAGATGGGGAAGGAAACAAGTTCGAGCGATCTTGGAACCGGGGGCATGGCTTCCAAACTGGACGCGGCGCGCATCGCCCTCTATTCCGGCGCGGACATGGTCATTGCCAATGGAGAAAACGTCGAACATATCGCGCAGATCGTGGAGGGGGAACCGGTGGGAACACTGTTTCTCGCCCAGAAAAACGATCATTTTGACTTTATCGATTATATCTCAGAGTAAGGGGAAACCGGCATGGAAATGAAAGACATTGAGCGAATCAACGAATTGTATCGAAAGAAGAAAGCGGGAACCATTACGGCAGCAGAGTTAGAGGAGCAGGCTCTGCTGCGCGGGCGGTATCTTGCAGATTTGCGAAGAAATCTGCGCAGCCAGCTGGAAACGATCCGGATTCAGAATCCGGACGGAACAATCATTGATGTGAAAAAACGTCACGATGAAAAATATGGAGGATCCCAATGAGACAAGAGCAAACCAATCTGCGCACGCCGGAAGAAAAACGCGGAGGAGACCTTCTCCTCATAATCGACATGCAAAACGTATATCTTTCCGGGCAGCCGTGGGCGTGCAGCGGAATTGAAGCCGTGCAGAGTCAGATTCTTCGTCTCCTCGAATCCCCAAAGACGACAAATGTTCTCTTTACCCGCTACATTCCTTCGGACCATCCCGTTGGAAGGTGGGCAGAATATAACCGTCTGTACGAGGAGATCAACGCCAATCCGTGGATGAGCGAAATGGTAGAAAGCTTGTTCCCTTATACGAATCGATGGCCCGTGTATGACAAAGCGGTGTATTCGTCGTATTCTATCCGGGAAGTTCAGACGCTTGCCGCCAGGGCGGAGCGGGTCGTCATTGCGGGGGTCGTGGCGGAGTGCTGCGTTCTTGCCACCGTCTTTGGCGCCGTTGACGCGGGAGATCCGGTTGTATATCTGACGGACGCGGTGGCAGGACTGACGGAGGATTCCCGGCAGACGGCGCAGCAGATTGTCGAATCGTTTGCGCCGCTGCACGTGTCTGTCATGACGACAGAGGAGTATCTCCATGCGCTGCAGGGGAGCCGCTAGGATGGATGTTCGGGAAGAAAAAAAACGTCTGCGGGCGCAGATGATACAAGTGCGGGACAACATTTCTGAGCGGGAGGAAAAGAGCAGGCGGATTGCCGAATCGTTTTTGCAGCTGCGGGAGGCAAAGGAAGCCGAGTCGTTTTTTTGCTATGTTTCCTTTCGCAGTGAAGTCGATACGATCTGGCTTTTGGACCGTTTGTGGAAGGCAGGCAAACGGGTGGCGGTTCCAAAAACCGAGGGAAAGCAGATGAATTTCTATGAAATTCGCTCCATGGAGGATCTTTCCCCGGGATACTGCGCCATTTTGGAGCCGAAACCGGAGATGCCCAGGATGTGCCGGGCGGACATTCTCATCATGCCCGGACTGGCCTTTGACGTGCAGGGGCACAGGATCGGCTATGGCGGAGGATTTTATGACCGTTTCCTGGAAAGGCATTTTGCAGGGAAGAAGATTGCACTTGCCTTCGAGGAGCAGATACAGGAGACAATCCCTTCAGAGCGCCGGGATGCAGCGGCGGACGGGATTGTGACAGACAGGAGGATTTTATGGATTTCGTAAAAATGGGAGAGCAGGCGAAGGAAGCGGCCCGTATGTTAAACCGGCTCGGTTCCGAAGAAAAAAACAGGGGACTTGCTGCGGCGGCGGAAGCGCTGCTGGCGCATAAGATGCAGATTCTGGAGGCAAACCAAAAGGATGTGGCGCACGCCAGGGAAGCCGGCATGAAGGAATCGCTGGTGGATCGGCTGCAGCTCAATGAGAAGCGGATTGCGGCAATGGCAGACGGGCTTTTGCAGGTCGCAGCGCTGGAGGACCCTGTGGGGGAAGTGATTTCGATGAAAAAGCGTCCAAACGGACTTTGCATCGGGAAAAAGAGAGTTCCGCTCGGCGTTGTCGGAATCATCTATGAGTCGAGGCCAAACGTCACGGCAGATGCATTCGGACTATGCTTTAAAACCGGAAACGCCGTGATCTTAAAGGGCGGAAGCGATGCCATTTGCTCCAACAAAGCCATTGTGCAGGTGATTCAGGATGCGCTGCGCGGGGAGGAAATCCCGGCAGAGTGTATCCAGCTTGTCACCGACACCGACCGCAGCGCGGCACTGAAAATGATGCGGATGGACCGCTACATTGACGTTCTCATTCCGAGAGGGGGCGCGGGGCTGATCCGCGCAGTGGTAGAGAATGCCAGCATCCCGGTCATCGAGACGGGAACCGGAAACTGCCACATCTATGTCGATGAGACGGCAGATTATGAGATGGCGCTCAACATCATTTCCAATGCGAAGACGCAGCGGACGGGCGTCTGCAACGCCTGCGAATCGCTCGTCGTTCATTCGGCGATTGCGGACGATTTCCTGAAAAAGCTGGCCGCGCACCTGGCGGAAAAAAAGGTGGAGATGCGGGGGGATGCGCGTGCGATGGCCGCGGACGCCTCCATTGTGGCGGCCTCAGAGGACGATTGGGGAACGGAATACCTCGATCTGATTCTCTCCGTGAAAGTCGTAGATTCCATCGGGGAGGCCATCGATCACATCAACCGCTACAACACCGGCCACTCCGAGGCCATCATAACGAAAGATTATGCCAACGCGCAGAGATTTTTGGATGAAATTGATGCGGCAGCCGTCTATGTCAATGCCTCAACCCGCTTTACTGACGGAAATGAATTTGGCTTTGGCGCGGAGATCGGAATCAGCACGCAAAAGCTTCACGCGAGAGGGCCGATGGGGCTGGAGGCACTGACGTCGACAAAATACATCATCTACGGAAATGGACAGGTCAGAGAGATGTGAGATGAAAAAGAAGAGAGAACAACTGTGGTCCAACCCTTATGCGGCTGCCCTGGCGGCGGTATTTTGCTGCGCCTTGTGGGGAAGCGCATTTCCGTTCATTAAGATCGGCTATCGTCTGTTTGAAATCCCTGCCTCTGACACCGGGGGACAGATTTTGTTTGCGGGAATCCGATTTGCATTGGCGGGGATCGCAACAATCCTCCTCGGAAGCGGGATGGAGAGAACACTGCTGCTCCCCAAACAGGGCATGGCAAAACCGATTGTGTTCCTCTCCCTGGCGCAGACGGTGCTGCAGTATGCCGCGTTTTATGCGGGTTTGGCGCTTACAAGCGGCGTGCGGGCTTCGATCCTACAGGGCGTCAATGTGTTTTTTGCATTGGCGGTCAGCGCATGGGTCTTTCACCTGGAACGGCTGAATGGAAGAAAACTGTTTGGGTGTCTTCTCGGCTTTCTCGGAATTGTGCTCATGCACTGGAACGGGGAACTGCAGGGGGGCGGGATGCAGCTTTTGGGCGACGGATTGATTTTGGCATCTGCGATGGCCTATGCATTTTCTTCCTCCCTGATGAAACAATATTCCAGAGAATACTCCCCGGTTGTCCTGAGCGGATACCAGTTTTTGCTGGGAGGTCTCTTTCTTGCCCTGATCGGATGGCGGATGGGGGGAAGGATGTCTGTCCCGGGCATCGGGGCTGTGCTTGTGCTGGGATATCTTGCCCTTCTGTCTGCGATGGCCTACGCCCTTTGGGGAATTCTTCTAAAGCACAACCCGATCTCTGCCGTCACCGTATACGGATTTATGACGCCGGTGTTCGGATTTGTGTTCTCCGCGCTGCTTTTGGATGAGGGGCAGGATGCGGCAAGCGTCAGCGGCCTGGCTGCGCTTGCGTGTGTATGTGCCGGGATTTTCCTTGTGAACCGGGAGCAAAAGACAAACCTTCCCGGATAGAAGCGCGGCCCCAAAAGGGGAAGCGGTCCGGGATGGGAGAAGAAAAGATGGAACAGAGAGAAGGATGGGAGAGAAAATGCCATTTCTATGGTTTTTGTCCCGCTTTCGCAGTCCCCTTGCGAACGGGATATTTCAGTTTTTCACGTTGTTTGGAGAAGAACTTTTGGTCGTCGGCGTTGTGTGTGCGCTCTATTGGCTCCGTGACAAAAAAGGAGCCATCCGGATCGGGCTGGCGTATTTTGCAGCGGGAATTGCCGTGCAGACGCTAAAAATCTTGTTTTGCGTTCCAAGACCCTGGATTCTGGATCCCGATTTCGAGGCGGTCGCCTCCGCGCTTGGAACTGCTACAGGGTACTCGTTTCCGAGCGGTCACTCGCAGAGCGCGGCATCTCTTTGGGGCGTTCTCGGATTGCAATGCAAAGGCAGAGGAAAAAAAACGCTCTGCTTTGCACTTGTCGCCGCAGTCGGATTTTCCCGCATGTTTCTTGGCGTCCACACGCCAAAAGACGTTGCGGTCGGAATCCTTCTTGGGCTTTTCGCGGCCGTTCTCGTCTGCAGTGAGCAGACCGGGCGCCTGGCAGAGCGGCATCAAAAGGCACTTTGTCTGTCTCTGGGGCTGATTGGCGCGGCGCTCTTTGTCTTTGCCGTTCTGCGCATTCATACAGGGGCAATTGAGATGAAAGAGGGACTGGACTGCTGCAAAGCGGCGGGAGCCGGCATCGGTTTTGCCGCGGGATGGTATGTACAGGAGCGCGCGATCGCCTGGGAGCCAGCGGATATGGCAAACCGGTTTGGAATAGGGGGACAGATTGCCCTCTATTTGACAGGCCTTCTGTCGGCTCTTTTGTGGAGAGCTGCGCTGAAACCGCTGATGGGGGGAACGGTCTGGGGTGATGCGCTTCGGTATGCTGTTCTTGTCCTGTGGATCGTGGCGATCTTTCCGGCGATGGCAAAGAGATGGAATGGCTGGCTCAGACGAGGGAAAAATACGTTTTGACCCAAACATCGTTGTATGTTATACTACAACAGAGGGAGCAGGAAACGTTCTGTCCCTGAGACGAAACAAGAAAAAAGGAGGAAATGTGATGTCAACACCACACAACAGCGCAAAAGAAGGCGACTTTGCCAAATGCGTATTGATGCCTGGCGATCCGCTCCGGGCGAAATTTATTGCGGATACGTTTCTAACAGATGCCAGACGGGTTAGTGAAGTGCGCAATGTCTACGCATATACGGGAACATTTGACGGGAAGCCGGTCTCTGTAATGGCCAGCGGGATGGGAATGCCGTCGATTGGCATTTACTCGTATGAGCTGTTTCGCTTCTATGGGGTAGAATCCATTATCCGAATCGGCTCCGCAGGATCCTACGACCCAGATCTGCATGCGTACGATATGGTTTTAGCGGACAGCGCATACAGCGCTTCTTCCTATGCGCTCAATCAGAGCGGATGTACCGACACGGTGATGTATCCGTCGCCCGAATGGAACGAGAAGATCTGCCGGGCGGCAAAGAAGCTGAATCTTCCCCTGCACATCGGAAGAATCCATTCCTCAGACGTATTCTACCGGCAGCCCACCATGCCTTCCTTTACGCATTTTCGAGATGATCTCGGATGCTGCTGTGTGGAGATGGAGAGTTTCGCCCTCTTCCACAATGCCAACGTGCTGGGAAAGAAGGCTGCCTGCCTGCTGACCATATCGGATTCCTTCGTCCACGCGGAAGACACGACTCCGCAGGAGAGACAGAGCGCATTTACGAACATGATGAAAGTCGCACTGGAAGCGGTTGCGCATGGGGAATCACCGGAAGAATAAGGAAAGAGAAAATGGGGGAAACTTGCCATGAAAAATAACATCAGAGGTTTGGCTGTCTACGCAGCATATATACTGATTGCCTTTTTTGTGCTGTACGGACTGCTGTATGCCAATACCTTTTATACGGAGTGGGCGCTTCGTCTGCCCGTGCGCATGATCGCCTTTCTGTTTTTGATTGCTGTCCAGATCGCCCTCGGAGTTGTCATGGATACCGAAAAATCAAAGTCACAGGATTTTCTGTGCGGAATCGCAGTTGCAGGAATCGGCGTCATTCTGTATGTGGCTGCACTGCTTGTCACGAAGGGAAGTCCGTGGGACGTGATTCCTTCCGGGGTAGACGGATGGAGATTTTTCAAGTTTTATGCCATGCCGGGACAGGTATTTGCATATTTCTTTACGCTATCTTCCCGGTTTAGCCCGCTGTATCTGCTGGCGACATGTTTCCTTCCAACCATCTGTTTTGGAATCGGCCTGAGAAAGAAGAGAAGTTATCTTGCAGGAAAACATGCCGGGACTTCTGCAAAGCCCCGCAGCGAGAAAGCGAAACGCGAAAACTAAGCGATGGGGAAGGAACGATATGAGCTTGCCATTCCGCTCAATGGTGCATCCAAAGTGCCGATGTATCAGCAGATCTACGACTACATTCGCCGGGAAATCCAGGAGGGAAACATGGCGCCCCAGACAAAGCTCCCTTCTTCCCGCTCATTGGCCCAGTATTTGCAAGTCAGCCGAAGCACCGTTGTCCTGGCATACGAGCAGCTGATTTCCGAGGGATATCTGGAGTCCAGGAAAGGAAGCGGCGTCTATGTGCTGAAAATCGAGGAACTCACCGTGCTGCCGCAAAAGACAAACCGGCGAATGGAAAACGCTCCCCCGAAAAGGGCGGCGGAGTGCTGTGATTTCTCTCCCAGGGGGATTGATCTGGACAACTTTCCCTACAATACGTGGAGAAAAATCAGCCGGGAGACGCTCAACGACGCGCACAGGGAGCTGTTTGCTGTGGGGGATCCGAAAGGGGAGGCCAATCTGCGCCACGCGATTGCGGACTACCTCCACGCGGCCAGAGGGGTTCGCTGCAGGGAAGAGCAAATTGTTGTGGGAGCCGGAGTTGACTATCTGCTTCTCCTATTGAGCCAGATTCTAAAGCGGACGGCACCCATTGCCATGGAGACTCCGACGTATATCCAGGCGTGGCGGGTTCTGCAAAGTCTTGGACACACGGTCATTCCGATCCCGCAGGACAGCAGCGGGATGGACCCGAAAGCGCTGAGCCGCTCACCGGCCTCGATCGCCTATGTGATGCCCTCCCACCAATATCCGACCGGAATTGTCATGCCAATCGGGCGCAGAATGGAGCTTTTGTCCTGGACAAGACAGGCAGAGGACCGGTATCTCATTGAGGACGACTATGACAGTGAATTCCGCTATCGCGGGAAACCAATTCCGTCGCTTCAAGGCTACGACCAGTATGGGAAAGTCATTTATTTGGGCACTTTTTCTAAGTCGATCGCGCCGGCGATTCGCATCAGCTATATGGTTCTGCCCGAGCCGCTTCTGAAACAATACCACAGCAAATGCGGTTTTTATACGTCAACTGTAAGCCGGGTCGACCAGGAGATTGTGCGCCGTTTCCTCCAGGAGGGATATTATGAGCGCCATTTGAATAAAATGCGCGGAATTTATAAGAGCAAGCACGACCTGCTCCTGAACTGCCTGAGAGACTTCTCCGGACAGTTTCGGATCAGCGGGGAAAACGGGGGACTGCACCTTCTTCTCACGTCCCGCCAAAACATTCCGGAAGAGGAGCTGATTCGCCGGGCAGAACAGGAGAGGGTGCGCGTCTATGGCATGAGTGCGTATGAGATCGGGGAGAGAGGACAGGCGTCGTGTACGGTCCTTCTCGGGTATGCCAACTTGAAAGAAGAAGAAATTGCAGAGGGAGTGAGACGGCTGAAAGATGCCTGGATCACAGGAGATGACACATAAGGGAGGACAATGTATGGACGAGAAGCTGTATACCATTCCGGTCAATGATGCGTTTGACAAAGACTGCGAATGTCCCATCTGTGCGATGTACAATGTTTTGGAAAACGATGCCATCGATTACACGTTGGGTCCAAGCTATATGGAGGATGATGTGCGGGCACAGACAGACCGGCTTGGCTTTTGCAAAGAACATATCCGCATGCTGTCGGAACAGAAAAACAAATTGGGGCTTGCCATCATATTGACAACACATTTTCAGAAAACGGTAAAGCAGGTAGAAAAGTTCGGGAAAAATCCGATGAAACCCCGATCGTTCCTGAAAAAAGAGGAGTCGGCGCTGCTGGCGTATCTGGATGAGCTGGAGGAATCCTGCTTTGTCTGTGACCGCATCAACCGGGTGTTCGGGCGCTACCTGGATACGGTCGTTGCGCTGTACAAGACAGACGCGGCATTTCGGAGAAAATATGAGAACAGCAAAGGTTTTTGCAGCCCGCATTACGCACAGCTGCTGCGGACGGCGCAGCGCCTCCTGTCAGGAAAGCAGTTCGAGGAGTTCGTCGCGCTCACAAACCGAATGTATCTGGAGAATATGAAGCGTGTCATGGAGGATTTGAGCTGGTTTGTGGACAAACACGATTACCGCAACTTTGATGCGCCGTGGAACAATGCCAAAGATGCCATTCCGCGCGCGATGATCAAAACAAATGGGGTGCTAAAAGAGGACACGGTCATCGCATCCCGCCAGTCATAAGAAACCGGACATTGCCTTTTGTGCCCGGATGGGAGAGAATTTTCTTCCATCCGGGCACAAAAAGGTCGGGATCTTTGCATATCTGGTGCGTCAAATCAGGCGTTTTCGTCCTCATCCTCGTCCTCAGACGGGTCGGACATGACTTCTTCAAACTTCTCTTCAATGTTTTCCTCGAGCGTTTCCGCTTTCGTCTCGATGGAATCTTCCACCTTCTCCAGCAGCTCTTCTGCGGCGTCCTCAAGCTCTTCTGCCTTTTCTTCTGCCGCTTTCTTCATCTTGTCCATTTTGGCTTTCACAGAGTCGATCGCCGTTCCCACTTCCTCCTTGATCTTCTCCATCGAGACAGGAATGGATACATAGTGACGCCGGGTGTCCTGCTTTGGCTCCTCGGAATCGGAGGCGGTATCCTCCTCCTCCCAACTGTCAACACAGTCCGGACAGCACTGCTTCTTCATACATTTGGCGACGATTCCTGCGCCGAGCGCAGCTCCGGCGACAAACCATAACAGCTTACATGATTTCTTCATAACGTGTTCTCCCTTCCAGCAATTCCGATCCCATCACATTGTCGGCTCACTCCATCGTGCATTGGATCTACTCGTATCGTAGGATGTCGGGGGTTGACCCTGATATCATAGTATAGCGGGAAAGGAAAATATTATACCTTTCCGTGATAAGAGCGGGCTTGTCTGCATATAATAAAAATGGAATTGCATCCCATTTTACGGGCACTGTGTATGTCCGTACAGTGCCGCACAACATCATTATAATATAAACAATGGAAAAAGAAAAGAGAAAACTTCGCTTTTTCTTCTGGACGCCGGCAAAATTCGTTCAAAGAAAAGCGATAAAAATGTCACGGAAAATTTATATTTAAATTACAAATTTCCGGTTGCTTTTTAAAGGAAGATGTGCTAGTATATACGCAGCAAAGAGGTTAGCACTCAACAAGAAGAAGTGCTAACAATCTCAAGGAGGTAATGTTATGAAGTTAGTGCCATTGGGTGACAGAGTTGTATTAAAAATGACGGTAGCAGAGGAGACAACAAAATCCGGAATCGTTCTGACAGGTTCTGCGAAGGAAAAGCCGCAGACAGCGGAAGTCCTGGCTGTAGGACCGGGCGGAATCGTAGACGGCAAGGAAGTTGTCATGCAGGTAAAACCGGGCGACAAGGTTATCTTCTCGAAATACGCAGGCAACGAAGTAAAACTGGATGGAACAGAATATATTATTGTAAAGCAGAATGATATTCTGGCAATTGTAGAATAAGCCGTTTGTGTTTGATTTGGAAGGAAATTTAATTCAGGAGGCAAAACATCATGGCAAAGGAAATTAAATATGGCGCAGAGGCCAGAGCAGCGCTGGAATCTGGCGTAAATCAGTTGGCAAATACCGTAAGAGTGACGATTGGTCCGAAGGGCCGCAATGTTGTTCTGGACAAATCATTCGGAACTCCGCTGATCACAAACGACGGCGTCACCATTGCAAAGGAAATTGAACTGGAAGATCCATTTGAAAATATGGGCGCACAGCTTGTGAAAGAAGTTGCGACAAAGACAAACGATGTGGCAGGAGATGGTACGACAACCGCTACCGTTCTGGCACAGGCAATGATCAACGAGGGAATGAAGAACCTGGCAGCCGGCGCAAACCCGATCGTTTTGAGAAAAGGAATGAAGAAGGCAACCGACTGCGCAGTAGAAGCGATCACACAGATGAGCCGTCCGGTGGACAGCAAAGAGCAGATCGCAAGAGTTGCCGCAATTTCTGCCGGAGACGACGAAGTAGGTGAGCTTGTCGCAGATGCAATGGAGAAGGTTTCCAAGAATGGCGTCATTACCATTGAGGAATCCAAGACAATGAAGACAGAGCTTGATCTGGTAGAAGGAATGCAGTTTGACAGAGGATATGTGTCGGCATATATGGCAACCGACATGGAGAAGATGGAGGCGGTTCTGGAAGACCCGTTCATCCTCATCACCGACAAGAAGATCAGCAACATTCAGGAGATCCTTCCGGTTCTGGAACAGATCGTGCAGTCCGGCAAACCGCTTCTGATCATTGCCGAAGACATCGAGGGAGAGGCGCTGACAACGCTGATTGTGAACAAGCTGAGAGGCACATTCAATGTGGTAGGCGTGAAGGCACCTGGATATGGTGACAGAAGAAAAGAAATGTTAAAAGACATTGCGATACTGACCGGCGGCAGTGTTATTTCTGAGGAACTTGGCCTTGACTTGAAAGAGACAACGATCGATATGCTTGGCCGTGCAAAATCTGTAAAAGTTGCCAAGGAAAATACGATCATTGTAGACGGATGTGGTG
>CASGAH010000058.1 GCA_949299375.1 uncultured Eubacteriales bacterium | reverse complement strand
AGGTAATAATACTTATTGGGGATAAAAGTCGGAGGCGTAAGCCGCTTGCACGACTGGGCAGTTACAAGCCCATTCCCTTTAGGGGATGGGTAGTTGACCAGATTGTGATGACGATCTCCGTGATGACAAGGCCGATTTACGGGTTTTTTGGATATAGGATTGTGCTGTGCGCGTCCATATTCGTCCCCTGGCTTCCGGGAAATTATCTGATGTATGAGAGAATGTCCATTTCCTCGATGGGAAGCGTCACACCAGGGAGGGCGCTTGTCTGCTGCCTCGTGCTCTGGGCAGCGGGATGGATGGCCGGTTTGCTGTGGATCAAAAGAAAGGATATGATATAGATGAGCAATAACAGGATCCAACTGGAAAATGTCACAAAGACGATTCACGGGGCAACCGTCCTCGACCATGTGAGTCTGGAGCTGGAGGGCGGGAAGGTGTATGGCCTGTCCGGGAAAAACGGTTCCGGCAAGACGATGCTTATGCGGGCCATTGCAGGGCTGATTTTTCCGACATCGGGTACGGTCACGGTAAACGGGAAGAAGATTGGAAAAGATGTGGATTTTCCGGACCGCATCGGCGTCCTCATTGAGAATCCGGCGTTTCTTCCGATGGAGACAGGATTTCAGAACCTGAAGCTTTTGGCGGACATAAAGGGAGAGACCACGCCGCAGCAGATCCGGCATACGCTTGAGCGGGTCGGATTGGATGCGGGGGACAGACGAAGATATCACAAATATTCACTCGGAATGAAGCAGCGCCTTGGAATTGCAGCGGCTGTGATGGAGACGCCGGATGTGATCTTGCTGGACGAGCCATTCAATGCGCTGGATGAGTCTGGCGTTGTGACGGTCAGAAACATCATCCGGGAAGAAAAGGAGCGGGGCGCTGTGATTGTGATGGCGTGTCACAACAAGGAGGAGCTGCTGGAATTGTCGGATCAGATCATTGGCATCGTGCAGGGAAAGATCACGGCGCGCGAAACAGACATCCCGGACCGGGGAAGAGACATCCCCGATCCGAGCGATAAGAGCAATCAGTCTTCCGGCAAATATTGATAGTAGTCCTCCATCACAATGTCTTCGGAAATCTGGAATTTCTGACGGACAATCCGGTTCATCTCGTCGATGTAATCGCTGTCAAGAACCGTTTCAGGGGAGAACAGCTCGACGCTTTCTGTGTCTGCGTGATAGATGCACAGATCACTGATCCAGCTGTGGTCCGGGAAGAGGACAAGCTGCGGGCTGTCTCCCAAAATATCGTGTCCCATCAAAAGACGGGAATCATACGTAACGCCGAGCAGGTTGCAGAGGGTCGGAAGAATATCCAGGCTGCTGCAATATTTTTCAACAACAACCGGCTCTTCCATCGAGGCGGACCAGACAATCAAACTGTTCTCGGCCCACTCCATCACTTCTTCCAGTTCATGACCGGCCAGATCGTCGCACATGGCTTTGTCCGTGTAAGGGAAATGATCCGGCGAAATCACAAACAGTGTCTTCTCCAAAATTTCGTGTTCCTCCAGCTGTTCGATTAGGTAGGAAACGGCTTTTTCCAGCTCAATGTTGGCCGCGAGATAGCAGCGGGCTGTCTCAGAATAATCCAGATCGGCGACGGCATCCCAGTTCTTTACGCTCATCGCATTTTCCCCGTTTAGCCCATAGTTGGCGTGTCCGCTAAAGGACATATAGTATGTAAAAAACGGCGTCTCGCTGTCGATGTAGAAGTCAATCGTATCTTCCATCAGTTTCAGATCAGACTGCGGCCACAGAAAGCTGCCATCTTCATTCGTCTCAGGAATG
This sequence comes from uncultured Eubacteriales bacterium, assembly GCA_949299375.1. Taxonomy (GTDB): domain Bacteria; phylum Bacillota; class Clostridia; order Lachnospirales; family Lachnospiraceae; genus UBA2942. Next base: position 9,707 of record CASGAH010000058.1, on the reverse strand, counting down.
TATCCATTTTGCCACCCCCACCAGGGCATCCCCATATTCGGGTGGCTCTTATCCCGGTTGTAAAAGGAAAACAGATAATTGTGATATCCGCCTACGCTGTATCCCATAGAGGGAAGTTTCATGCTGAGCACCGTGCGCATATCATTGGAGCGCTCCCCGGTTAAGTCGAAGGAAAAACGACCGGACTCAATGGGAACAAGGGAGACAAAGGAGGCAAATTCTCCGCCGATTGTACTGCCATACCAGAGCGGCGTGTAGAAATGTTCAAAGACAAACCCCTCGTTTGCCATCTGATACAGGGTAGGGGTGAGATCGGGGCGAATGGCATACGTCCAGAGCGATTCTGCCATAATCCAGATCAGATGATACCCTTCAAATTGTCCGCTGTAATCGTTGAGCGGTTCTGCGGTTTGGTCGTTCATATAAAGATGAATGGCTTCTACGGTGCTGTTTGGGGCTTCCTGTGCCAGGGCGGCAAAATCATAATCCAGTTCATGGCGCGCAACCTCCTTGTCGTTGGATTCGGAAGAGGAGGAAGGCTTTTTTGTGTTTTCCGTTTGCTCAAAAAGAGGGCTGTCGGAAGAAGAGACCGCCGCCAGGATGCCCTCGAAAAGCTGAGGGACAATGGTGCGGCGTTTCAGCTGAGGGACGCGCAGCTGCAGTGCCTCTGCGGCATCCAGACGGACAGAGGTGGTGACACCGAGACTCTGGATCGAATCATTGATGAGAAAACGGCGATAGTATAGATCGTAGGGAGAATAATAATCTGTCCCGTAAAGGAAAAGACTTCCGACGGCGACAAGCTGAAGACAAATGCAGCACAGCAAGGTGCGAGCCGTTTGGGAGAGTGAAAGACGCTGCGTCAGTGCGGATGGAATCGTAACAATCCAATAGAGAACGAGCGGAAGATTGAGAAGAATGAGAAGCGGAATCTGAGTCAGTGCTTTGGCAATGGCGACACTGCGAAAGTTGAATGCATTTTCCACCATAGAGATCAGGCTGAATGGAGCCATAAACGTATGAAAGACAGTATAGTAGATGGCTTCTGCGTCAAAGAAAAAACAAACGAATGCCGTCATGAGAAAACCGAGAATGCGGTTGACGTTTGGTCTGGCCAGGTGCGTCAGGACAGAACAAAGGAAGGCGATGGGCAGACTCATCACCAGAGGAAGCAGCACTTCGGCGTTGTGAAAAAAGGCAAGATGAAAGATGATCTCCAGCCAGGCAAATAGAAAGACAAACCAAATATTTCTAAAGAATAAGGTCTGCAGAAAAGAACGTTCCATATTCCGACTCCTTTGCATAAAAAAAATGACTAAAATACCTGAAAAAAATATATTTTTGATCAATTCAGGAGAAAAAGCATGCCCCAATTATAATCGATTTGGACAGATTTTGCAAGACAGGAAAAGACTAATTCATAAAGCTGAAAAAAATAGGAAAAAAACAGGAAATGCATTGCCGCAGCGATCTGCCAAACATCTGCGGGTGTCATCGGAGAAGGAGAGAATTGTTGTTGCATTTGCGGGGCGTATCGTGTAGAATAGTCTGAGCAAAACAGCAAAGAAGTGCGGAAAAGAGGCAAAGATGTATTTGATGGTTGGTTTGGGAAATCCGGGAAGACAGTACGCGGGAACACGGCACAATACCGGATTCATGGCGCTGGATGCGCTGGCCGAAAAATATCATATTTCGGTAGATACAAAAAAGCACAAAGGACTGGAAGGAAAAGGAATGATTGCGGGAGAGAAGGTAATTCTGCTCAAGCCTCAGACTTATATGAATCTGAGCGGGGAAAGTGTGCGGGAAGCGGCTGATTTTTACCGGATTGCGCCAGACCATATCCTCGTCTTTGTGGATGACATCAGCCTGAATCCGGGACAGATTCGGATTCGCGCCAAGGGAAGCGCAGGCGGACACAATGGCTTGAAAAACATCATCCTTCATCTGGGGACACAGGACTTCCCACGAATGAAAATCGGAGTCGGGGAGAAACCGCCCCGCATGGATCTGGCGGATTATGTTCTCGGCCATTTTCAGCAGTCCGACGGGATGGCCGTTGAGGAGGCGATTCCAAGAGCAGTTTTGGCGGCAGAAGTTTTTCTGGAAGAAGGCATTGCAAGCGCAATGAATCGCTTCAACAGCAAGAAATGAGAACCGGGTTCCTGCATGGCCATGCGTGATTTGGGGGATCCTGATTGGAAAGCGGACAAAAAAGGAAAGGCAGGTGAAAAGAAATGAGCGAATTGTACAAAAGCCCTCTTGAAAAACTCGCGGGGTATGAGGAGCTGGAGAGATGCCTCGGAACGGGGAGACAACCCTTTCAGGTTGCGGGATGTGTGGATTCTCAAAAAGTCCATCTGATGAGCCAGCTGGCGCTGCGATATCCGTACCGCCTGATTGTTACGTATCAAGAGACGAGGGCAAGAGAGATTCTGGAAGATTTTCGGCTCTTTGCGCAGCCGGTTCAGTATTATCCGGCGAAAGACCTGATCTTCTATTCGGCAGATGTTCAGGGAAATTTGATCGGCCAGAAGCGAATGCTGGCGGTAAGACAGCTTTTGGAGCAGCCGTCCGGAGTCATTGTGACAACGATCGATGCGCTTATGAATCCACTGCTGCCGCTGCGGGAATTCCAGAGCCGTATTGTGAAAATTTCGGTTGGGGAAGAGTGGAATCTTGACTGGTTTAAGCAGGAGCTGGTTGATCTGGGATACAACAGAGTCGGGCTTGTAGAGGAGCCCGGGCAGTTTGCCATTCACGGAGGCATTCTTGACTTGTTCTGCCTGACGCAGGAAAACCCCTACCGGATTGAGTTTTGGGGAGATGAGGTGGATTCGATCCGCGCATTTGATGTCGAGAGTCAGCGGTCGGTGGAATCCCTTTCGTCCGTCTCCATCTATCCGGCGATGGACATGATTGTGAGAGAAGATCAGATCGAAACCGCACTGGAGAAGATTCAGAGGGAGTATGACAGGACGAGCGGAGCGCTTGCCGGAAAAGGACAGACGCAGGAGGCAAAGCGCCTGCAAAGCGCGGTCGAGGAACTGACAGAGCGAATCCGCGAGCGAATTTCCATCGAGGGGCTGGAGGGAGCGATCCGATATTTCTACGAGGAGACGGAGAAGTTTCTGGACTATTTTCCGAAAGAAAAGACGATCGTATTTCTGGACGAACCGCAGTGGCTGAAAGAGCGCGGGGAGGAGACGGAGCTGGAATTTCGGGAGAGCATGGGATACCGGCTGGAAAAGGGGTATGTCCTTCCCGGCCAGACAGAAGTGCTCACTCCGGTGCGTACCGTTTTTGCTGCGCTGCAAAACGCCCGCACCGTTGCCATTACTGGACTGGAACAGCGGCTCTCGATGCTCGGAGACGTCCGCACATACTCCATTCTTGCGCAGAGCGTCAATTCCTACCAAAACGAGATCCCTCTTTTGGTCAAAGAGTTGACAGACTACTGCAGACAGGGATATCAGATCATACTTCTTTGCTCTTCCCGCTTCAACGGGGAGCGGATGGCCTCTCATCTGAGAGAGTACGACTTGCGTGCGTTTTACTCGGAGCAGACGGAGCATCCGATTCTCCCGGGGGAAATACAGGTCATGTATGGAACGCTGCACCGGGGATTTGTCTATCCTCAGATTCGCTTTATGATTCTGACGGAGGGCGATATTTTTGGAAGAGAGAAAAAGAAAAAGCCTCGGCTGAAACATGGCATCAAAGGGAAAGTGATCCAGGAGTTTGCGGAGCTGAGTGTCGGGGATTATGTGGTACACGAAGGATATGGCCTCGGAATTTACCGGGGCATTGAAAAGATCGAAGTCGATCAGACGACGAAAGATTTCATGAAAATCGAATACGGGGACGGCGGAAATCTGTTTGTCCCGGCGACGCAGCTGAACCGGATTCAAAAATATGCCGATTCGGATGCAAAAAAACCGAAGCTTTCCAAACTTGGGAGTCCCGAGTGGAAAAAGACAAAAAAGAAAGTGCAGACAGCCGTTTATGACGTTGCAAAAGAGCTCATCGAGCTGTATGCCCTGCGCCAAAACAGCAAGGGGTATGCCTTTGGAAAGGATACCGTCTGGCAAAAAGAATTTGAAGACTCATTTCCCTATGAGGAGACGCAGGATCAGATTGACGCCATTGCGGACACCAAAAGGGATATGGAGAGCACAAAAATCATGGATCGCCTCGTGTGCGGAGACGTCGGGTTTGGGAAAACAGAAATTGCCATCCGCGCGGCCTTCAAAGCCGTTCAGGATGGAAAACAGGTCGTATATCTCGTGCCCACGACAATTTTGGCCCAACAGCACTACAACACCTTCTGCCAGAGGATGAAAGAGTACCCGATCCGCATTGAAATGATCTCAAGGTTCCGCACGCCGGCTCAGCTGAAACGCACGATCGAGCAGCTCAGACAAGGAATCGTCGACATTGTCATCGGGACACATCGGGTTTTGTCGAAAGACGTCGCTTTCCGGGATCTGGGGCTTTTGATCATCGATGAGGAACAGCGCTTTGGAGTCCGCCACAAGGAAATGATAAAGCAGCTCAAAAAAGATGTGGATGTTCTGACACTGACGGCAACCCCCATTCCGAGAACACTTCACATGAGCCTCATCGGTGTCCGGGATCTGAGTATGCTCGAGGAAGCGCCGATGGAGCGAAAACCCATTCAGACGTATGTTTTGGAATACCGCCCGGAGATGGTTCGGGAAGCCATCAACAGGGAACTTGGCCGGGGAGGCCAGGTGTATTATGTGTACAATCGCGTGACCGACATTGACCGGCAGGCGAGCGAGATCGCACAGCTTGTGCCCGATGCCAATGTCGCATTTGCCCACGGACAGATGAGCGAGCGGGAGCTGGAGCAGGTCATGCTGGCGTTTATCAACCGGGAAATCGATGTGCTTGTGACGACGACGATCATCGAGACAGGGCTTGACATTTCAAATGTCAACACTATTATGATTCATGACGCAGACCGCTTCGGCCTCTCCCAGCTCTATCAGCTGAAAGGGCGTGTCGGCCGCTCCAACCGGATCGCATATGCGTTCATCTTATACCGCCGGGATAAGATTCTCAGCGAAGTCGCCGAAAAGAGGCTGAAGGCAATCCGTGAATTTTCCGAACTTGGATCAGGGGTGAAGATTGCAATGCGCGATCTGGAAATTCGCGGAGCAGGAAACATTCTGGGTGAAGCGCAGCATGGGCATATGAAGTCGGTCGGATACGACTTGTACTGCAAGATGCTCAACGAGGCGGTGGCAACGCTGAAAGGGGAAAAAGAGGAGGAGACAGAATCGTTTGAGACGACGGTGGATTTGAACATGGACGCCTACATTCCGCCTTCCTATATCCGCAATGAGAGCCTGAAATTGGATATGTATCGGCGGATCGCAGCGGTGGAGGGGGAAGAAGAGATGATGGATCTTCAAGACGAACTGATCGACCGCTTCGGCGATCTCCCGAAATCCGTCGATCAACTGATTCAGCTGGCGCTTCTGCGAAAGCTCGCCCACGATGCGTCTGTCACAGAATTGAAAGGAAACCGGATGCGGGTGAAAATTTCCATGAACCCAAACGTCTCCCTTGACATTGACAAAGTCATTTTGCTCCTCCAAAGATACAGAAATCAACTGGATTTTACACCGGGAGCCGCCCCGTTCTTCACATACGTAAGCCGGGAAAAAGGAGGAGAAGACCCGAAGAAGTTGATGAATTCCATGAAATCGCTGTTAAATGAGATAAAGTTGTTGATTATTTGAGAAAAAAGTACTATAATATGGATGAGTGGTAATGGAAAGGAAACCAGCCGGGAGAAAGAGGGATTCAAGCAGAAAATGCCCCCCGGATTACCATAAGACAATCAGGAGGACGAAGTTGTGAGTCAGAAGGGAAAAAGCGGCCTCGGTTTTTTGATGGCCGGATTCATGATTGGCAGTGCGCTGACCGGATGCGGTATAAAAACTGCAGATTATCCTACTACCGTAGTGGCAACGTACGGTGAGGAAGAAATTTATATGGATGAAGCATATTTTTATGCAAAGCTGACCCAGTATCAGTATGAAATGTATTATGGTTCAAGCTTATGGGCATATGATTTTACGGGAAGCGGAAAGACGTTTGAGGACAGTGTAAAAGAAGATGTCATGAGCCAGATTTTGCAGACCTACATTTTGAACGAAGAAGCTGACAAGAGGGGAATTGTGCTCAGCGAGGAGCAGAAGGCGCTCGTGGAAGAAAATGTGAAGGAGTTCATGGAGGACGAAAAAGTGGTGACGGCAACAGGGGCAACCCAGACATTGGTAGAGAAAATCTACACGATGAATGCCATCGCCAATCTGGTGTACGAAGATCTTGTATCTGACACAGACACCGAAGTAGGGGAAGATGAGTTTCTGTGCAAGGACATCAGCTATGTGATGATTCGCTCCACAAGTACCGAGGAGGCAGAAAATATCGACAAGGAAGCCATTGCTGATGAGATCTTAAAGCAGGTGGAGGAAGGCGTTTCCTTTGAAGATATTGTCGATGAGCATGACTCCGACGATTACACGGTGACAAAGAGTGAGAACGTCACCATACAGGAAGAAGGAACATACCTGTTCCAGGATGCGGCATGGGACATGGAGAAGGGTGAAGTCATCAAGACGCACGCTGAGAAGGAAGATTATTGGTACGTCATCAAGTGCAACGACGATAACGATGAGGAAGCCAGAGAAGAGGCAATTGCAGGAGAGATTGAGAGCCGCAAGGCAGAGAACTTCAAGGAAAAATACGCAGACATCCTGGAAGATGCCAAGGAATTTTCGGTAGAAGAGAAACGATGGGCTCAGATTCGCTTCGTCGATGATCCGGCTTACATTCCGGAGTCGACAGAGGAAGACACCTCCGAAAGCAGTGACGCATCGTCAAGCGAAAGCACAGACGAAAGCGCATCATCAGAGGAATCCGCTGAGACGAACGAATAAAAAACAAAACCACAAAATAAAACGAGAGACGGTATGGCTTCGGCTATGCCGTTTTTCTTATGCGATACGCCCGGAGGACGACCGCTGTGCTTGCAGTATCATCCCATCCGATCCGGTACGAAGTTCGGATGCAAGAGTGAGAACCGACGGCTCGCCTGCGTGTGAGGAGGAAGCCCGTCAAGCGCCGTCTGGAATGGGCGGCTTGCCTGCGCAGACAGAGAGTAGGGCTTGACACGTTTCCAAAAAAGTGCTACACTTTGGGGCATAGAAAAAGGCTGCAGCATGTAACGTTGATTTGCCGCTGCAAAGCCTGATCTGGCGATGGATCAGGGAAAAATAAAGTGGTGCCGTGATCATTTCGCCCCCTGTAAATCAAAACAGAATTTGCAGGGGATTTTTTTTTCGACCCGATGGCTTCCATCGGGTGGCTGCCAGAGCCGGATTGCTTTTTCTGTGCAGAAATGGAGGAAACGATGAATAAGAGACTGGCGAGAGACGAACGCCCTGTATTTCCGAAACGGGCTGTGATTACCGGAGGGATGCCGTACGGCAATAAATCGCTCCACTTTGGACATGTGGGCGGAATGTTTATTCACGCGGATATTTTCGCCCGCTTTTTGCGGGACCGCATTGGAGAAGAAAATGTTATTTTTGTCTCCGGTACAGACTGCTATGGCTCCCCGATTATGGAGGCATATCGAAAGCTGAAGGAAGATGGTTATACCGGAACCATTCAGGAGTACGTGCAGGGGAATCACGAAAAGCAGAAAAAGACGCTGGAAGATTACAAAATCAGTCTGAACTTGTTCGGAGCGTCTGCTCTCGGGAAAACGGGGGAGATGCACACAAAAGTGTCCGCAGAAGTATTTGAAACTCTGTATAAAAATGGATATATCGAAAAACTCTCAACCCCTCAGTTTTATGATGAGGAGATGCATACGTTTTTAAATGGCCGTCAGGTGCTTGGAAAGTGTCCCATTCCCGGATGTACGTCTGAGAAAGCGTATGCGGACGAATGTTCCCTGGGTCATCAATATATGCCGTCGGAGCTCATTCATCCGGTGAGCGCATTGACGGGGAAAACGCCTTCCCTAAGAAATGTAACCAACTGGTATTTTTGTCTGGAAGACTGCATCGATCTGATGAAGGAGCGCACAGATGCGCTGCGGCGCGGCTCGAATACCCGCCGGTTCCAGCTCGACATTATCGATGAATTTCTAAAGAAGCCGTGTGTCTACGTTCCGAGAAAAAATATGGAGGATCCGGCTGCGCTGGAAAGACAGCTCCCGGAACATGAGACGATCGATGAGGAAAAGAAATCATTCGTTGTGTTTGTCTTCGAGTCGCTGGACGACCGGGATGAAGCCCGCAAGGTGATGGAGAAAAACAACGTGCATCACACATCCGGGAAAACGCTTGTCCCGTTCCGCCTGTCCGGAAATGTGGACTGGGGCGTAAAAGTGCCGGACTGCGAGGGAGAGAAAAATCTGACATTCTGGGTTTGGCCGGAATCGCTGTGGGCGCCCATTTCCTTCACGAGAGCGTATCTGGAGAGCAAAGGACTGCCGGAAGATGAGTGGAAAAAATGGTGGGAGGACGAGGATGCCACCGTCTATCAGTTTATCGGAGAAGACAACATCTATTTCTACTCCATTGCTGAGATGGGAATATTTACCGGACTTCAGGTGCCGAAGGGGACGAAGCCGGACATGGAGAAAATCAATCTTCCCCATATCATTTCAAACCGCCATGTTCTTTTCATGGACACAAAGGCGAGCAGCAGCTCCGAGATCAAGCCTCCGATGGCGGACGAACTGCTGCAGTATTATACGGCAGAACAGCTGAGAATGCACTTTATGAGCCTGGGACTGTCCTCTAAGAGCGTTGGTTTTAAGCCTCAGGTCTATTTGCCGAAAGAGCAGCAAACGGGTGCGGACATGGTATTAAAAGAGGGGAATCTGCTGACAAACGTCTTTAACCGTCTCATCCGCTCCTGCTTTTATGCGGTTCAGACCAATTATGAGGGAAAAATTCCTGACAACGCAGTGTCGCCGAAAATTCTGGAAGTGTCGAAGAAGGCAGTGCTGGAATATGAGCGCCATATGTACAACCATGATTTCCATCGGATCTCCTATGTTCTGGATGATTTCATCCGGGAAATCAACAAACATTGGGTTAACAATGTAAAGATTGCAGACCGGAATCAGGATGCACAGCTGAGAAAGCAAATTGTGGCGGACTGTTTCTATGCTTGCAAAGTGATGGCAATTCTTGTTCACCCCATCGCGCCGGATGGCTGTGAGATGTTCCGGGAATATCTGAACCTGGATGGAAGTCTCTGGAACTGGGATTTGATTTTGGAGCCGCTTACCGCTTATACGGGGGATCTAGCGCAGCATGAATTGAAATTTTTGGAGCCCAGAGTGGATTTCTTCAAGAAGCATGACGTGCAGCTTGCGAAAGCAGACGGATCGGTCTGCGTGTAAGGCCGCAGAGGAATAGGGCGTATCTGCGGTGCTGTAGATACGCCGTCAACGAAAGATCTGTATCCATAGAGCGTTGATTCACCCTTGGCAGGGGGTGGATCAACGTTTTGGTTCTTCCGTATTTATTAGTATCTAGCTCATCAAGATTGTAGTGGTCAAGCTTTTTTGTAACATTTGTGGCTGAGATTTATTGGATTGTTGCCTGCATGTTATCGGAACTGTCAGCTTTTATCAATGGTGCTTC
>CASGAH010000057.1 GCA_949299375.1 uncultured Eubacteriales bacterium | reverse complement strand
GAAGAGGCGGCTCTCTTATCCGGCACAGTGGCTCTTATTGAGCGGCAAGAAGGCTCTATTTTTCCGTGCAGAATGCTCTCAATGACCGTTATTTACAATGGTGATAAACTTGTAGATCGAAGGAGGTGAAGTATGAAGCGGCTTCCTATTTCAGCAGTCTGGCCCTTACAGGATGGGGTCCTTCAAATTATATTTGAAACCGGGAGTACAGTTGTGGTCAATCTTCAGCCGAAATTCCAGACGGCCCGTTTTTTCCCTCTGCAGGAAGAACGTGTCTGGAAAAATGCAAAAACAGATGGAAACTTTATCCGATGGTATCGGGATGGAGTGCCTGTGGTTGAAATTGCCTGCGATGAGATTATGAGAATGATCGTCGGAAGCTATTATTGATCGGTAAGGAAGGAAAGGAGAAAGACAACTGTGACGAAGAAGCGTGCATCCTTTCGCAGATCACCGCGTCGCGGGAAAGGATGAAACCTGGAATTCGTCCGCACAAAACACGGATGAAGGGTAAAAACAGAGCATGAGAGAAAGGAGAATCGTATGATTATTATACTCATTATCATTGCAGTGGCGGTGGTATGGGCGGTCACGACAACCAATGGATTCAAGCGCAAGGAGATCAAGATAGAGGAAGCTCTCTCCGGGATCGAGGTGGCGCTGACCAAGCGTTATGATATGCTGACCAAGCTTTTGGATACGACGAAGGGATTCATGAAACATGAATCGGAGCTGATGGAGAATGTCATTCGGCTGCGGCGCGGAATGAGCGTAGGTGAGATGGGAGAAGCCGACAGACAGATGGGAGAGATGACGGGGCGCATCTTAGCGGTAGCGGAAAATTATCCGGAGCTTCGCTCCAGCGATGTATTCGTAGAGCTTCAAAACGGCGTTCGCGATGCAGAGGAACACCTTCAGGCGGCAAGAAGGCTTTACAATGCCAACGTCAGCAACTTTAACATTTCCATTGCAATGTTCCCGGCAAAGCTGCTCGCCAAGGGATACCATGCCAAAGAATTCTACGAAGCAGAGGACGAAAAGCGAAGTGACGTAAAAATGAATTTCTAAAAGGATGGTGCGGTGGCAGAGCAGAAGAACGCCGCAGAAAGCGCGGATCAGCAATCTGGAAATGTGACATCGAACAGGAAAGAGGATGGCACACTGCTGATTTGTCTCAAGAACGAAAATCTCTTTGAGAAATGTCTCAATCAGATCAATATGAAGTAAAGGAGAAAGAAATCATGAAAAAGAAAACATGGATTGGGCTGATTTTGGGAATCAGCCTGTTTGGAACCCTTCTTTCCGCCTGTCAGTCAGGCGCAGGAAATGGGACGCAGGAATCGGTCAAACCGCAAAGCAGCGCAGAGGCAACGCAGTCGGATGGAGAAGACCCGCAGTCGGAGGACTTTTTCGGCATATGGGAATATGAAAGTTCCAGTGAGTGGCTGTATATCTATGGAGACGGCACCTATGAATGGTATACAAGCGAGGGACTCAGCCACAGCGGAACGTATTATATCGAAGGAGAGGAGCTGCATCTCGAGGATGAGGATCGCTACTATGGCATTGACGGAGAGGGGAATCTCGTAGACAGCGATGGAGAGAAGCTGTTTTCGTCGGAACTGCCGGATACATGGGAAGTTCCGAATGAGGGCGATCCGGAAGAAACGGATGCTGAAATCGATGATCCTGGAGTAGGGGATCCTGGAGTGGGTGATTCTGAAGTGGATGATCCCGGAGTAGGCGATCCTGGAGACGCTGAAATCTCTGGCAGTATCTCGGTGGAAGAATTTTATGGTACATGGCAGAATGTAGACGGATCCTATTGGCTTGTTATCACAGATAGAGATACATGGGAAATGTGTTATGCGGATGGAACACGGGATTATGGAACATATTCTATGATCGAGAACGGACTCTTTCTGGATCTGCTTCAGGAAACCTTCGTCCTGAAAGCAAACGGAAATATTGAGAGTGAATATGGAAGAGAGTTGTTCCCGTCGGAACTTCCGGACATTCTCGCAGATAAGACGGTTGACAATTTTGTCGGATGCTGGAAATACGCAGACACGCCGGTGTGGATTTATGTCTTCCCGGAAGGCATGTACGACTGGATCTCGGAGGAAGATGGAATTAACATCATACCGGGTACTTGTTATGCAGACAACAACGAACTCATATTGGAAAATGGAGTCCGCCTTTTCTATAACCTCAACGGACAGCTGATGGACAATTATGGGGATATGCTGCAAGTCTCCGTGCCTCCGGAATATTATGGATCTGATCCTGGACAGATGCAGTAAACGGATTAAGAAGGATTGCACGGACAGAAAACCTGGAATTCAAATGCTGCATGACTTTATTGCGAGGAGCATCGCTTCCCGATTCAATCGGGAAGTGATGCCCCTCTTTTGTTGGAAGAAACAAGCGGAAAATATCTGATTTTCCGTTTTGATAAGAGAACTGCTTGATTTTTTTCTGCTTCTATGGTATACTGAGCCAATATCTTTCCCGCAAAGATAGAACGAGAAGAAAGGAGTGGCTGCTCGAAACAGCAGGAACATACAAAAACAGGTATGTCGACGCATCGTTAGAGTAGAAGGAAGGTGCTTATGGTAGAAAAGATAGGAAACATCATCGGGATTGTGGACAATGTCGTATGGGGATGGTGGCTGATTGTGCTGCTTCTTGGAACGCACATCTTCATGACGGTGAAGACGGGTTTTATCCAGTGGAAGTCCATCACGAAGGGAATTAAGCTTTCGGTGACAAAAGATCCCGACGCAGAGGGAGAAGTCTCAAACTTTGGGGCACTGACAACCGCGCTTGCGGCGACGATTGGAACGGGCAACATTGTAGGGGTGGGAACGGCTGTGGCACTCGGAGGACCGGGAGCAGTTCTTTGGTGCTGGCTCTCCGGCGTCTTTGGCATTGCCACAAAATATGCGGAGTCGCTGATCGCTGTCAAATACAGAGTCAAAAAGAAAGATGGCCGTATGCAGGGAGGTGCGATGTATGCCCTCTCCCGGGGATTGAAATGGAAGAAAGCCGGCGCTTTTCTGGGAATGCTGTTTGCGGTATTTGCCGGAGTGGCCTCCTTCGGCATTGGCTGTGCGACGCAGGTAAATGCCATCGCCAACATTGTGGAGGAGAATATGAACATTCCAGGCTGGATTGTCGGCCTGATTGTGGCGGTGCTGACTGGCGTTGTCATTTTCGGCGGCATTCGCTCGATTGCAAATGTCTGTGAAAAACTCGTGCCCTTCATGGCCATTTTCTATGTGATGGGCTGTCTGATTATTCTTGGCATCAATTATGATTTTATCCTTCCGGCAATTCAGACGATTGTCCGGCTTGCCTTTCAGCCGGGAGCGGCAGCAGGAGGGCTTGTGGGGACAGGAATTATGACAGCAATGCGTTACGGGACGGCGAGAGGTCTTTTCTCCAACGAGTCCGGAATGGGATCCGCGCCCATTGCGGCGGCTGCGGCTCAGACGAGAAACCCCGTTCGCCAGGCGCTCGTCTCTTCTACCGGAACATTTTGGGATACAGTTGTTGTCTGTCTGATGACAGGTCTTGTGCTGGTGACAACCATTATGAAAAATCCGCAGATCAATATGGGAGATGTCACAGACGGCGGCGTCTTGACGACGCTGGCATTTGGTCAGATCCCGTATTTCGGCCCGATCGTGCTGACGCTTGGAATCATCTGTTTTGCCTTCTCCACCGTTCTCGGATGGGCATATTACGGGGAGCGGGCAGTGGAGTATTTCTCCGGAAAGAAAGGTTTGATCCCGTACCGTGTGCTGTATGTGGCTGTGGCGGCCATTGCACCGATTGTGGCGCTCGATCTTGTCTGGGATATCGCAGACATTCTGAATGCGCTGATGGCAATTCCAAACCTGATCGCTGTACTTATGCTGTCCAATGTCATTTCCAGAGAGACGAAAAAATACATCAACAATCTGGACGCCTGGGATGAAGATCCTGTTCCAGTTGTAGAAGATTAAAACGGGCCGCCCATTTGGAACATAAATATCGGAGGATACATTCTGCCGGATTTTCGCAGCACTGCGGGAATCCGGCAGAAGTGAACAGTTCTCCAAAGTGAACAGTTCTTCGAAGTGAATACTTTGAAGAACTGTTACATTTGACCAACGCCTAAAGTGAGAAATTGTATGAACTGTAATTGACAGAAAAAGTTGAGAAGATTATAATACTTTCAGACCGATAACAGAAATCGCCTGGAAGGAGGAGACGTTCAGGGGAAAGGAGCGATATCGGGAGAAATCTGCCAGCGATTTGTCCCAAATGTCAGCGATCGGTTAAGATTTGTAGAAAGGAAAGAAAAGAATGAAACGATTTGTTGCGATGCTGCTGACTGCAGTGATGGTTATGGGGAATGTTTCCTCTGCCATACCTGCGTCGGCAGATCCCGGTTCCGGGACCCGCACACTGTCTGCCGAGGAAGTGTCCGGCGTACATCTTCTGGATGAGATTTCAAGTGAATCGAAAAAACAGAATGAGACAGCGCCCGCATATGCACCGGATGACAGGGTTACGGTTATTGTGGAACTGGAAGAACCTCCCGTGCTGGAGCAATTTGACTCCGACACGGTTGAGATAACAGGAGTCGGAATGGGAGAGGCAGTCTCCCTGTTCCTGTCGAAAGACACAAGCAGAGCGGCAAAAGAGGCGCTGCTTTCACAGCAGAGTGTGCTGCTTGAGGAGATTGCGCAGGACGCATCGGCAGAGGAGGGCAAACAGCCGCAGCTGGTGGCACAGTGGACCGATGTGCTGAATGCGATGGCGATTGAAATCTGCTATGGCGATCTGGAATCGATTGCGGACATGGACGGCGTAAAGCGCGCATATGTTCAGCACACCTATGACCGTCCGGAAGAGATTTCATCGGAGGATGCGCAGAAGCCGTATTATCAGTACAGCTACAGCATGGTAGGGCTGGAGGAAGCCTGGGGTCAGGGATTTACCGGCCAGGGAATGCTCGTTGCAGTGCTGGATACGGGTCTGGATGTGATGCAGAACAGCTGGACAGGCAACTCTGTGGACAGAGCGCATGAGGCATTTTCCGATGACTCTTTCCGCAGCGAGCTGACGGATTCGGATCTGCGCTATACATCCGAGAGTCTGCGCCTCTTCCTGACGACAACGCAGCTGCACTCCACAACTGCGGCCGATGGAAGCATGCTTGTCTGGGACAACAATGCGCTCTATAAAAACCGCAAAGTGCCGTATGCATGTGATTATGCGGACGGCGACTTGAATGTTTTGCCGGCAGACAGCAACCACGGAACGCATGTATCCGGTACGATCGCCGGATATGCGCAGACCGAGGAGGGTGAAATTAAATTCTCCGGTGTCGCTCCGGATGCGCAGATTCTTGCGATGAAAGTATTCCCGAACGATTCCGCAAGCGGCGCGCAGGAATACGCCATCTACAACGCACTGGAAGATGCCATGCGTTTGGGCGCGGACGTAGTCAATTTGAGCCTTGGTTCGGACAATGGATACGCATTTGACGATACGGTATCCAATGAACTGTATGCCCGGGTAGAGGAGGCCGGGGTTGTGCTTGTCACTTCTGCCGGAAACAGCGCCTACTCGACATCGAACAATCACAATGGCGGTTATTCTCTCACAGAAGATCCGGAGACATCGATGATGTCCGCTCCGGCAGTGTATGACTCCAACCTGGCCATTGCATCCATCGAGAGCGGATTGAGCGCACAGTCCGTGCTGACATGGTTTGACGGAGAGGGAAATGCGACGGTTGTTCCGTTTACCGACTCAACCGGAATCGCCATGAAGTATGCGTTTGCAGGCGGGGAACCGGTTGAGATTATCCCGGTAGACGGCGTCGGCACGTATCAGGACTACTACAATGCCGGATTCAACAACGGATGGAACGGCGGAAAGACAGGAGTTGCACTCGTAAAGAGAGGAGAACTTTCCTTTGTCGATAAGATCAACAATGCCATGAGCTTCTCCGGAACGAACTCTCAGGGAGAGCGGTATGGTGTTTTGGCGGTCATTGTCTACGACTCCGATCCGGAAAGCGATGAGCTGATCTACATGTCATCGGACGGCGCATTTTTGACAGCAGCGTTCATCTCCGGACGCAGCGGTGCTGCCATCAAGGCGGCAGCTGACGCGGGACAGACAGTTACGATGACCGTGGAAGCAGAAGATCAGGTTACATATGATCCGGAAGGAAATCAGATGTCCAGCTTTTCCTCCTGGGGAGCAGGCCCGGGTCTGGAATTGAAGCCGGAAATTACAGCTCCCGGCGGATACATCTGGTCGGCAATTCTCGATCCATATTACAACAGCCTTCCGGATGAGAACGGAATGTATTCGGATTATGTGGGAAGCTATGACATGATGAGCGGTACCTCTATGGCAGCACCTCACGTAACCGGTATGATTGCACTGCTGCGTCAATATGTGACAGAGTCGCTGAATGTCAGCGCTTCTGCCGGAGAACTGGCAACCCAGCTTCTTGCCAGCACTGCGATTCCGGTAAAGAATGCAGACGGAGTTTACTATTCCCCGAGATTACAGGGTGCCGGACTTGCCAATGTCGGAAATGCGGTGTCAACACCGGCATACATTACGGTGGAAGGCGAGCTGATCGGCAAGCTGGAGCTCGGAGATGACCCTGAGAGAACGGGAACATATGCGCTGAACTTTTTGGTTCACAACATAACCGATCAGGCGCTGACTTACCAGGCCAAGGCAGTGCTGCTTCGCCCGGCTGTCGGAGAAGTCGATGGGAAGGCCGTGATGCTGGACAGCGATGTGCTGGTGAAGGAAGTGGATCTGGGAACGGTTTCGGTTCCGGCCAGCGCGCAGACGGAAGTAACGACATCCGTCTCCCTCACAGAAGAAGAGAAAGCAGAGCTGGACAGCACATTTGCAAATGGAACGTATCTGGAGGGATTCATCATTCTGACAGATGAGAATGGACAAAATCCTCAGATTGGTCTGCCGATGCTGGCATTCTACGGCGACTGGACCGAGGCTCCTATTTTTGACCGCTCTGTCTGGTTTGATGAAGTTCCGGAGGGAAGCTCCATCTGGGAGATGGAATCGACCTGGGGAACAAGCTCCATCGGCTCGCTTGTGACCGACGGGGTAAGCGTATTCGGATACTACAATCTTGGACAGAACGTCTTTGACATGAGCGCAGAGACGACACAGCAGCGTTATTACAAAGAGAACTTCACCATTTCGCCGAACGGAGACGGATATCTCGATGCGATCGATGACTTTGCACTGTATCAGCTTCGGGATGCCAAGGCAGTGGTTGTACAGGTGACAGATGCCAATACCGGTGCGCTGTATTACCGGGATGTTGCGACGTATCAGACGAAGAGCCTTTACAATGCGACGTACGGTGTGGCAATTCCTTCTTCCCAGTATTATTTCACTGCGACATCCTGGGATGGAACCGATTTGAATGGAAATGTCCTTCCAAACGGAACCGAGTGTACGATGACCGTCACCGCGTATGGGGATGGAGATTATGGCGATCTTGTATGGAATGATGATGCGGGACGTCTTGTAACCGATTTTGATGCCATTGTTCCGGGAGAAAATGAACCTCTGTTTAACGGACATGCGATGAACAAGAGCGGCGATGAAATCAGCTTCCCGGTTCTGGTAGACACACAGGCGCCAATGCTGCAAAACAATACGGTCAGCATGTATGAGGAAGACGGAAGAATCTATGTAAAGGGAACCTTCCAGGACAACGGCACGATGGCATACGTGGATGTTCATCCGTATGTTGCCAGAACGTACGCCAATATGCCGGATGGCTCGGACAATCCTCCGCAGTACGGAATTGACCGCAACAATCCATTTTACTCCGAAGTAATGTACGACCCGGATCTGCGGGAGTGGAGCTTTGTCGCAGACGTGACGGAATACGCACACACCATTGAGTCATATCCGGGAGAGAACAACAGCTATCATTTCGAGTGGACGGGAATTCTGTACATTTCCGGCGGAGACTACGGTGCAAATGACCGCACCTACGCGGTAAGAGTCAACACGACGCCGTGCATTATGCTCTCCTACACATCTGCGCTTCTCCATCCAGGGGAGACGATGGAACTTCAGGTTGTGGACAACACAGAAAATGGCGGGGCACTGACGAAGACTTCCTCCAATCCGGACGTTGCCACCGTAGATGATTTCGGAATCGTGACGGCGGTTGCCCCGGGACAGGCAGTCATTACCGTGTCCAATGAAATCGGGGACAGCGCAGTCTGCATCGTCGGAGTAGAGGAACTTGCGACAGAACTGACAGACTTTAAGCTGGCCATCGACCATTTCGAAGGATTGAAGCCAAACGGATGCCTTGTGGTGGAAGTGACAGATATCCAGCCTGCCAGCGCAGAAATAACGGATATCAGTTGGGTTGTCATGGAGGACGATGAAGACTACGGCGGACTTTTGAGCGTTTCGCAGTATGACTCGACCGGTCTTCGCGGAGAAATCTATCTGAATTACCACACCTCTACGATGGAACTCATTCCGGGAGGAACCGGAACGCTGACAGTGACGTTAAATGGCCTGAGCAGAACGTGTACATTCAGCTGGGAAGACTTGTACACCAGCGACGATCAGGACGATTTGATTTCTGCAGAAAGCTATGGAGATCAGTCCAAATATATCACAATGGGAGAAACTGCACAGCTGAGTGCTCAGTATAAGAACGTTTCAGCCCACACGACAAGCGATGTACTTCTTCTGAGCGCGGGAGAAGACGAGAATGCACAGACCCACTTGATTCTGGATGGTCCAGACTTCTTTAGCCCGGGAATTGCCTGGTCCGGAAAACTGGTCAATGAGGAGGGATACGCCCTTCCGGAAACGATCCAGCCTTACACCAGATATGTATACTCCGACGGAACAGTATACGATGTTCCGATCACCAATTACAGCTGGGCAAATTATTGGGATTACGATCCTGAGACCGGAGTGATCCATGTATATCAGACACCGTATGGTGCAACCAATCTCCTTGTGATCAAGGCGGATGCGGTTGCAAGTGAGGGAAATCCGGCGGGAGAACTCTCCGGAACCGTATACACACGTCCGGAAGCAGCGAACGGTCCGTTCGACTGGGAGATCATCGAGGGAAGCGGAACGCTGGAGCAGCTGGAAGTGGCAGACTACTATGGAACGATGACGTATCCGGTAGAATACACACCGCAGGAGCCGGGAGTGGCCTACATCCGGGCGACGACAAAGGACGGACAGTATTCCGTTCAGTATGCCGTTGTCACATATCCGGTTCTTCCGGAACGCATTTCTCTGGAACCGACCGCTCTGGAACTGGAAGTTGGAGAGACGGGTACGCTGAATGCAGAGATTTCTCCGCTCCCAACGCTGGAGGAGGATGCACAGATTGTATGGAAATCGTTCAACCCGGACGTTGCCACAGTCGATGAAAACGGCGCTGTGACGGCAATCTCCGAAGGGTATACGTTTGTCAAAGCAGCCTCTGTTGTGGACGAGAGAATCTATGGATACTGCGTTGTACATGTTGTTCCATTCAGCGGATTCCATTTCTCAGATGTCGATGAGAATGCATGGTACTATGACGCCGTGCAGTATGTCTGCGAAAATGGTCTGTTTGTCGGAACATCGGATACGACCTTTGGCCCGGACGAGGTGATGGATCGCGCAATGATGGCAGCCGTCCTGTACCGTCTGGAAGGCGAGCCGGATGTATCCGGTGAAACGCTGATCTTTACAGACGTTCCGGAAGACACCTGGTACACAGACGCTGTGATCTGGGCGCATGCCAACGGAATTATAAACGGAAGCTCGGATACGACATTTAGTCCTGGGGAGCCGATCATCCGTGAGCAGATTGCTGCACTTCTCTATCGGTATGCGGAGTGGAAAGGATATGACACGACGGCGAGAGCCGACCTGTCCTCCTATGTGGATGCAGAGCTCATTTCGGATTATGCGGTTTCGGCGATGTCCTGGGCAAACGCTGAGGGATTGATTACCGGAAATTCTGCGGAGACACTGAATCCGTCCGGAAACGCAACCCGTGCGGAAGTTGCTGCAATTTTGATGCGCTTTGCAGACAATGTGCAGTAATCTCCTGCGGAGACGTTTGACGGACTGCCGCACTTAAAATAACGTTTCGAACCCAAAAGGGAGCGGATCGGGGAAGAAATCTTTCTCGGTCCGCTCTTTTTTGCTCTTTTTTGTCTTTTAAAACTTCCGGGAAGAAAAGAACCTTGCAAAGAAAACAGTTTCTGATTATAATGGAGTAGAATAACTGGGATGTGCGGATTGAGGGAGAGGAGGAAAAAATGGACATTCATGTGTTGGCAAGCAATATTCTACAGTGTGTCGGAGGCGCCGAAAATGTCAGGGAATTGACCCATTGCTTTACCCGTCTGCGGTTTGTGCTGCGGGACAATGGGAAGGCAGATGCGGAAGCGGCAAACAGGCTGGAGGGCGTCATCCAGGTTGTCGTCTCGGGCGGACAATTTCAGGTTGTCCTTGGGAGCAAGGTAGAGGCTGTATATGAGGAAATGGTTCCGATGATCCGTCAAAGCGATGCGGACGGGACGGAGGGACAAAAAGGCACTGCAAATCGGTTCCACCAGGGAATCCAGCTGATTTCCAATATGTTCACCCCGCTGATCCCCGCCATTGCGGCATCCGGGCTTTTGAAAGGTCTTTTGACGGCGGCGAGGCTTCTGGCGGCCAGATGGGGGACGGACATCTCCGGGCAGGATACGTATGTGCTTTTGTATGCCGCCAGTCAGGTCATCTTTTATTTTATGCCGGTCTTTCTTGGATACACTGCCGCAAAAGCGGTCAAATGCAATGAGATCATTGCCATGACAATCGGAGGTTTCCTGTGCTATCCCCAGGTGGATGCGATCATTCAGGATGTGTCCACGGCGACCGCGATATTTGGACTCCCTGTGATGAAAGGGGAGTGGACCATCGGCCAGTCCACAAGGGTCTTTGGGTATACGGAATCGGTGATTCCGATCATTCTCGCCGTCCTGGCGCTGATGGTTTTGGAACGGCTGCTGAAAAAGGGAATCCCGCAAATTCTGCAGCTGATTCTCGTTCCTGGCATTTCTCTGATTGTGATGGTTCCGCTGACGCTCTGTCTTCTGGGTCCGATTGGTATCTGGGCGGGAAATGGTATCCAGTGGGTGTATGACGCGCTGATGAGGCTGAATGCGGTTCTTGGCGGCGCAGTCGTCGGAGGACTCTGGTGCGTATTTGTGATTTTTGGAGCACACCGGGCGCTGCTTCCCGTCGGGCTCAACGATGTGGCCATCAGTGGAAAGCAGAATCTGCTTGCTTTTGCGGGGGCTGCCAACTTCGCGCAGGGCGGAGCGGCGCTTGGCGTGATGCTGAAAACGAAAAACAAAGATCTGCGCAGCGTGGCGGCATCGTCCGTTCTCTCGGCGGCACTTGTCGGGATCACAGAGCCGGCCATCTATAGCTGCAACCTTCGATTGAAAAAACCGATGGTCTGTGCGATTGTCTGCGGAGCGGCGGGCGGCGCGCTCATGGGTGCGGGCGGCGTATACGGAGACGCCTTCGCAAACAACGGAGTTTTGACCATCTTTACGTATGCCGCCTTTGGAACGGCTCCGTTTGTGATGTATCTGCTCGGCATTGCAATTGCATTTTTCGGAACGGCACTGCTGACCCCTCTGGCAGAAGATCTCCTTGTGGACGAAAGAAAAGAGGACATACCTCCGGCAAGTCCGATCCAGGAAGAAAAAATGGAAGAGGAGCCCCCATGTGAGGACGGGGAGAACAAATCCGATTCCATGCGGGAGATTTTTCTGGAGGCTCCGGTGGAAGGGGATGTCTTCTCGATTCGATTTGTGAAAGACCCGGTGTTTGCCTCGGAGGCTCTTGGAAAAGGGATTGCAGTCCTCCCCAAAAAGGGAGAAGTCTTTGCCCCGGCGGACGGAACGGTATCGGTCATTTACCCGACGCTTCACGCACTTGGGATGAAGCTGGACTGCGGTGTGGAGCTGCTGATCCACATCGGGGTGAATACGGTTCATCTCAACGGAAAATATTTTGAAAAGCACATCGAGGCGGGCACACATCTCACAAAGGGAACAAAAATCATTTCCTTTGATGTTGAGAAAATGAAAGCAGAGGGATACGGGACGGAGGTTATGATCATTGTTGGAAATACAGACGCCTTTGAGGAAGTGGAGGCGGTAGAACAGCGGGGAGACGGACTGCCCCGGGGCGGAATCCGTATCACAAGAAAAGAAGAGACAGCCGAAGATAGAGGAGAATGAAAGATGGACAGATTTCCAGATCACTTCCTGTGGGGGGCATCGTCCTCGGCATTTCAGGTGGAGGGAGCGTGGAATGAGGACGGGAAAGGGCTGACCGATGCAGATGTCCGCTCGTTCCGGCGCTCGGCAGTTCAGGCGGACAGCAAGGTGGCCAGCGATTTTTACCACCACTGGAGGGAAGACATCGCGCTCATGAAGGAGCTTGGCATTGGGATGTATCGATTCTCCATATCATGGGCGCGGATTGTCCCGTCGGGAGACGGGCCGGTCAATCCGGCAGGAATTGAATTCTATGACCGGGTGATCGACTGCCTTTTGGAAAATGGAATCCAGCCATTTGTCACACTGTATCACTTTGATCTGCCCTATGATCTTGTTGTCAAATACAATGGATGGCTGGACCGGCGCTGCGCCGATGCGTTTGCGCGCTACGCCAAAATCTGTTTTAAGCAGTACGGCGACCGGGTAAAATACTGGCAGACCATCAATGAGCAAAATCTGATGACGCGGGTTGACGAGCGGATGAACATCTCAGAGCCGGATTTGTGGAAAGCGGATCAAATCCGGGCACAGATGGAGTACCACTTGTTTTTGGCGAATGCGCTGGCGGTGAAAGCCTGCCATGAACTGGTAGAGGGAGGAAAAATCGGTCCAGCGATTTCCGCCTCCTGCACATACCCGCTGACCAATAAGCCGGAGGATGTGTGGGCGGCGAGAATGAACGATGCGATGAAAACACTGTACTGTCTGGACACGTATTACAATGGGAGGTATCCGGGATACTACATGCGTTATCTAAAGGAGCGCAGCATTGTGCCGCAGATGCAGGAAGGGGACGAAGAAATTCTGGCCTTCGGGAGGATGGATTACATTGCCGTCAATTACTACCGCACGCTCTGTGCCAGCGCCCTGCCTGCTGACGAACAGCATCCCGTGGGGATGAGAGTCTACCGGGGGAATGAAGTCGATTTTGACTTGTATGGGTATTGCAAAGACGAGAAAAATGAGCATCTGAGGGCAAGCGAGTACGGGGCGCAGATTGACCCGATGGGGCTTCGCATCGTGCTCAATGAATACAGCGGCCGCTATCATCTGCCCCTCCTCATCACAGAAAACGGGCTGGGGCAGGAAGAGGAGCTGACGCCGGACGGAAAGATTCACGACAGCAGCCGCATCGAATATATCCGCAGCCATCTGAGGGCCTGTATGCTGGCCATCGAAGACGGAGTAGATCTGATGGGATATTCCCTGTGGTCGTTTACCGATCTTTTGAGTTCCCATCAGGGATTCCGGAAAAGATATGGGCTTGTCTATGTCAACCGGGATGAAACGGATGAGAAAGATTTGAGACGAATCAAAAAGGACAGCTACAGCTGGTATCAGAAGGTGATCCGGACAAACGGAGATCTGCGAATTTGAGAAGAAAAGAGAGGAAAATGTACAGTGCCAGAGGGAAAGAAAGTATCAGAGTCCTACACCGAACAATATCATATTGTGATGAGTGGAGACATCAACGGATCCGGCCGCCTGTTTGGCGGCCGGCTTCTGGAGTGGATTGATGAGATTTCCGGAATTGTGGCGATGCGCCACTGCGGCGGAACGGTGACAACGGTAGCCATCGACAATTTGCGCTTTAAATCCGGTGCGTATCTGAACAACATCGTTGTGCTGGAGGGCCGCGTGACATACACAGGGCGGACTTCGATGGAAGTTCGGGTGGACACATACATCGAGGGGACAGACGGCATGAGGCGCGCCATCAACCGTGCCTACATCAGCATGGTCGGAATGGATGAAAACGATCGCCCCACGCCCGTCCCGCCCATCATTTTGGAAAGCAAGCAGCAGGAGGCGGAGTATGAAGCGGCAAAGAAACGGATCCAGTACCGCAAACAGCGCAGTCTGGAGGGATTTTAACGGGAAGCCTGTGGAGACGCTTTCGGACAATCCAGAGGAGAAAACAGAAGATCAGAGACGCTTTGCGGCTGCCTGCGCCGCCATTGTCGGATCGGAACGAAAAGCGGAGGGAATCGGAACCCGTCAGGAGAAGACGGTTCACGCGGTTGTCAAGCATTATATGGAGCCAAATCCCGCCCTTCAAGAGCAAAAAGTCGGCGCCTTTGTGGCGGATATCCGGAACGAACAGGGAATTATTGAGGTGCAGACAGCTAATTTTTCTGTTATGAGAAAAAAGCTGGCTGCCTTTCTTCGGCATGATCCGGTTACCATCGTATACCCGGTGGCATCCTGCAAGTGGGTTTTGTGGATAGATCCCGGGACGGGACAGATCAGCCGGAAAAGAAAGTCGCCCAAAAGGGGAACGCCCCAGACGATCTTTCGGGAGCTTTACGCGCTGAGACCGTTTCTTTCGGATCCGGGCCTTCGGTTCTCCATCTTGATGATTGACATGGAGGAATACCGTCTTCTGGACGGGTGGAACGAGGATAAAAAACGGGGCTCTTCTCGCTATGACCGGATTCCGCTCTTTTTGCGAGAGCAGATCGATCTTGCAGGGGCGCAATCGTTTGCAAAGCTTCTGCCGGAAGGGCTTCCAGATCGATATACGACGGCGGACTTTTCCAAACTGGCGAGGATTTCGCCCGCAGATGCCCGGAAAGCGCTCTTGATTTTGACAGAGCTTGGAATTACGCAGCGCGTTGGAAAGCAAAAAAATGCATATGTATACCGTACCCGGACAGAAGAGAATCCGGAAACGGACGGCAGCGGTAAGTGTGTCTCGCGAAAATAACGCGATGCGCAAAAAGAATGGAGAGGACGAAAAGGAAGATGAAACGATATTGGATGATTGCGGCAATGATATGGATGTCACTTATGTGGACGGCGTGTGCAGGAGGAAGCCAGGGAAGCTCCGAATCACAGACAGCGCAGACGACAAACGAGCAGACAACAAACGAGCCGGAGACGACACAGGAGCCGGAGATGACAAAAGAGCCAGAGACGACACAGGAACCGGAGACAACAGCGGAAATTGAATTTGAGGAAGTGCGGTATCAGGCCGTGGCGACACAGAATGTGCGGATGCGCACGAGCCCGGCGGCTTTGGATGGAAATGTATATGGCATTTTGAGCGGCGGAGAGGGATGCACTGTCATCGGATACAGCGATGCGTGGTGCAAAGTAGAGTATGAGGGAGAGATTGTTTATATCGCCTCCGAATATTTAAGAGAGGGAGAGCCGCAGACGGAGCCCTCCGGAGGAGAGACAGCCGGGACAACGGTTGTCTATGACAACGGGACGACAAACACCCTTCCGACGGGCATTGCAAACGGCTGGAAAATCGCGATTGACGCAGGACATCAGATGGGAGGAATTTCCGATCTGGAACCAAACGGTCCGGGCTCCACAGAGATGAAGAAAAAGCTCAGCAGCGGGACGCAGGGCTGTTCTACGCGCATTCCGGAGTATGAACTGAACTTGCAGGTGTCGCTTCTTTTGAAACAGGAATTGTTAAACCGGGGATATGAAGTATTTATGATCCGCGAAAACAATGACTGCCCGCTTTCCAATGCGGAACGGGCATTGGAGGCCAACGGCAGCGGTGCCGATGTCTTTGTGCGCATCCACGCCAACGGTTCCGCCAATCCCGAAGTCAACGGGAGCCTTACGGTCGTTCCGACCGGGAGAAACCCGTATGTAGCCAGTCTGGCACCGCAGTGTGAGCGGCTGGGAAGCTGCATTGCAGAGAAGATGGCAGCCTCCAGCGGATTCCGGAACAAAGGTGTCACCTACAGCGACACGATGACGGGAATCAACTGGTGCAGCATCCCCGTTGCCATTGTGGAGATGGGATATATGTCCAATCCGGAGGAAGATGAGAAGATGGCGCTGGATTCTGTCCGCCAGGCAATCGCAAAAGGCATTGCGGATGGGATTGATCTCTACTTCAACCGCTGAGGAAAAACCATTTGACAAAACGAGGGAAGCATTTTATACTGAAACTGTTTCTCAGGCAGCGTGTGTGCTGCGGGGAATGTTGTGTTGGTAAAGATTAGAAAAGAAAGGAAAAATGTATGGACGGCGAGCCCGGTTATCGAAACG
>CASGAH010000056.1 GCA_949299375.1 uncultured Eubacteriales bacterium | reverse complement strand
TATAACATGATTGCAACGAATTGACAAGGCTCCTCCCACCGCCTAAAGGCAGTGGGTTTCCGCCTACGACAAACGAAAGGATTTATTTTATGAAAAATTTTGCCCCGATTTTTCTATCACAATCGTATAAGGATGCATGGGACGATTATATCCGCTCTCTTTCCTCCGATACCTTTCCAGTGTGGGATTATATCATTTTGACCGCCTCAAACGAAGATCAGGCAGAGGGGTACCGAATGCAGATTGAACAGAGAAGAGACAGTTTGCCTTCGAGGACGGTTTTTGCTGTCATCCCAGATGAGGGCGGTGTTCGTGTGGGCTCGGGCGGAGCGACATTGTCTGTACTGAACTATATATATGAAGAAGAAAAGAAGAAATGCGGTTATGGACATTTTGACCATCTCCGCATCATGGTGATCCACTCCGGAGGTGACAGCAAGCGTGTCCCTACTTATTCTGCACTTGGAAAGCTGTTCAGTCCAGTGCCTCATAAGTTGCCAGATGGACGCGCTTCTAGTTTGTTTGATGAATTTCTGATCATGATGTCTTCTGTGCCTGGAAAGATCCGTGAGGGAATGCTGCTTTTGTCTGGTGACGTTCTCCTGCTGTTTAATCCGTTGCAGATTGATTTTTCTGGTAGAGGTGCGGCAGCGCTCTCTTTTAAGGAGCATGTGGAGACTGGAAAAAATCATGGTGTTTTCTTGAATGGAGAAAACAATACTGTGCGAAAATTTTTGCACAAACGCACGGTAGAGAACCTGACAGAAGTTGGGGCAGTCAATGAAAATCATTGTGTGGACATTGATACTGGAGCTGTGATTTTTTCTGTAGAGATGCTAAATGCACTGTACTCCCTGGTAGACACAGAGGAGAAATAT
This sequence comes from uncultured Eubacteriales bacterium, assembly GCA_949299375.1. Taxonomy (GTDB): domain Bacteria; phylum Bacillota; class Clostridia; order Lachnospirales; family Lachnospiraceae; genus UBA2942. Next base: position 11,014 of record CASGAH010000056.1, on the reverse strand, counting down.
CGTGCTTATGTGAACGATACGGTACGACTCTCCTTGTACGGAGATTTTCTCTATCCTCTGGCGGAGGACTCCACGCTGGAAGATTATTATCAAGAGAAACCAGAGGGAAGCTTTTGTCCGGAACTGCAGCAGGCGCGTTTGGTCATATGGAAAACATTGCGGCCGTTTCGATTAAAACTTTTGCGGCTGGCTCCAGCAAAGTTTATTCACTTTGGGACGACAAGAGAGATTCTGGAATTGATGAGCGGCGGCACGAAAGAATATGAATCCCTGTCATGGTCTTCCCAAATTAGCAGCAGTATTCAAGGTGCAACTGCGGGATATCATAGTGTTCTTTCTGGGAAAGCACAGATTGGAGAAGGCTGCTATCTGGAAGTATCTTATGTCCATAGTCAAGCCGTGGTGGGAAATCATGTGCTGTTATCCTATATTGATATTCATGATGAAACCATTCCGGACAACGTGGTGCTGCATGGACTCAAGCAGAAGGATCAGAAATTTATCTGTCGAATCTATGGGACGATGGACAACCCCAAAGAGACACGGCTTTTTGGATATGAACTAAAGCAGATGATTTCGTTGTTGGGAATTGATATGTCTGACCTGTGGGATACCGAGGAACATATACTTTGGACGGCAAAGCTCTATCCAGAATGTGATACGATTCAAGAAGCGGTGTCGGCAGCCTTGCATATTCATCATATGTTCCTGGGTGTTATGGAAGATGGAACTTCCAAAACAAGCGAAAATGAGGTCAAAGCATGGAAAGAAAGCAAACGAAAATCTCTCTGTTCTGGTTTTGGCGATGCGGATCAAAAGGCAATCATTGCCTGGGATAAGCGAATGAGAGAGTTGGTTTGTATGGATGAAATAGCCAAAAATATTCGTTTGCAGCGCCCAGCAAGGGAGTCAGAGAAACTGCTTCCGCTGACAAAGCTGCAGAAGGAGTGGCTTGCAAAGCGCTTAGCCCGAAATAGCTTTTCTGAAAAGATACGTTTGAATTATTATATCGGAACAGCCCTGGGCGGAAAGGAGGGCGTTCCCTATATTACTTCCTGTTTTCGGATACTTTCCGATACGATTTTACAGGACACGATGGGGAGTATTCAATATAACGATACATGCAAGATTGTGGTCGATCGACATATGGTAAAGCTGCCGCTTCGTGTAAATTGGGGCGGTGGCTGGAGCGATACCCCTCCGGTTTGCATTGAACTGGGAGGTACGGTGTTAAATGCGGCGATTCGTTTAAAGGGAGAATTGCCCGTAACGGCGACCATTATTCGTATTCCAGAAAAGAAGATTGTGTTTGACAGCAGAGATATGGACGTACATGGAGAGTTTGAAACCATCGAGCCGCTGCAAGCCATTGGTGATCCCTACGATCCATTTGCTCTTCAAAAAGCTTGTCTTTTAGCTTGCGGTGTCATTCCCAAAGAAGGAGGAAACCTGGAAAATATTTTGCAGCGTATGGGAGGTGGCTTCGAGCTGCATTCTGAAGTTGCCAATGTACCAAAGGGTAGTGGATTAGGTACTTCTTCGATTCTCTCCGCTGCCTGTGTAAAAGCCGTCTTTGAATTTCTCGGAATCAAATTTACAGAGGCAGAACTCTATTCTCATGTCCTTGCGATGGAACAAATTATGTCTACCGGTGGTGGTTGGCAAGATCAGGTAGGCGGTGTGACCGATGGCATCAAGTTTATCACCAGTAAACCAGGCCTTCGTCAGGAGCTTCATGTGGAGCATGTGGAGATTAGCATGGAGACAAAAGCAGAGTTAAATGAGCGATTTTGTTTGATTTATACTGGGCAACGGCGACTGGCAAGAAATCTTCTTCGGGATGTAATAGGACGCTTTGTTGGCAATGAGCCAGACAGCCTTTACGCGATGAATGAAATCCAGAGGGTCGCTTCCCTGATGCGTTTTGAGTTGATGCGGGGGAATATCGATGCATTTGCACAGCTTCTGGAGCAGCACTGGGAGTTGAGTAAGAAAGTTGATATAGGAAGTACGAATACCCTTATCGACCAAATTTTTGCCTCCATTGAACCGATGATCGCTGGAAGATTGGTTTGTGGTGCAGGTGGAGGTGGCTTTTTGCAGGTCATACTAAAGAGAGGTGTGACCAAAGAAAGGGTACATAAACTGTTGAAAGAAGTATTTCAGGATAATCCCGTAGATGTATGGGATTGCGAATTGGTATAACCATAGACAGACGAGGGAGAAAGCATCATGCTGAAGGGATTAGACAAGCGGTTGACTGGAGATTTATTGAAGATACTTTGTGACATGGGACATGGGGATGAACTCGTAATTGCCGACGCCAATTTTCCGGCAGAAACATGTGCCCGCAGACTGATTCGGCTTCCGGGTATCGATGGCGTTACGGCAGCAAAAGCGATTTTATCGGTATTTCCGTTGGATACCTATGTTGCCGAAGCTGCTCTTATTATGGACTTGACAGAGGGAGACAAAAATAAGGGCGTTCCAACACCTCCAATTTGGAGTGATTACGAGGAATTGTGTGGTGTGCTTGGAAAAATCGAACGCTTTGACTTTTATAAGCGTGCAAAGCAAGCATATGCTGTGATACAGACAGGGGAGGAACGGCAATATGGAAATCTGCTCTTAGTTAAGGGGGTGATATAAGCATTGTCTCCTAATTAAGCGACATCTATAGTGGATATAGTGCACACCGTCTGGTATCTGACGGCAACTGCAAGATTTATACAGTTAAGAAAGAGCTGCTTGATATTGGTAAAATAATGGTGAAGGATCATAATGAAAACAGCATTCCGATGTATGATTTGGAGAGAACAATCTGTGATCTGATTCGCAGCAGGAATTCTATCGAGATTCAGGAATTATAAAAAATGTTGCGAAGCAGAATCATGCGGATGCAAGAACACTTATGCGCAGCTACATGATGGAACGTTTCCTTGAGAGGGTTTCTGTCTCACGGTATAGAGACAATTCAATAATTGAGAGAGGAACTTGAATATTAAAAAAGGAATAAGTGGGCGGTCAGTAATCAAGCTGATCGCCTTTTTTTGTTCGTGAGACAATAGGGTAACTTCATTTTTGGCAATTTTTTATTTTATTGCCGAAAATGAAGTGCTGTAAAGTGAGAAGTCTTTATGGTACAAAAGGAGCTAAAGATATTCTCAGTCAGTATGTTGATTTTACCCAAGTCTGCAATGAACAATAGGCAAATACGGCATAGCTATAATGGCCGCACAAGAAACCATTCAGATCTGTAAGGAAAGGGATATTCTTAAAGAGTATCTGTCGAGCCGAGAAAAGGAGATTGTGAGTATTATGATGGCATTGTTTGATAAAAAAGAAATTCAAGAACAGTTTGGTAAGCCAAGAAGAACTCTGGCCTGTTTGTGTAAAAGATAGTATTTTTGGAGATGTTGTAGTAGAATGGAGTCAGGCGAGGCGGGAGATGCGTCTCGCAAAATAAGGATGCCCCGGAAGGGGCGGAAGGGAGGAAGCATGGTAAAACATGTGATTTTATGGAAGTTGAAGGAGGATCTGAGCCCGGAGGAGAAGGATGCGGTTCGGCGTGAGATTAAGGCAGGACTGGAGGGACTTCAGGGAGAAATTCCCGGACTTCTTGAGATTCGGGTGCACATTGCCCCGCTTGCCTCTTCCAATGCGGATTTGATGCTGGATTCCACGTTTGTCGATGAGGCGTCCCTAAAGGGATATGCGAAGCATCCCGCTCATGTAGCGGTAGCGGACACGAAAGTTCGTCCCAACACCAAAACCCGGATTTGTCTGGATTTTGACGCATAAGAAAGAAAAAGAAGGAAAAGAAAAGTCCGTCAAGCGGTGGCCGTGTCTGTATGAGCCGTCACTTGATGGGCTTTCTTTTTTACTGTGCGGAAGAATGAAATCAAAAAAGACACCCGATCGAAGCAATTTTGTCTTTTGTGAGAAATGGAGTGTTTCTGCTTCGAATCGGATGTCTCTGTAAAGTATCATATCAGTTTTTGAGGAGAAAAACAAGATCGTATTTTTGACAAGTATAGTTGTCGGAAGTTATCATTTTCAGAACGCAGGCATATTTGCATTCGCTGCCGCATACATATATAGTAAGCTCTTCCAAAAGACCAGAAGGAATTTCATTCCAGGAAATCAAAGAGAAATCTATTGTTTCGGAAGGAAATCCTTAAAAGGAAATCCTTTTTGCTTTTGGGAAGAGAAAATTTAAATTTTGGGGAGGTTCGTATGAAACTAAAAATTTGTTTGGCAGTTGCTGCGCTTGTCATGACGTCATCGGTGGTCTTCCGGAGTATTCCTTGTCATGACCTTACATGGAGTCCGTGCAAACCGGGAATCACGATTCTGAATGACGGATCCGCTCCTCCAATGGACAATGAGTTCTAAAGTTTGTCGTGCCATTCTCTGGAGCGTTTGGCGATTTCCTCGAGATAAAACAGCTTGCCCAGCTGAGCTGCAAGTGCATAATTCTTCTTGGATTGCGGCGTGTGTCCTTGTTTCCATTGGACATGCGCCATTTCCATGACTGCGCCAGCGAGGAAAAGGGTACGGTCGCAGCGTATTTGTGCGGGAAGAATCCACTCCAGCAATTCCATGCTTTTTGGATAATGTTCCATTTTGGCATAGTAGATGGCGAGATTATAGGCAATCAAAGTTACTTTGTGATACTGGTATACAAAAGAAACCCCATGTTTTTGATAAAACGAATGCAATTCCTCCAAAATGGCGATGGCCTGAGCGTAATTCCCGACATATTCATATCCTCTTGCCAATTGAATGATGAGCAATACCTCAATGTCGCTTAGTTGGCTGGAGGAGATGGAAGATACCGTAAAGTCAGGGAGAGACTGCTTTAATATAGAAAGAATATGATCAGAATACGTCCGATTGTCGAGGACATGATTTCGATAATCATACAGTCCCTGATAAAACTGAAACCACTGTCTGTTTTGCAGAATGGACATGTCAAGCTGCATTTTCAAATCGTTTAGATAACCTGGAAACTCCTTTGTATCATTGCGGGCGGAAAGCTGCTTCATCTTTTGAAATAGATCGAATGTGCGGAAATTGGTCGTTACAAAATCAGCCTTTATGTAGGATGTGGGAAGGTCAAGTTTTTTTAGGAGCAGCTGCATCGTATGTTTTCCGGGAGAACATTTTCCGATTTCCAGATTTCTAAGAGTGCTGATCGAGCAGATCTCTTCGCACAGCGCCTTTTTGGACATTTTCACTTCTTTTCTTTTCTGGGAAAGAAGCTTCCCCCAGATGCCGATCTCTTCCCCGCTTTCCATCATCGGTGTGAGCAGCCATCGGCGATTGGACGGGTAATTGCGGATCACTTCCCGAAGGGCATCCATTTGATCCTGCTCCTCTTTGACTTCGTCTGTTTTTTCGAGCATTTTTTTACATTGAATATCAAATTCCATCAGCTCAGGAAGGTTTCCCAAAACACAATTTCTGCGCAGCAGAGAAATTGCGTTCTGACACAATTTTTCGCAGGTGAGATACCGTTTATCCTGAAAGTAGCAAAAAGCGAGGAGGTTGGCTGTGTAGGAATAAATTCTGGCAAGCGCGGTCTCATCCATAGGGCATCGCTCCAGCTGATAAAGAATTGTCTGCAATGAAATCGCACAAGCCGCATCGCGGTCCCTTGTAAGCGCCAGAAGATTCAGAAGATTCAGAAGCGCGCACCACTCCTGATTGCTCATAAGATCTAGAATAGACTCTATCCCATCGGGATAATCCGGATGGGTCAGACAAATCGCCTGCGTAAAATATTTGATGGCATCCTCGGTATGACCGTTTTGCTCCTGCGCAAGGATGCCCTGAATGATCAGAAGAAATTGGTGCTGCAGCCCTTTGCACTGCCCGGTTCCAATCGCAAGAGGCGACTGGAGTAACTGCTCCACCGCAGACCAGTCGGACTGCTGGATTCGCTCCAGAACCTGAATCTTCCATTGAAAATACAGATATTGCTGAGAAGATAAGATGGTCACAAAATGTTCCGGGGAAATTCCGAGGCGCTGCAGCAGAGCGTTGAAGATCATACGGTCTGGCTCCTTCTCTCCGGATAAATAGCGGGACATCGCAGGCTCATCACAGATCCCCTGACACAGCAGCTGCTGATTCACCCTTCGACGTTCCATTGTATGTTTGATGAGCTCGATGAGCGTTTGATCCATTTCGTTTTCCTCCATTTCTAATCCGACGTCCAGTCAGCAATTCACTGTTGGTATTGGATTCACTGGAATGATACCATACGGGGGGAGGATTGTCAATTTTGCGGGAAATCAGAAGAGAAAGAGGGTAAATCTTCAAGAGAATTCCAGATGAAATCCAGAAACATATTGACTTTTTTGGAAAAGAATTGTAAAATGAGAGAGATCCCTGTTGGAGATTATTTTCATATTAGGAGGATTGAGCATGAAAAGGAAACTATTAGCAGGGTTTCTCTCCGTTACATTGATTTTCGGTATGCTGACTGGACTTATCTGTCCGGGCAATGGAAATTGGATTGTATACGCTGAAGAAATCTTACAGCCAGAGGACCGTGTGTGGGATTTGACATCGGATACTACCGCGACACGCCCGACTCTGGAAGGCAATTCCGGAGAATTTGCAGGAATATGGATTGACGCCACATCCGGAAAGTTTTCCCCGCGCGCAGCCGATACGCAGGTCAATGCGGGAACGATGATGACGATTCCGGTGGAAGCAAACAGCAACGGAGCTGTTTTGACATTTACGCTGTCCGGCGGATCGGCAACGCTCGCAATGGGAGAGCAGGAGTATGCGTCAGCAAGTCAGGTCATCACAATGCCGATCGAGTCTTCCCAGACCGATACAACAGCGGTTGTGAGCTTTGTCACACAGGCATATCTCGCCCGTATTGAGCTGAATTATGCCGCACCGCAGGAGGTGTATCCGGGCGTGCCCGAGAGTGCGGAAGCCACAGATGTTGTCTACCTGTTTGAAAGCGCAGACGGCCTGCTTGATGAGGATGGAAACGCACCGGCCAATGATACGATTGAAGGCGGCAGAGGAACATTCCACGACATAAAGATCGATGCCTCTTCCGGAAAGTTTGCGTTGCAGACGGCAAATCGGAGAGTGCAGATCAATGCGGGAACCATTCTCTACATACCGGCTGCCTATGACGGGGCAGGAGCAGAACTTCTGATTGCAGGGACAAAGGATGGAAGCAATCCTTCCTCCATCTCGGTAAATGGTGAAGCAGCAGAAACCAATGCCCGTATTGCACTTGATATGAGTGATGAGACGGCATATCCGCAGTATATCGCAGTTGTATTCAATGAGCAGTGCTATGCCACAGAGATCTCACTGAATTATGAATCAGACAGCGATTATCCGGCGCCGGAAGTTGAAGCAAAAGACAAGGTCTGGAATTTTGCCTCTGACGGCGATGTGGTTCGGCCAAATCTCCAGGGAAGCCAGGGAGAGTATGACGGAATTCAGATTGACGCCACAACCGGCAAATTTTCTCCGCGTGAGGGAGATACACAGGTGAATGCTGGAACGACACTCTACATTCCGGTTGCTCCGGATGCAGAGGGCGCATCAATCACGATTGCGGCAAACAACTACAACAACCTGACGCTCACGCTGAATGGCGCAGCGATTGCCGTCGGCGAAGAGACCGCTCTTCCGTCTGTGAGTGAAAACACCTATGTTTCGCTGGCATTTGGCGCAGAAGGGGAGTCCGGCAGCTGTTATCTCTACAATATTTCCGTTGACTATTTCAGCGACAACGAAGTGACGGTACATACCGTTACAGTCGGCGCAGGGGAAGGATATGACTACGAAAAGATTCAAGATGCCCTGGATGCGAATGAATCCAGCGCATCCGCCCCGCTTGTGTTAAGAATCGCACCGGGAAGATATTCTGAGAAAATAACGGTAGACAAGCCGTGGGTATCGTTCCGTCCATTGGATGCCGATGGCGGTGAGATTGTTATCGAAGAGAGCTATTATTCGTCCAACACATTCGATGAGAATGGACAGTTTGTTCCGCAGGACGAATACGATGTGGGCACAGATCAGAGCGGTACCGTGATATTGACGGCAAATGCGACCGGATTTAGTGCAGAAGGAATCACATTCCAGAACAGCTACAACGTAGAAGACAATACGGCAGCGGGTCAGCAGACACCGGCAGCGGCACTCGGATCGGTAGCAGATAAAGTTTATTTTGTAAATTGCCGCTTTATTGGCCGTCAGGATACATTATATGTTCATGGCACAGGCGCCAGAGTGAAAGTGGAAAACTGCTACATTGAGGGAACGGTAGACTTTGTCTTTGGCGATGCCGATGCGTATTTTGTAGACTGCGAGCTTCATATGGCAGCATTTGAGGGAAGAGATACCGGATATTTTACAGCAGCAAACACAAAGAAAGGGGATACCGGTCTTGTCTTTGATCACTGTATCCTTACCGTTGATGAATCATATGGAGAAGGAAGCAGAGTAAGTCTTGGACGTCCGTGGCAGACAGAGTGCTACACGGAGACGACCATCACAGAGAACGGTGTCGTTGTCGTTGTCTGTGATCCGGAACGGAAAAATCCTGCCTACGAGAATACGGCGTCTTCTGTGACATTTATTGAGTGTACCATGGACTCCGCAATTCAGGATGCGAGATGGAATGTCTGGACACGAAAAGACATCAATGGCAATACCGTGGACGTAACCTACCATCCGGATGTTCATTTCGCGGAAATCAACAGCAAGGATGAATCTGGAACATATCTGGATCCGGCTGCGTATGAGCCGACCCTGGGAACGATGACAGTCGTAGAAGACGCTTCGAGTGTGATCGCAGAACTGTTAGAGGCAATGAATTTCGGAAGCGGAATCGGGAACTGGACACCGTCCCTGCCGCAAATTCCGGGAGAGGATCCTACCCCAGACAATCCATTTGAAGATGTCAGCGAAGAGATGTTCTTCTATGAAGCTGTGCTGTGGGCATACGAAAATGGCATCATCACTGGAATGGACAGCACACATTTCGAACCAAACATGGGATGCACCAGAGCCGAGATTATTGCTATCCTTTGGCGCATGGCGGGATCACCGGAACCAGAGACGACAGAGCATCCGTTTGTGGATCTGAACGAGGAAATGTTCTATTACAAAGCAGTGCTGTGGGCATATGAAAATGGCATTACCAACGGAACCGATCCGACGCATTTTTCCGCAGACCGGACCGTGACAAGATGCCAGTTCGTTGCAATGATGTATCGTGCAATTGGCTCCCCGGAATGCACAGGAGAAATCCCATTTGTAGACGTTGCGCCGGATCAGTATTATGCCGACGCTGTAAGATGGGCATATGCAAACGGGATCACCAACGGACTCACAGAAGAAATCTTTGGTCCGAATTTCACCTGTACAAGAGGAGAAGTTGTAACCTTATTATACAGAGCACAATAATAAACAGACAGTTATAACCCATACAGACAAAAAACTTCGGGCAATGTTTTTGCAGACAAGCAGAGACATTGCCCGATTTTTATGCGATACGCCCGGAGGGAGGCCGCTCGTGCAAGCGCGGCCTGTCAGGCGATGGAACGCCCCATATGCCATTTAAACTCTGGAGTAGACCTGTCCTGCTCTTTGCAAAGCGCTTACAATAAAGAAGTGTTGACAAACCGTCACGGAAGAAGCAAGGAAACCAGCCAGAGGAAAGGAGAACGCATTGAGCAATACATATGGATACGTTCGTGTCAGCAGTCGGGAACAAAATGAAGACAGACAGATGATGGCACTGCAGGAATTGGTAGAGATGAAAAACATCTATGTTGACAAACAGTCGGGGAAAGATTTCAATCGCCCTCAATATCAGAAAATGATGCGCAAATTAAGAAAAGACGATCTTCTGTACGTCAAAAGCATCGACCGTCTGGGACGCAATTATGAGGAAATTCAAAATCAATGGCGGATTCTTACAAGAGAAAAAAAGATTGACATCGTGGTGCTGGATATGCCGCTTTTGGACACCCGCAGAGGAAAAGATCTGATGGGAACATTCTTGAGCGATATCGTGCTCCAGGTTCTCTCATTCGTCGCTGAAAATGAGAGAACAAACATCCGGCAAAGACAGGCCGAAGGGATCGCCGCAGCAAAAGCGAGAGGCGTCAAATTCGGACGGCCATCCATCGATACACCGGAACAGTTTGGGAAAATTGTGAGCTTGTGGGAAAACAAAAAAATAAGCAGCCAGACGGCAGCCAGCCAATGCGGGATGAGCGAATCTACATTCTACCGAAGAGTTCGAATCTATCGGGATCATAAGAAGGAAATGGGGGATAAAGAATCATTTAATATTTGATGTGAGACTATTAAAATTATAGAATGTTAAAATGAAATAATAAGCAATCAAAAAGTACACTTTATTATAGATAACCTACGCCAACCATTATACTACATCTCTTTCAAAAAGGCAAGTATTTCTAAATTTTTTTCTTTCAAAAAAGACCTCTTTTTTGCCCTAGGGCAGTCATGTTCTGGTTTTTAAGATTTTTTATAAAGTGTACTTTTTGATTGGATTGTTACCGAGAAAAGGAGATTCAGCAAAAGTAGGGTAAGAAGGTGTTAAGTGAAACAATGTGAGAAAACGAAACACCACTTTATTCGCAATCCTGGCGAATTAAGCGGAGAGGAGCGTTCAAAGCGATCCGATAACGAGCTGCCCGGACATCTTGAAAATGAAAATTTTCAGGAAGAAAAGAAGAAATATCGAATCAAATCGGATTTCATTCTTAGGGAAATCGCCGGGGAATATGCAATCATTCCAGTAGGCAGTGACCACATATTTTCCAACGCGATGATGGCACCAAACAGTACCGCAGTGTTCTTATGGAAAGCATTTGAAAAGGGAAGCACGATACAGGAGTTTAGAGGAAAAGCGATGAGGGAATTATGATTCGTTGTCCACCAGCCCGCAGAGAGAGCGCGCGGAAATCCGTACCGATTCATAAATCGGGCA
>CASGAH010000055.1 GCA_949299375.1 uncultured Eubacteriales bacterium | reverse complement strand
AAAATCAGGGATAATGGCTAACGATTTACAAGGCTCCTCCCACCGCCTAAAGGCAGTTGGTTTCCGCCTACGACAAACGAAAGGATTTATTTTATGAAAAAAGAATAGGGGTACATCGCTTTTTTGGCAAAAAGGAACGCCTGCCTATTCTGTGGTATCCACGCGCTCTGTCGCATCGGGCGTATTCTCATACGTCCCGTCCATTTTGAATGTGTTTATCGAATGCGCCGGAAGGCTTATATCAAACGCTTTATCATGGACGATTATGGATACCGCTTTTTCTGCATCCGTTGCGTTCTTCACATTAAGTATGATCTTACCGTCAGTATTTTGGAAGCTGATCGCGCGCACATCCTGAACGTAGCCCTTTACGGAACCTTCACCGGTATTTTTGCCTTCGACCTTTATTCTTCTTGCGCCGCTCTTGATATTTGTGCTGAAATGCTTTGTCAAATAATAGCTCGGTGTGAGCCTTACGGTTGTGCCGTCTACGGTGATAGCCGCATTCTGTTTCCACGCCCCGCCTATTGCGTTGTTTTTGCCCTCGGAATCCAGTATCATGTTCCAAAGGAAATACCGGCTTACACCTGCGTCCAAAAATTCTTTGAAGCAGTCGAACTGTTCCTCTGCATACTGCCAATTGTTAAGGCTGTCGCCGCACTTTGTCTCGGACTGCACTAGTTTCAGCTTTGGCATCGTCATATGCACTTCCGCTGCGAGCGGAGCGCCCCACCACTGGAAGCACGCCGCGTCTATACGCTGCGATGTTTCCGGATCTTTCAGAGCAGGCATTGCAAGGGACTTCTGAGAGTCGGTAAATGTGCCGAGCCACACGTTCACGTTCTTGCCGGTTCTTGCGTTATACGCGTCTATCGCATCACAGAGATAGTCTCGCAAAAACACGTTGAGCTGCTCGCCCGTCCATACACAGGATGGATATGCCGTTCTCATAGTCGGCTCATTCTGCGGCGTTACGGCGTAAATATCAATACCGCGCTTTGCATATTCTTCAAGGTATTTTACAAAGTATTTCGCATACGCCTCGAAGTTCTCCGGCATATCCTTTATATAAGGGAAATTGTAATAGCCGCTGAGCTGATGATTTGTCTTCATCCATGACGGAGGAGACCACGGTGATGCAAAGATCTGCATATCCGGCACATACGCCATTGCGGTCTTTATATACGGGAGCAGATATTGCTCATCGCATTCGATCGAAAAATCGACAAGCTCATAATCATCAACCGTCTCATCATACGTGTAATGGCTGGAACCGAAATCACTCGAGCCGATAGGCGCTCTGCCTGCCGTGAGGTTCAGGCTGTCCTTACCCGTTCCGTAGAGATATCTGACGACCTCCTTTTTCTGCGCATCCGTCAGACTGCGCATAGCCATCCAGCCTGCATCGTTGAAACAGCCGCCCCACGGATACGCATCCATGGTCTGATAGCGTGTGTTCTGATCGACATATAGGTATAGTTCGGAGTTTTCCCTGATCTTTTGGATCTCCTGTTTTGTAACATCCCTCATCATTACCTTTCCGTGGTTCTTCCAATACTGATTCTCTGCCGATGATATCCACTCTGCGCCGTCTCCATCGGTTGTCGCAATCGTTTTTGACATATCGTCACACATCCTTTCTGTTTTTGGGGTATCTGAATAAGCGGTTTGCAAGCCGCTTGTGTGTTCCCGCACTGCCGATCCGATCGGTTTTCTTTTCATTATACATCATCCTATTTCTTTTTTTCAAGTCATCGGCTGGAAAGATTTGATCCTAAAAAAATAATAGTGTGACGGCCAAGGATAGGTTGACAAGAGCAGTCCTCGTGTGCTATAATACAATTAACAATTAGGCCAAATGTTAAAGGAGACTGTGATATGGGACTGCAGCAGACATTAAAAGCTCTTGCTGATCCAATTCGCCGTGAAATACTCAATATGCTGAAAAAAAGGCGAATGTCGGCGGGAGAGATTACCGACCATTTCTCTGTGACAGCACCTTCGATTTCAAGACATCTGTCGGTTCTGAAGGATGCTGACTTAATCCGAGACAAAAGAGAAGGAAAGTTCATTTTCTATGAGATCAACACCTCTGTTTTGGAGGAAACGATGCTTTGGATTGCAGATTTGAAAGGAGAGAATGACAATGATTCAAAAGAACAAGATTAAGGTTATCATATCGTCAAGTATTGTTTTACTTCCGATTTTATTCGGGATCCTTGTGTGGAATGATTTGCCCGATCGTATTACAACCCATTGGGGGGCTGACGGCAATGCGGACGGATTTAGCGGAAAGGTCTTTGCTGTCTTTGGCTTACCGCTTATTCTGCTGGTGCTGCATTTCATTTGTTTGCTGTTCACTTCGCTGGATCAAAAGCAAAAGGAACAGAATCAAAAAGCCTTGGGGATGATTTTCTGGATTATTCCGGTCATTTCCCTTTTTACAAACGGAATTATGTATTGCGCAGCTTTTGGCAAAAAAGTTGATTTCGCCTGTTTTATTCCGGTTCTGTTTGGAGCAATGTTACTCTTTATGGGAAATTACTTACCAAAAGTAAAGCAAAACAAAACGCTGGGGATTCGGATTTCCTGGACGTTGAACAATGAGGAGAATTGGAACAAAACACATCGATTTGGCGGTAAGGTTTGGGTCGTTGGAGGACTTATTTTGTTGCTGTCCATTTTTCTCCCATTCACAGCGATGGCATTGGCTGCAGTGTGTGTGTTTGCTGCTGTGGCGATTATCCCGACCGCTTACTCTTATTTGATTTACAAACAACATCAAAAGAAAGGCATTGTATATGCTGAAGCGCCCAAAAGTGTTGCGGAAAAAATATTAACCAGAATCATCTTAATTGTCGTGTGTATCAGCGTACTCGGTGCCGCGTTTCTGATGTTTAGCGGAAACATTGAGGTGACGTGTGAAGATACAATGGTAACAATCCATGCAACGTATTGGACAGATTTGGAAATTGATTATTCTGAAATTGATGCGATAGAATACCGTACAGATTTGGACGTGGGAGTACGAACAAATGGATTTGGCACACCAAGACTATCCATGGGTATTTTCCACAATGAGGAATTTGGCTCATATACCTTATATTCTTATACAGGTGCTGCGGAGCATATTGTATTGACTTCCGGCGAGAAAACCCTTGTAATCGGAATGCGTAATACCAAAGAAACACGGGAAATATATGAGGCAATGATAGAAAAAGTGAGAGAGTAAACGTCAGGCGCTGACAATACCTTGGCACGGAGCAATGCGTGATATTTTATTCAGAATTTACGGAGGAGCAATCAGAGGAAAGCCGTGAGCGGATCGATGATGAGGAAATGTGTACCGATGAACGGTATGGGAGGGATTGAACGATGTTCAGAGCAATGAGAAGAAAAAAGCAGGAAGTTTCCAGGGAAGAATGCATTCGAATATTGAGGACAGAAAAGCGCGGTGTGCTGGCTATGGCTGGTGATGGCGGATATCCGTATGCCATTCCCATCAATTTTTACTATGACGCACAGGACAATAAAATTTATTTCCACAGCGCAAAAGAAGGCCACAAAATGGATTCGATAAAGAATCACGAAAAAGTATGCTTTACAGTATGGAATGCCGGTACGTGGAAAGAAGGAGATTGGTTTTACGATGTAACAAGTGTGGTGGTGTTCGGGAGGGCGCACCTTGTCACAGACGCTTCGGTCATATTCGAAAAGGCAAAAGCGCTTGGAATGAAATCTTATCCATCTGAGGAGGAGGTCGATGCCGAAATGGCGAGAGATTTGAGCAGAATTCAGCTCGTAGCGATCCACATGGATCATATGACCGGAAAATTTGTGCATGAAAAATAAATTCACATCGAAAAGGAGACGGCCATTATTCAGAATAAATTTGCACGGATTCAACAATATCTATTGACAAGTCCGAAATCAAGTGCTACAATAAACGAAAATTTAACACGTCAAACCGTTGAAGCGGAGATAACGGCAATGATGCCTTTACAGAGAGCCTGCGATGCTGAGAATCAGGCAAGAAACAAGTTGTCAAATGGACCGCTGAGGGCGCAGTCAAATGTGAATTCCACAGAGTATTCTGCGACGTTGCAGGCAGACGTCATTTGCCGGGGATATGTTGGTATCCTGCTAAGCGCACGGGTCATGCCGTGAATCAAGGTGGCACCGCGGATAAGTGTATGTATTCGTCCTTGACAGAGTGTATGTATGATGAAGATACCTCTGCCAGGGGCGTTTTTTTTGTGCGATAAGCTCTTCAAGCTCCCCTGGAAGGGAAAGCGTGAATCAAAATGACCTATTCTGGAGGATTTGTTTATGAAAATTCAGCCGACGCTTGAGGAAGTCAAAGAGATCGCAGCAAGCGGCCATTACAACGTATTGCCGGTCAGCCTTGAACTCCTCTCAGACTTTACAACACCGATTGCCCGCTCTTTCGAGGATGCCCCGAAATTGCGCCCGCTGCGCGATACCACTCCCTTGCGGCGGATGCCGCCACCATCCCGGAAGAACTAAAAATAACCGCTCTCACCACAGACGGCGAAGTTATGGCGGTACAGCACAAAGCGTATCCCATCTACGGCGTACAATTTCATCCGGAATCCATTCTGACGCCGGACGGAAAGCGGATGATTCACAATTTCATAAAGGAGATATGAGACATGATCAAAGAAGCCAGTGTAAAGATTGTAATCAAAGAAGACCTCACCTATGATGAGGCATATACCGTTATGAATGAAATTATGAGCGGTGAGACGACTCCCACACAGAATGCTGCTTTTCTCGCTGCACTCTCCACGAAAAGTGCTAGAGCAGAGACTACGGACGAAATTGCCGGATGTGCGATGGCGATGAGAGCGCACGCCACCAAAGTGGAAACCGGTATGGAACTTTTTGAGATCGTCGGTACGGGCGGAGACAGCGCTCACAGCTTCAATATTTCCACAACCTCTGCCCTTGTCGCTGCGGCAGGCGGTATGAAAGTCGCAAAACACGGCAACAGAGCCGCATCCTCTCAGTGCGGAACCGCAGACTGTCTGGAAGCCCTTGGCGTAAACATTTATCAGAGTCCCGCAAGATGCGTCGAACTTTTGAACGAGGTCGGTCTGTGCTTCTTTTTCGCACAGAAATATCACACTTCTATGAAATATGTGGGCGCAATCCGCAGGGAACTCGGTTTCCGCACCGTATTCAACATTCTTGGCCCCCTTACGAATCCCGGCGCACCGTCTATGCAGCTTCTCGGCGTGTATGATGCGTATCTTGTGGAACCGCTGGCGCAGGTTCTGATCAATCTTGGCGTCAAACGCGGCATGGTTGTGTACGGTCAGGACAAGCTGGATGAGATCTCCATGAGTGCACCGACGACAATCTGCGAGATTCGTGACGGATGGTTTCGCTCTTTCGTAATTACACCGGAAGACTTTGGAATGGAACGCTGTACCAGAGAAGATTTGAAGGGCGGTACACCCGAAGAGAATGCAGAGATCACGCTTGCTATTTTAAATGGGAAAAAAGGTCATAAGAGAAATGCCGTTCTTTTGAACGCAGGTGCAGCCCTCTATATCGGCGGGAAGGCGGACAGTATGAAAGAGGGTGTCGCACTTGCCGCAGAGATTCTTGATTCCGGCAAGGCACTTGAAACACTGAACAAACTGATCGAAGTCAGCAACCGTCCGGAGGAAGCGATATGACGATTCTCGATCAGCTTGCAAAACACGCCCGGGAACGCACCGAGCAGGCAAAAAGGAACGTGCCGCTTGAAGAAATCAAGCGGCAGGCGCAATCTCTCCCGAAGGGCTCCTTCGCCTTTGAAAATGCACTCAGAAAGACAGACATTCCCTTTATTTGCGAATGCAAAAAGGCATCTCCCTCAAAAGGACTGATTGCCCCCGAATTTCCGTACCTGCAGATTGCAAAGGATTACGAGGCGGCAGGGGCGGACTGTATTTCTGTGCTGACAGAACCAAAGTGGTTTCTCGGCCGTGACGAATATTTAAAAGAAATTGCCTCTGCTGTTTCGATTCCCTGCCTGCGAAAAGATTTCACAGTGGATGAATATATGATTTACGAGGCAAAGGTACTTGGCGCATCGGCGGTGCTGCTGATCTGTTCCATTTTAGGAGAGGAACAAATCAGATCGTATCTTTGCATTTGTGAGGAACTCGGAATTTCCGCATTGGTTGAGGCGCACGATGAAAACGAAGTGCAGATTGCACGGAATGCAGGAGCACGCATCATCGGTGTCAACAATCGCAATCTCAAAGATTTTTCTGTCGACACGGATAACAGCCGCAGGCTTAGAGCGCAGATTCCCCGCGATGTGCTGTTTGTCTCTGAAAGCGGCGTGCGGACTGCCGGGGACGTGGCAATGCTTCGTGAAATTGGCGCGGATGCGGTTCTGATCGGGGAGACGCTGATGCGGGCGCCGGACAAGAAAGCAAGACTCGATGAACTGCGAGGTGGAATCGTATGACAAAGATTAAACTCTGCGGACTTTCCCGACTCTGTGATATAGAGGCTGCAAACGAGCTTAAGCCGGAGTATGTCGGGTTTGTTTTTGCATCAAAAAGCCGGCGCTATGTATCATACGAGAGAGCGGCGGAGCTGAAAAGCCGGCTTTCACCCGAAATTCGTACAGTCGGCGTATTTGTCAGGGAAGATCTGCACGTTGTCGCAGCGCTGCTGCAAAATGGCGTGATCGACATCGCGCAGCTTCACGGTGACGAGGGCGACGAGTATATTGCACAATTGAAAAGGCTTACGGATAAGCCGATCATCAAGGCCTTTCGCATTCAAACTGCGGATGACTGGAATGCTGCCCAACAAAGTACGGCGGATTATATCCTGCTTGATTCCGGCGCAGGCACGGGGACGGTATTTGACTGGAATCTCGTGAGACAGATCAGAAGGCCATATTTCCTCGCCGGAGGCCTTGCGTTTGACAACGTGGCAGATGCAGTCAAAGCACTTCATCCATTTGCCGTAGATGTCAGCTCAGGAATTGAAACCGATGGGAGAAAAGATCGAATCAAAATGGCGGCTTTTGTTGCTGCTGTCAGAAAGGAAGATGGAGTATGACAAATCCAAACGGACGTTTTGGCATTCACGGCGGCCAGTACATCCCCGAAACGCTGATGAATGCGGTTATTGAACTGGAAAATGCCTATCATCATTATAAAAATGATCCTGAATTTAACAGAGAGCTTACCGAACTGTTCCACGAGTATGCAGGCAGACCGTCAAGGCTGTACTTTGCCGGGAAAATGACAAAAGACCTCGGCGGCGCGAAGATATATCTCAAGCGGGAAGATCTAAATCACACCGGCGCGCACAAAATCAATAACGTACTTGGCCAGGCGCTTCTTGCAAAGAAGATGGGAAAAACCCGACTGATTGCCGAGACCGGGGCAGGGCAGCACGGGGTTGCCACGGCAACTGCCGCGGCACTGATGGGAATGGAGTGTGTGGTTTTCATGGGCGAAGAAGATACCACTCGGCAGGCACTGAATGTGTACCGCATGAGATTGCTTGGCGCAGAGGTCATTCCCGTAAAGACGGGTACGGCAACGCTGAAAGATGCTGTATCAGAAGCCATGCGGGAATGGACTTCCCGTATTTCTGACACGCACTACTGTCTTGGCTCCGTTATGGGTCCTCACCCGTTCCCGACGATCGTTCGCGATTTTCAGGCAGTCATCTCAAAGGAGATCAAAGAGCAGCTTCAGGAGAAAGAAGGAAGGCTGCCCGATGCCGTCATCGCTTGTGTCGGCGGCGGCTCCAATGCGATTGGCAGCTTCTATCATTTCATTGAGGAGGAACGTGTGCGCCTGATCGGCTGCGAGGCGGCGGGCAGAGGGATTGATACGTTTGAAACGGCGGCGACGATTTCCACCGGCAAAGTGGGCATTTTCCACGGAATGAAGTCCTACTTCTGCCAGGACAAAGACGGACAGATCGCTCCGGTTTACTCCATTTCCGCAGGACTGGATTATCCGGGTGTTGGTCCCGAACATGCCTATTTGCACGACATTGGCAGGGCGGAGTATGTACCTGTTACCGATGACGAGGCAGTAAACGCGTTTGAATACCTGGCAAGAATGGAGGGCATTATTCCCGCCATCGAATCGGCTCACGCAGTTGCACACGCAATGAAGATTGCACCGGAAATGGGGAAAGACCAGATTATCGTAATCACCATATCCGGCAGAGGTGACAAAGACTGCGCAGCCATTGCCCGCTACAGAGGGGAGGATCTTCATGAGTAACATTCAAAAAGCATTTGAAAACGGAAAGGCATTTATCGCTTTCATCACTTGCGGTGACCCTGATCTGGAAACGACAGCCGCCGCCGTCCGTGCTGCCGCAGAAAACGGTGCGGATCTCATCGAGCTTGGAATCCCCTTCTCCGATCCGACTGCCGAAGGACCGGTGATCCAGGGAGCAAACCTTCGGGCGCTGAACGGGGGCATTACAACCGACAAAATATTTTCCTTTGTCAGGGAACTTCGCCGGGATGTAACAATACCGATGGTTTTTATGACGTATGCCAATGTGGTATTCTCCTATGGCGCAGAAAAATTCATTTCGACCTGCCGGGAAATAGAAATAGATGGACTCATCCTGCCCGATCTGCCGTTTGAGGAAAAAGAGGAATTTTTGCCGTTGTGCTGCCAGTATGGGGTTGCCCTTGTGTCGCTGATTGCGCCGACATCGGAAAACCGCATAGCCATGATTGCAAAAGAAGCGGAAGGCTTTTTGTATATTGTTTCCAGCCTTGGCGTTACGGGCACAAGAAGCGAGATTAAGACAGACCTTGCTTCGATTGTGAAGGTCGTGAGAGAAAATACCGATATCCCCTGTGCAATTGGATTTGGCATTTCTACGCCGGAGCAGGCAAGGAAAATGGCAGAGATTTCCGACGGCGCAATTGTAGGTTCTGCGATTATAAAATTGCTTGAAACGTATGGGAAGGATGCGCCGGGTCACATCGGTGCGTACGTAAAATCCATGAAGGATGCGATGCGGTAAGGAGAGAATGGAGCGAACGGATGAGCAGAAAAACGATAAGTGCCGCCAACCCCGACGCCGCTTTTCGGCTCGCTGCTTTGATATCGGTTCGATTCCACTTGCTGAAAATCTATAAGAAGCGCTTGATTGTCCTGCGCAGAGGGGAAAGCGGGAGGCGAAAATGATTGACAGGTGTGTTTTGTGTGTGCTAGTATGTCATCATACATCGTTTTATGACGCTTTCCCGCCGGGCGCTTCGGGACATGGCGCGTGATTGCTGGCGAAACAGGGAGGGGGAGCAGTCGGAAGGCGATGAAAAATTACATACGCAATCTATGGAAGAAAGGGAGCGATAACCATGAATGACCGTTTTCAAGCATGGCTGGGACAGTGGGGCAAGCTGTGGAAGGGCGTTCTGCTGTGCCTGGCACTGGCAGTCCCGGCTCATATTTTGGGAAAACTGGTTCCGGTGGTGGGCGGGCCTGTATTTGCGATCCTGACGGGTATGGCCATCACACTGTTTTGGAAGGACAAAAAAGGATTCCAAAACGGCATCAAATTTACCAGTAAGAAGATTTTGCAGTGGGCCGTTGTTTTGCTGGGCTTCGGGCTGAACCTGTCGGTGGTGCTGCAGACAGGTGGGCAGAGTCTGCCCATAATTGTCTGTACCATTGCCACAAGTTTGATCGTAGCGTATGTGCTGTGCAGGCTGTTGAAGGTACCAAGCGTGATTTCCACGCTGGTCGGTGTAGGCAGCTCCATCTGCGGCGGCAGTGCCGTGGCGGCGACGGCGTCGGTCATCGATGCGGATGACGAGGAGGTGGCGCAGGCCATCTCAGTCATCTTCCTGTTCAATGTGCTTGCAGCGCTTTTGTTCCCGCTGATGGGTCAGATGCTTGGATTTTCCACTACGAGCGGAGAGGGATTTGGCCTTTTCGCCGGAACCGCAGTCAACGACACTTCCTCGGTGACCGCCTGCGCTTCCACCTGGGACAGTATGTTTGGCCTGGGAACTGCCACGCTGGACAAGGCTGTAACCGTTAAACTGACCCGTACGTTGGCCATCATTCCCATCACGCTTGTGCTAGCCTTTGTGCGCACCCGCAAGGAGAAAAGCTCCGGAGCCAATGTCGATCTGAAGAAGATTTTCCCCTTCTTCATTCTCTGGTTCATTGCAGCTTCTGCCATCACTACGGTATGTACTGCGCTGGACTGGACATGGACTGCGCCAGTGTTTGCAACGTGCAAGGATCTGAGTAAGTTCCTTATTATCGTGGCCATGGCTGCCATCGGACTCAATACCGATGTTGTCAAACTGGTGAAGACTGGCGGAAAGCCCATCCTGATGGGCGCCTGCTGCTGGATTGGAATCATCCTGGTGAGCCTGCTTCTCGTTCCCAGGTAAACGGCATTTTTGAAACGGGCGGCGCCGCATGAGGAATCTGCCGCAAAATGTCTCCCGATTCTTTTTGCGCTCGGGAGGGAGATCCCGGGCAGCAGACGAACCGGTTCCTGGCAGACCGCAAAGCGGCGTCCGTCCGGATCGGATCCCGGAGCACACCGAACAATCCGGGAATCATTTCGCTGAATGAGGAAAACAGAAAAATGAATCATACAAAGAAAAAAACGAGGTGGCAGCAGTATATTGCAACGGGATTTCTGATCATGATTGGGATAATCTGTGGACTGGTGATGGCTGACCATATCGAGTCACTTGCGGGACTGATCCTTGGGATGTATGCGGCACTCTTCTTCCACATCATTGTCCATGAAGCGGGACATCTCCTATTTGGCCTGCTGACGGGATACCAATTTCAGTCATTCCGAATCGCCTCTTTTATGTGGAGGAAGGAAAACGGAAGGCTCAAACTGAGACGAATCAGCATATCCGGAACCGGCGGTCAGTGTCTCATGAGTCCGCCCGACTTAAAAGACGGCAAAATGCCTCTTGTTCTATACAACCTTGGCGGTTCAATTGTCAATACAGCTGTCGGCTTCCTTTTTTTGACTGCATATTTGCTCCTACCGGATATCGCGTTTCTCTCGCCGCTTCTTCTCATCTTTGCGGTTGTCGGATTTATGATTGCGATGATGAACGGCATACCGATGCGGATGGGAACGGTTGACAATGATGGATACAATGCATTTGCGATATCCAAAAACAGGGAAGCGGTCGAAGCCTTCTGGATTCAGCTCAAAGTTGTCGAGCAGACATCAAAAGGGATGCGTGTGAAAGATATGCCCGCAGAATGGTTTGCAATGCCATCGGACGAATCGCTGAAAAACAGTATGGTCGCTGTACGGGGAGTGCTTGCCTGCAACAGATGGATGGAGGAAGGAAAATTCGAAGAAGCAGATGCGCATATGGCACATCTGCTTGAAATCGAGAGCGGAATCGTTGGACTGCATCGCGATCTGCTCATGTGCGACCGCATTTTCGTGGAGCTGATCGGCCAAAACCGTCCGCAAGTGATTGAAAACATGCAAAGCAAGCAGCTGGAGAAATTCATGAAATCAATGAAACGCTATCCAGCTGTCCTCCGGACCCAATATGCGCTTGCCCTTCTTTGGGAGGAGGACAGCGCAAAGGCGGAGGCAATTCTGCGCGAATTTGACAAGATGGCAGAAACCTATCCGTATCCCCAGGAGATCGAATCCGAAAGAGAATTGATGCAAATTGCAGAAAAAAAGTCTCTTCTTGCCAGGAACTGAGAAGAAAGGATCGGTATCGCGAAAACTTCCGTTTCAAAGCGAGTGCAGAGCCTGAGGCGCGCAGGAAAATATTTTTTTGCGCTGCAGCGCATACGCTGTGACGAGGAAGAGTGTCATGCTTGTCCAGGTCAGAGGCTCGGTTATGCAGGTTCCAGTGTACCCAAAGGCTGGAATCAGCAGACTGGCGCCAAACGCTTTCATAAAATAAATCCTTTCGTTTGTCGTAGGCTCCTCCCACTGCCTTTAGGCGGTGGGAGGAGCCTTGTAAATCGTTAGCCATTATCCCTGATTTT
>CASGAH010000054.1 GCA_949299375.1 uncultured Eubacteriales bacterium | reverse complement strand
TTTCCGTTTACTTTTTGTATTGGAATTTGTTCTCTGAAATATTCTCTTTTTTGTTAGAATTTTCGAGGTTGGTTATACGATTCAATTGTCAAAGTACATTTTGCAGTCATTGTCCGCCGCGCATTTGTTTTTCTCTTTCGCAGCGACTCAATCATCATACCACGCCGTTTCGTTCTTGTCAAGCACTTTTTTGTTTTTTTTCGTTTTTTATTTTTCAAAAAAACGACTTACTCTCCATGGAACATTCCGGGCGGCGATCTCGCCCAACGATCTGCCTGTCAGAAAGAAAAAAGAACGGAGAAAGAGGGATTTGAACCCTCGCACCGGTTGCCCGATCTACACCCTTAGCAGGGGCGCCTCTTCAGCCACTTGAGTATTTCTCCATGCCCGATTTTCTTTTTGTCCTTGCCGCATCGCGCAAGCACTTTGCTAATACTATCAAAGATTGTCCTTCTTGTCAACCCTTTTCCTGAAATATTTTTATTTTTTTTTGAGGCGGCAGTGGGAAGCGCACCGTTGCTCCGCCACTGCCCGCACCGTCAGACGCTCTCTTCCGATGGTTCCGCCTCGCGGACTTTTGCGATGCTTGCCACGAGGACACCTTCTTCCAGATTCATCAAAATAACGCCAGACGTATTTCTGCCGATGATGGAAATATCGGAGACTTTGATGCGAATGATGATGCCCATTGTTGTGATCATCATGAGGTCCTGATCTTCTTTCACCGCTTTCGCCCCGACAATCCATCCGGTCTTTTCATTGACGCGGTGGCAGCGGATTCCTTTCCCGCCCCGGTTTTGAACGGGAAACTCCGACAGATCTGTTCTCTTCCCCATTCCAAGCTCCGAAACGGTCAGAAGTGTCTCTCCTTGACTGTTCAGCTGCATTCCAATGACCTCATCGTTTTCTTCCAGCATCATTCCCCGCACGCCCATCGAGGTCCTTCCGGTCGGTCTCACATCCGTCTCCCGGAATCGGATGCACTGCCCCTGTCTGCTGACGAGGAAGATGTCTTTCGTATGATCCGTCACCTTCACTTCAATCAATTCATCCCCGTCTCTCAAATTGATCGCCTGGAGGCCGGTTTTGCGGATGGTCTCATATTCGCTCAGCGAAGTTTTCTTTACCATTCCCTGACGGGTCGCCATAAACAGGTAATCTTCCCGGTTGAACGACTGTCTGGCAATCATTGCCGTTACCTTTTCGTCCGGCTGGAGCTGAAGCAGATTGACGATGGCCGTTCCCCTTGCCGTCCGCCCCGCCTCTGGAATCTCATACGTTTTCAGGCGGTATACTCTGCCCTGATTGGTAAAGAACATCAGAAAATGGTGGGTCGTCGTCATCAGCAGATCTTCGATATAATCTTCCTCGATCGTTGTCATTCCGCGGATTCCCTTCCCGCCCCGATTTTGTGCCTTGAAGTTGTCCACCGACATCCGCTTAATGTACCCGAGTTTTGTCATCGCAATGACGGTGTGCTGCTCCTCAATGAGATCTTCGTCTCCGGGATCGTCCTCCGCCATTCCGATTTTCGTCCTGCGCTCGTCGCTGTATTTGTCTCGGATGACCAGAAGCTCTTCCCGAATGACCGTCAAAAGCTTGTTTTCGTCCGCCAGAATTGCGCGAAGCTCAGCGATGCGCGCGCTTAGCTCGCGGTATTCTGCCTCCAGCTTCTCGCGCTCCAGACCGGTAAGCGCCCTCAGACGCATATCTACAATCGCCTGTGACTGGGCATCGGAAAGGCCAAACTCCTGCATCAGGGACGCCTTCGCCTCCTGCACATTTTTCGATCCCCGGATGATCTGGATGACCCGATCAATGTGATCCAGTGCGATGAGAAGTCCTTCCAAAATGTGGGCGCGCTCCTCGGCTTTATTCAGTTCAAATTGTATCCTTCTCGTCACAACCTCTTTCTGATGATTCAGGTAATGGCGCAGCATCTCCAGCAGGTTGAGCACTTTCGGCTCATTGTTCACAAGCGCCAGCATAATCACGCCGAAGGAGTCCTGAAGCTGCGTATGCTTCAGCAGCTGATTGAGTAAAACCGTCGGATTGACATCTCTTCTCAGCTCAATGCAAATCCGGATGCCTTCCCGGTTGGACTCATCCCGAAGTTCCGTAATGCCTTCCACCCGTTTTTCCTTCACCAGATCTGCGATTTTTTCAACGAGCCTTGCCTTGTTGACCATATACGGAAGTTCCGTCACTACGATGCGGTGTTTTCCATTCGGCATCGGCTCAATGTTGGTGATCGATCTCACCTTAATTTTCCCCCGGCCAGTGCGGTACGCCTCCTCAATGCCGCTTCTGCCGAGAATCTCTGCCCCGGTCGGAAAATCCGGCCCTTTCACGACCGCCATCACTTCCTCAATCGCCGTATCCCGGTTTTCCAAAACGCGGTTGTCGATCATCTTCACGACGCCGTCAATCACTTCCCCGAGATTGTGCGGCGGAATGTTGGTGGCCATCCCGACTGCAATTCCCGTTGTGCCGTTGACCAAAAGATTCGGAAAACGGGACGGAAGCACAACCGGCTCCTTCTCGGTCTCATCGAAGTTCGGGACGAAATCAACCGTATTTTTGTTGATGTCTGCCAGAAGTTCCATCGAAATCTTACTCAGACGCGCCTCTGTGTAACGCATGGCAGCCGCTCCGTCCCCATCCTCAGAGCCAAAATTGCCGTGTCCATCTACAAGAGGATAGCGGAAAGACCAATCCTGAGCCATATTGACAAGAGCTCCGTAAATCGAGCTGTCCCCATGAGGGTGATATTTACCCATTGTATCACCGACGATACGGGCGCATTTTCGATGCGGTTTGTCCGGACCGTTGTTCAATTCAATCATAGCATACAAGACTCTTCGCTGCACCGGCTTTAAGCCATCCCTTACGTCCGGCAGCGCTCTGGCAGCGATGACGCTCATGGCATACTCAATATAGGATTTCTCCATTGTTTTTTTCAGATCCACTTCATGGATCTTATCAAAGACATTGGCTTCCATGCTGTAACCTCCGTTTTTTCTGTGAAATGCCGCAGCCTCGTTTCAACCGGCCTGCAAACGGTATCGCAGGCAGTCCCGGAACGCGGCTGCGAACCTGCTGCTAAATATCCAGATTTTTGACAAATCTGGCGTTGGCTTCGATGAATTCCCGGCGTGGTTCCACCTTATCTCCCATAAGCGTCGTAAATGTGATGTCTATCTCGGAGGAGTCCTCCTCATCCATCTTCACCTGAAGCAAAATCCGTTTGGATGGATCCATTGTCGTCTCCCAGAGCTGCTCGGCATCCATTTCTCCGAGTCCCTTGTAGCGCTGGATTTTATTGTTTCCATCCCGTCCAATCTCTGTCTCCATCAACTGGCTCAACTCTTCCTCACTATAGGCATACCACACTTTCTTGTTTTTTTCAATCTTATACAGCGGCGGCTGCGCCAAATAAACGTGTCCCTGCCGGATGAGTTCGGGCATAAAGCGATACAAAAAGGTCAGCAGCAATGTGCTGATATGCGCACCGTCCACATCGGCATCGGTCATAATAATGATTTTGTCATAGCGAAGCTTGGAAATGTCAAAATCGTCGTGGATCCCAGTTCCAAACGCCGTAATCATCGCCTTGATTTCCGCATTGGAGTAAATTTTATCCAGTCTGGCTTTTTCCACGTTCAGAATTTTCCCCCGAAGCGGCAAAATGGCCTGTGTCGCCCGGGAACGCGCCTTCTTGGCAGATCCGCCCGCCGAATCTCCCTCCACGATATAGATCTCGCAATTTTCCGGATTTTTGTCCGTGCAGTCTGCAAGCTTTCCCGGCAGCGCCATGCCGTCGAGCGCCGATTTCCTTCTCGTCAAGTCTCTGGCCTTTCTTGCCGCCGCCCGGGCCCGCTGGGCAAGAATCGCCTTCTCACAGATCAGCCGGGCGACCGTCGGGTTCTGTTCGAGGAAATACGTCATCTGCTCACTGACAACCGCATCGACCGCCGCTCTCGCCTCGCTGTTTCCCAGTTTTTGCTTTGTCTGGCCCTCAAACTGCGGATTCTCCACCTTAATGCTGATGATTGCCGTCAGACCTTCCCGGATATCTTCTCCCTGCAGGTTTGCCTCCGAATCCTTGAGAATTTTATTGCTTCTGGCATAATCATTAAACGTCTTCGTCACCGCATTTTTAAATCCGGCCAGGTGGGTTCCGCCCTCAGGCGTATTGATGTTGTTGACAAAACTGTAGGAATTTTCCGTATACCCATCGTTGTGCTGCATGGCGACATCCACATAGATCCCGTCCCGCTGCCCCTCACAGCAAATGATGGCATCATAAAGCGGCGTTTTGGAGCGGTTCAGATATTGAACAAATTCCCGGATCCCGCCCTCATAGTGAAACGTTCTCGTCTGTTTTTCTTCCCGGTCATCGGTGAGCGTAATTCGCAGCCCTTTCGTCAAAAAGGCCATCTCCCGCATCCGGGTTTTTAATGTATCAAATTCAAAGACCGTCTCCTCGAAAATTTCCGGATCCGGAAGGAAGGAAACCGTCGTTCCCGTCTTCTCCGGATCACAGGTTCCGACAACGCGCAGCGACATCGCCGTTTTGCCCCTCTCATATCGCTGGCGGTAAATCTTTCCCTCATGAAAGATGCTCACTTCCAGCCATACCGAGAGCGCATTGACGACCGAAGCCCCAACACCATGAAGACCGCCGGACACTTTATATCCTCCGCCTCCAAATTTTCCTCCCGCGTGGAGCCTGGTAAATACGACTTCAACTGCCGGGATTCCTGCCTTCGGGTGAATTCCGACCGGAATTCCACGTCCGTTGTCGGAAACGGTAATGGAGTTGTCCTCATTGATCTGAATTTCAATGGTGTCACAGTATCCCGCCAGAGCTTCATCTACCGCGTTGTCTACAATCTCATATACCAGATGATGCAGTCCCCGAAGAGATGTACTTCCGATATACATTCCTGGCCGTTTGCGCACTGCCTCCAGGCCTTCCAGAATCTGAATCTGACTTGCACCATATTCATTCTCCATACGATACCTCCTGATTAAGTAGGGCAAATTTTCTTGCCGTCCATCTATTTTTTTCCTGTTCTGCGCATTTCTTTTTTTGTGTATTTTTATGCATCCTTATTCGCATAAAATTGAAATCACGGTGCATAATTATGCACTTTCATCTTCCGCCTTCTCCTGCAACAGATCCGCTGGCTCCCGCTTTTGTGCCAAACATCCCGGCTTCTCTCGTGACCGTGCCTCCCTGTACATGAAAAACCCGGTTCAGACTGAGGCGCCGCCAGACAAGCTCATCCAGTCCGGTACATGTCATCAGCGTCTGAACTCCCTCCATCCTGCAAAAGAGCTGATTTTGCCGGCTGCGATCCAGCTCGCTGAACACGTCGTCGAGCAGAAGAACCGGCGTATCGTTTGCTGCCAGTTTCACAAGGTCAATTTCTGCCAGTTTCAGGGAAAGCGCTGCGGTGCGCTGCTGTCCCTGGGAGCCAAACTTGCGGATGTCCACCCCGTTGATCTGAAACCGGATGTCATCCCGGTGCGGTCCCGACATTGTTGTTTTCATGTTCAGATCGCGCTCCCGGTTTTTTTGAAGCGCTTCTCCGAGCGCCTCTTTTGGGACTTGCGGTTCATAGCAGAGCGCTAACGTTTCCTGTCCTCCGGAAAGCCGCCCATGGATTTCCCCGACGAGAAGGTCCAGTTTCTGCGTAAACTGTTCCCGAAAGGCGATGATCTGTTTCCCGCTCTCCTCCATCTGCACTTCCCACACGCTGAGAAGGTCATCGCGCTGCCCGGCTCCCATCCCGGGCATTTTCAGCAGCGCATTCCGCTGGGCAAGCGCTTTGTTGTAACGGACGAGATGGGCGAGATAGAGCCGGTTGAGTTGACATAACTCCATATCAATGAATCTCCTGCGCTCCGAAGGGCCGTTTTTGATCATCTGCAAGTCTTCGGGAGAGAAAAACACAAGGTTGACCACCCCCAAGAGCTGGCTTGTCTTTGTGATCGGGATGCCGTTGATGGCAATTCCTTTCGGTTTCC
The DNA here is from genome assembly GCA_949299375.1 of uncultured Eubacteriales bacterium. GTDB lineage: Bacteria > Bacillota > Clostridia > Lachnospirales > Lachnospiraceae > UBA2942. The sequence goes on along the minus strand of CASGAH010000054.1, from coordinate 6,064 downwards.
CGGTTTTTAAATGCACATCAATGCGGTCTGTGTGCTCTCGTTTTGAGACAAACATTTTGATGTGCGCCTCCTGCGCACCGAACGAAATCAAATCCCGGTCCCGATTGGTGCGGTGGGATTTGTTCGTTCCCGCCAGATAAATCGCCTCCAAAATGTTCGTTTTTCCCTGGGCGTTGTCCCCGTAAAACAGATTGATCCCGGGATCCAGCGCAAGACTCAATTGTTCGTAATTGCGATACTGGCTCAACTGGATGGATTGAATCATCATAATGCATCTCTTCCCGATTATTTGGAAATGAAAATGGTTTTTCCCTCAAAGGAAACAACATCCTGGTCGTACAGCTTTCGTCCTCTGCGAAGCTCCACCTCACCATTGACTTTTACAAGGCCATCCTGAATGGCAAATTTTGCCTCAACACCGGAAGATACGAGCCGGGCCGCTTTCAGCGCCTGCCCCAGTTTGATATATTCTTCGTTCAATATGATTTTTTCCATATTTTCTCCTCATTATCCATTTATTTTCAGAAGGAGCTAAACGCGACAGGCAGAATCAGATAGAGGTATGACTGCTGCTCATCCCGGATGTGACAGGGCGCCTTGGCGTTGATCAGATAGAGATGAATCATCTCATCGTCAATCACTCTCAGGGCGTCAATCAAAAACTTCGGGTTAAAGCCAATCATAATATCCCTTCCGTGTTTCTCAATGTCAATCTCCTCATTCATCGTTCCAATCGAAGATTTTAGCTTCACTTCCATCGACTGGTCGCTTATGTTCATAATGATCGGCTTTTTGTCGCTTTCCTTGATTAAAAGCGTTGCCCGGTCAATGCAGTTTAACAGATCCTTCTTGTTGACAACGATCTCCGTCTCATGGTCGCTGTTGATCATCTGGTCAATTTTAAAATATTGTCCTTCCACCAGCCGGGAGACGACAACCGTTTGCTCAAACTGGAACACCACATGGTTATGGGTAAAGGAGAGAATCACTTCTGATTCGTTGTCGCCGGACAAAATTTTGCTGACATCATTCAGCGTCTTTCCGGGTATGGTTACGCGGACCGGCGGGAATGGCTGCTTTAACTGAATCTTGCGGATGGAAATCCGATGTCCATCCAGAGAAACCATTCTCAGCTCATCCTGTTTTACTTCCAGCAGTTCCCCGGCCATCTGTTTGTTGCTGGCATTTTCATCAATCGAAAAAATGGTCTGGCGAATCATTTCCTTTAACGTGAACTGGGAAATGGTCAGCTGACTTGCGGATTCGATTGCGGGGAGACTGGAAAACTCTTCTCCGGACAGTCCGGAGAGATGAAACCTGGATTTTTCACATGTGATTTCCGTTGTGCAGGATGCGTCACTGGAAATGGTCACCTGATTGTCCGGAAGTCTTCTGACAAGTTCCGAAAAGATCTTTGCTTCCAGTGCAAGCATTCCTTCCTCCTCAATGGTTCCGTCAATGATTGTCTCAATGGCAAGCTCCATGTCATTGGCCGTCATGGAAATGACACCGTTTTGGGCTCGAATCAAAATACATGCCAGAATCGGCATTGTTGTCTTGTTGGAAACAGCTTTGGATACAATGGCAACCCCTTTTTGCAGGACGCTCTTGTGACAGATAATTTTCATATGGGGAAAACTCCTTTCGCAGCAAACTCTCTTGATAGAAAGAGGATTATAGTCGTAGTCGTCGTAATAGGCGGCGTGGATATGTGCAAAAGCGGAAAAAAGCCCGCAATTGCAGCGGTTTTGGGGCGGAATCGTCCGTGTATGTGCAGGGGGAGGCGGTGTGGGTACTTGTCAATCGGAGCACAGGCATAAAAATAGGGCAACCGGACAGGACGCATCCCCCCACAGATTGCCAACAAAAAACAGGCTGGTTATCCACAGGTAATGTACCGTTATCCACCGCAATTCGCAGCCTTTCCCTTAACCGGGAAACAGCTTCTTCTTAAGGGTCTCAATGGTATTGGCAAGGGATTCATTTGTTTTCAGTTCAGCGGCAATTTTGTCATATCCGTGAAGGATTGTCGTATGATCCCGCTTTCCGAGTGCCTTCCCGATGGCCTGCAGGGAGGTGTCGGTCAGCTCGCGGCTCAAATACATAACGATCTGGCGGGGATATACGATTTCTTTGTTTCTTTTTTGTGAGGCGATGTCCGAAGGCTTCACCTGAAAATGTTCCGCAACGACATCAATGATCGTATTGACGGTAATGTCCTTTTGGGCAGAGGTGCTGATTAAGTCTTTGAGCGCCTCTTCCGCAGTTTTTAACGTAATTTCCTCGTTGTAAAGTTTGGAGTAGGCGCTGATTTTGGTGAGGGCGCCCTCCAGCTCTCGAATGTTGGATTTGATGTTGGTGGCAATGTAGATTAAAATCTCATCGTCAATGTTGTATCCGTCGAGTTCTTCCTTTTTTCGGAGAATGGCCATTCGGGTTTCATAATCCGGGGAGGAAATGTCGACGGGAAGTCCCATTTCAAAGCGGGAGCGGAGCCGCTCCTCTAACGTCTCAAATGCTTTGGGCGGTTTGTCCGAGGAAATAATAATCTGTTTGTTATTTTCATGAAGAAAATTAAAGGTATGGAAAAATTCCTCCTGTGTACTTTCCTTGCCGATGATGAATTGAATGTCATCGATCAGAAGGACATCTACCTGGCGGTATTTTTCGCGAAATTCCGATGTCGCAGTATTTTTTATATTGTTTTTTCGGATGGCATCGATGAGTTCATTGGTAAAACTTTCACTCGTCACATACAAAACCCGTGTCTGGGGCCTGTTTTTTAGGATGAAATGCGCAATGCTGTGCATCAGGTGGGTTTTTCCAAGGCCGACACCGCCATAAATAAAGAGAGGGTTGTACCGTTCCGCAGGAGATTCCGCCACTGCAAGCGCGGCTGCATGGGCAAATTTATTGTTGGCGCCGACGACAAAAGACTCAAACGTATACCTGGGGTTTAAGTTTGCGCTGAAACCGGTCAGAGGAATCGGGTTCGCGTTTCGTCCTGTGTCGGAAGGATCCCTGGAAATGTCTTTCTCCAGAAGAAATTCTACATTGCACTGAAAACCAGTAACTTCATCAATCATGACCTTAAAGGGCAGCTGGTATCGCTTGGTAATAAAATCGACAACATACTGCTGGTCTTTGTCTGTAATCAGGATCTGAACCGTATTGCCCTTCACTGCATAAAGCTCCAGCGGTTTGATCCAAGTATAATACGATACAGAAGTAAGATCATACTCCTGTTTGATATTTTCTTTTATGAATTCCCATTTTTCCTTCAGAGTCTCATACATAGCAGTCTCTCCTGTCTGTACATTTTAAAAGGGGAGACTCCCCCTTTTAATCACTTCGCATAACCCTATCATAAACCAATTTCAGGGGTTTTGCAATGCCTATCTTGCAAAAAAGAAAAAGAGGGGGATCGTCCACAGCGACTGTGGATAAGGAGGATATCCCATTAAATAGGTAAAAAGACGCAAACGCTTCGGTCATCCACAACGAAAGCGCGGGATTGAAGCGGTGGATGGAAAGGAGCGCGCAAAAATTCGTGGAAAAGTGGAAAAAAACAAGTGTGGAAACAACGAAAATGGGGGCTAAAAGGAGCGAAGGCAAAGAAAGAGCGCAGTTATACACGGGGGTGTGCAGGAATCATACACCACAATATCTTGTAAAAAACGAGGGAAAGAAGAGAAAACATACAGCATCTAGTAGAATTCGAAAAGGAAGCAATCGTGTTATCCACGATTTATCCCCAAAATGTGCATAACTTTATGGAAACATCAAAAACGGGAAATGTTTGGTCACAATCGGAGGGAAAGTATGTGGATAACTCAAATAATCCAAAATGGGAGAGGGAAAATACCGGCGCGAAAATTGGAAAATGGGGAGAAAAAAAGCAAAATCAACAGTTATCCACGGATTTGTCCACAAAGTTGTGTATATGTGGATAAACCGGGCGGCGTTCCCGGAAATGTGTGAAAAGACTTTGGGCCGGGGAAAAAACGCAGAAAAGTGCAAAAGAAAATGAAAAAAGTACTTGACTAGAGAATCCCTTTTGTTATAATTGAAATGATGTCTTATTCTCATCATGGAAATCGCGATGTTCTGTAGGATCACAGAAGAAAGAATTGAAGGAGGTGTATCATTCATGAAGACGACATTTCATCCAAAAAAGAGACAGAGATCCAAAGTGCATGGGTTTAGAGCAAGAATGAAGACTGCCAATGGAAGAAAAGTTTTGGCAGCGAGAAGAGCAAAAGGAAGAAAAGTATTGTCTGCTTAATGGGCAGAGACGATATACGACAGGCATAGCCGGACCGCGCAGAATGGCTATGCCTGTCATAATCATCGAACAAACTGAGCCATGGCTCAGCTGAGAGGGCAGGTTTATGAGAAACATCAATGCACTGAAAAAAAACAGAGAATTTCAGCGGGTGTATGGGATTCGGAACTCATATGGGACGAAAAATTTGATCATGTACGCCGCCCTCAACCAGATGGATGTGACGAGAATAGGCATATCCGTGAGCAAAAAGGTTGGAAACAGCGTTGTGCGGCACAGAGTAACCCGCCTGATCCGCGAGTGTTACCGTTTAAATAAGAACATACTAAAACCAGGATATGACATCGTTGTAGTAGCCAGACCGTTGGCAAAGGAACAGGGATTAATGGAAGTGGAACAAGCATACCGGTATTTGCTGAAAAAGCACGGTATCATAGAGAATCGTAGTGAGAAAACTGGAGGAGACAGAGAATGAAGAAGATTCTAATTGCGGCAATTCGCTGTTACCAGAAGTTTTTGTCCCCGCTCAAGGGGAATTATCACTGTATTTATACGCCGACATGTTCTCAGTATGCCGTAGAGGCGCTGCAGAAATATGGAGTTGTGAAAGGTTCCTGGCTGGCATTCAAGCGAATTTTGCGCTGCCATCCATTTCACGAAGGTGGTTATGACCCGGTTCCGTAACGTAAGGAGGAGAAATGATTGAACTTTTTAGTAGCATCCCAATATGACGGCAAAATAATTGGACCGGTCGCAAGGCTTCTCGGTTACGTTATGAATGCCATATTTGAGTTCTGCGGCTTGTTTGGAATCGCAAACATCGGATTAAGCATTATCCTGTTTACGATCATTGTGAAAGCAGCGATGCTGCCACTCTCAATTAAACAGCAAAAAACAGCGAAGCTGAATGCAGTCATTCAGCCGGAAATTCAGCTGATTCAGAAAAAGTACAAAGGGAAGACGGATCAGGCGTCTGTGATGAAGATGAACGAGGAGACACAGGCGGTATACAAAAAATACGGGACGAGTCCCACGAGCGGATGTCTTCCGCTTCTGATCCAGATGCCCATCATTTTGGCGCTGTACCGCGTAATCTACAACATTCCGGGATATGTCACATCGGTAAAGAATGTATATCTGCAGATTGTCAATGAACTGATTGCAAAATATCCCGATTATGCCAGCCAGGCGATTGAGGGGACGGAGACGACGTTCGTCTCTCTGATGAAAAACAATGTCATGTCCTATAAGGACTCGTTTCTGGAGAGCACCGATAAGATTGTGGACATGATGTACAACTTTGATCCGACCGAATGGGCTGCGCTGGTTGAGATGTTCCCTGGCATTGAAGAGGTGTATGCCTCCAACATTGACCGGATTAACCAGATGAACCTGTTTTTGGGAATCAATCTGGCAGAGAATCCGATGAGCCAGCTGTGGCCTGCCATTCTGATTCCGATTTTGGCAGGTCTGACGCAGTGGCTGAGTGCAAAGCTGATGGATACGACGCAGAATCAGCAGACGTCCTCCTCAGACACGGACAACCAGATGGTACAGACGATGAGGACGATGAACACAATTATGCCGCTGATGTCTGTCTTTTTCTGCTTTACGTTTGCGTGCGGAATTGGTGTCTACTGGATTGCAACGAGCGTTGTGCAGATTATCATTCAGCTTGTCGTAAACCGTTATATGAGAACGGTTGATATCAACGACATGATACAGAAAAATCAGGATAAGATGAACCGGAAGCGGGCAAGACAAGGACTTCCGCCTCAG
>CASGAH010000053.1 GCA_949299375.1 uncultured Eubacteriales bacterium | reverse complement strand
TAGGTAATAATACTTATTGGGGATAAAGGTCGAAGGCGTAAGCCGCTTGCACGACTGGGCAGTTACAAGCCCATTCCCTTTAGGGGATGGGTAGTTGACTCGTCTTCCTCTCTCGTGAATGCTGTGTCGATCAGCTTCTGAATCAGCGTCTCTTTGTCGATCCCTTTCTCCTCCCAGAGCATCGGGTACATACTGATCGCGGTAAATCCCGGAAGTGTGTTGATTTCATTGAATACAACCCCCTCCTCTGTCAGGAAAAAGTCTACCCTGGAGAGGCCGCATCCTCCCACTGCACAGAAAATCTCTGCCGCATCCTTTCGGATTTCCTCCACATACCGCGCCTCAATGTCGGGCTTTGTGTCCGTCTGAGAATCGGCGTTGAAATATTTTGCATCAAAGTCGTAGAATTCTGCTGCGGCGCGGATTTCCCCGACGCCGGACGCCTCTACGGTCTTTCCGCCCAAAACCGCGCACTCCACTTCTCGCCCCACAATCGTCTCTTCCACCAAAATCTTCTTGTCATGGCGCGCTGCCTCCGTCAAAGCAGCTCTCAGCTCCTTTCGGTCAGCCGCCTTTGATACCCCTTTGGAGGAACCGGCACAGGACGGTTTGACAAACACAGGATATGGAATCTTCGCTTCAATCCTGGAAATGACATCCTCCATCTTTTGCAGTTCCCTGCGGTGAACGCCTACATATGCGGCCTGACGAATGCCGAGCGTGTTGACAATGATTTTTGTATACAATTTATCCATAGAGACAGCCGAGGCAAGCACACCGCATCCGACGTACGGGATCCTCGCCATCTCAAAAATTCCCTGAATCGTTCCGTCCTCCCCATACATTCCGTGCAGCACCGGGAAAATGACATCCAGACGCTCTTCCTCGTAGGAACCGTCTTCCCGCTGATAAAGCACCGCCTTCTTCTCCGCATCCGGCAAAATGATCGCCCGCTTTCCGGAATTTCTCCAGGCGCCGGACGCAATGTCTTCTGCGGACTCCGCTTTTACCCACTTTCCTTCTCTCGTAATCCCGATCAAAATGACACGATACCGCTCTTTGTTGACACACCGTATGATATTAACTGCCGACATGCAGGAAATCTCATGCTCTGAAGACTGCCCGCCAAATACAATTGCTAAACTCTGTTTCATTTCACAATGACCTCCTGATGGTATTTGACTTTTAGGGTGAGATCCGGGTCAAACAGCTGTTTTCCCCTCCCTCACAGCATACAACTTTGCCAAAAATATTTCAATGCAAAATGAAAAAAAAACGAAAATCCGTCAATACTCCGAATGCGTGATATCAATACATGGATGGAACTCACCCATTTGTACATTCCGGGAGGTTTGCAATGATAAAATCTGTTTTTCTCATTCCTTTTGTCCTGTTTCAATTTTTTTCCTGGCCCTGGAGCCGGATTTTGCCGTATTCCTCTCTGGAGGCGATTCTGACGGTTTCCTCTGGAGAAAGGATGCGCGCCGACTTTGAATCGGATACTTCCGATGTCCAGGAGGAACTTGCCCGCAAACTTTTGCGCCTCCATGTCGTTGCCGCCAGCGACCGGCCGGGCGACCAGCACACAAAGCTTCAAGTCAAGGAAAAGGCTGTCTCTCTCCTCGGAGAGCTTCTCGAATTTTGCTCCTGCAAAGAGGAGGCGATGGCAAAAATCAAGGAAAATCTCCCTGTTTTGCAGGACGAGCTGCGGCAATTTCTCGACTCCATCGGCTGCACGCAGCGCGTCTCTCTCTCTTTGGACAAACGCTATTTCCCTGTCAAACTGTATGGAAATCTTGTCTTTCCCGCCGGAGTTTACGATGCGCTTTTGATTGTCCTGGAATCCGGGGAAGGCGCAAACTGGTGGTGTGTTCTCTATCCGCCGCTCTGTCTGAGCGATCTTTGCACCGCTCCCGTCCCCCAAAAATCCGAGGAGACGCTTCATTCCGTGCTCTCTGACGAGGCCTGGGAGACAATCCAGGCGGACGACTCCTCCGATCCGGAACCGGAAAAACCGCATCCGCTCCGCGTCCGATTCTGGTTTGTCGACTTTTTCCACGCTTTATTTTCCTAATTCCGTCCGATTCCGCACAGACCGCAATTGGATGCGAAAATAAAGATCGGGCAGGGAAGCATTTTTGGCATTCCCTGCCCGATCTTTTTTAATTTTATTCTATTTTGAATTGCCTTTCTTTTTTGAATTGTCTTCCTGCTTCGAACCGTCTTTCTTTCTGGAAAAGACCGATTTAATTTTGTCTTTCATTGTTTTCTTTTTGGGAGCCGGCGGAACGTTTCCTCCGCGAACACTCTTCAGCCCCGTAATGTATATCCCACTGAGCGAAATTTTGCATTCTTTTTTCAGCGGAAGGATGTCATATACCGACCGGTCGGCGATCAGATTCATCACTCTCGGACCGATTTTGGCCTTGACGACGGGAAGCTTTGAACGGCGCAAATATTTTGGCGTCTGCTGTATCACAACTTCCGGCAATCCGGCATCCTTCAAGGGAAGTATTTTTTTGTCGATGATCAGCGCGGATAGGATCTGCTCCATCGCCTTTAGCTGCTCCTGCTGTTCCACCTGCCGCTTTTGAAGTTTTCGCCCATAAAAATAAGCGAACGCCAAAAATGCAGCCAATACCACACATACTACAAGCAGTACAATCTGCCAAGGTTCCATAGTTTTCCTCCTTTTGGTAATTTCTACAGTACAGCGCTTACTTCTTCTGTATTCTCTGTCCCTAGAACCCCTTTATTTCAAATTCGGATGCGACCTTCTCCGGCGTGCCAAACGCCCGCAGGACGCTGCACCGGGAATCGCAATTCCAGCCGCATCCATTATAGCAAACAATTCGAAAAATGAAAAGCAAAACTTGCCTTTCCGGATCTTTTTTTGAACGGTTCCCTTCCGGCATCCGGTTAGGACGGGTTTGCCGCCGATTCGATTTTTTCTAGCTCTTCCTGATGTTTTTGCTGAATCTCTTTTTTTATGCGAATCCCGGTCGCGGTTGCGGCGAGTCCGCCCTCCGCAGTTTCCCGGACAGATTCCGGCATCGCGCGCCCAATCTGACGCATGGCATCGATGACTTCGTCTGCCGGGATGACGCTTTTGACTCCCGCCATCGCCATATCACAGGACGTAACCGCATTGACCGCTCCAACTACATTTCGCTTCACGCACGGAACTTCTACCAATCCGGCCACAGGGTCACAGGCAAGGCCAAGCAGGTTTTTCAGGGCGATCGCCACGGCGTGGCAAATGGTTTTGTCATCCCCTCCTCTTAAATAGACAAGCGCTCCGGCCGCCATCGCGCTGGCCGATCCGATCTCTGCCTGGCATCCGCCCTCCGCCCCCGAAATCGAGGCTCTGGCGGCAATGACTTCTCCGATTCCTGCCGCCACATACATCGCCTCAATCATCCGGTTCTCTCTCTCTGAAAATTGTTTTTCATATGTCAAAAGAACCGCCGGAAGCACGCCGCAGGAGCCCGCTGTCGGAGCAGCCACGATCCGTTTCATACAGGCGTTGGATTCCGCCATTTTCACCGCCTTTTCCATCACCTGTGCAATAAAATCACCGCTGAGCAACATTCCCTTTTGCCTGGCTCGCTCTATTCGTCCTCCATCGCCCCCGACAAGAAGACTGGATGAGCGTTTCCGTCTCTCATATGACGCATCTGCTTCCTTCATCACCCGATACATCGTCCTCATCTGTGCCACGGATTCCCGGCTTCCAACCTGGCGGTTCTTCATATCCTCCATCAAAATCGTTTCCCAGAAGGTGACTCCGCCCGTTTTGGCCGCCTTCACAATTTCCTCCAAAGACTGGTAGCTCATAGAAAACTCCTTTCTGCCAGAGAGCTTCTTGCACCGCTGTCCTTTCCGCTCTCCTCCCCGGACTGCGGATCCACCGGATCCTGAAGACTCAAATACGTTACTTTGCTGACGCCGTCCAGATGCTCCAGCCAGCGGATAGATTCCGCCGGAATTTCCTGATCACACTCGATGACCATAACAGCGCTCCCCGCACGCTCTTTTCGAAACAGCTGCATCGTCGCAATGTTTACGCACTTGTGTGCCAGCATTGACGTCACTTCCGCCACATGCCCCGGCTCGTCCTGATTGTGTACAACAAGCGTCGGATAATCCCCGCTGAAATTGGCGCTGAGCCCGTCAATCTTGGAGATATGAATTCTTCCTCCGCCGATGGAACAGGCCAGCACTTCTAACTTTCGGTTTTTCGGTCCGACAAGCTTTAGCACAACAGAGTTTGGATGGACATCCCCAAGATCAACACTGAAAAAGGATACTTTCAGCCCCTTCTCCGCAGCAATGGAGAGGCTGTTCGGAATCCGAATGTCGTCCGGCTGCATCCCAAGAAGACCTGCCACAAGCGCCCGGTCTGTCCCATGCCCTCTTCCGGTCAGATCAAACGATCCGTGAAGTCCAATGTTCGCCTCCACAATTTTGCCGTTCATCAGCCTCCTGGAGATATATCCAATCCGCACCGCTCCGGCTGTATGGGAACTGGATGGACCGACCATGACAGGGCCGATAATATCAAATATATTCATAGTTTCCCTCCGCCATCGTGATCATGTCAAAATCTCTTTTGACCCCTTGCCATCATTATATCGGAACGAGGTATCCCTGTCAACGCAAAACCTTTTCCCCTTCTTTTTTCACACATGCAGCGCCTCTGAAGCACTTCTGCTCGGAGGCGTTTTTATTTTATGAGCATATTTTCCATTCGTTCAGACAGCTCTTCCGGTGTCTCTCTGCATCCGTTTATAAGCCAGAGAAGAAACACATTATAGATTCCGCCGGCAATGAAATAGGACTTGTACGCATCATATTCGCCTTGATAAACGCTTAGAAATACCCGGTCAAATTGGTCCTTCACAAGATAAATCAAACCGGCTTTGTACATCGCCATGCAGATCTCTCTATGTTTTTTTAGATGCGTAAACAGCGTTACGAAGTAGTCCCTGTTCTTGTCATTCTTATAGCTAATACCGGATGCCGCAAGGAACTCATCCGTTATCGTGGTAAGCCATTTCTTCAGGATATCCTCCTTGCTTTCAAAATTGCGGTAAAAAGACATCCTCGTCACACCGGCTTTTTCACAGATCTCGGTAATGGAAATGTCCTTATAATCCTTCTTTCGCATCCGCATAAGAAGAGCATCTGTTATATATTCACTTACCAATGCGACACGCTTAACTTTCATGATGCATTTTCCTCCTGTTTGTCATATTTCGATTCGGCCCTCTTGATTCCCGCCCCGTTTTATGTTACAGTTGTTACATAAAATAATATCAGATTTTTTCTGAGGTGTCAAGCACAGGCAACGGTGACGAGAACCTTGTAGTATCAGGTACACAACTTCAGGAAATCTATGACGCTGTTCCCGATACCATAACAAAGGTTATCGCACGGCGAACAAATGCCGATCACGGCGATATGCTCAGCTTTGCAGACGGCTATATGACCGCATGGTTTATGTGGCAGCTTCAAGGCGACGAGGAAGCGGCAATGGCTTTTATCGGCAGCAGCCCGGAAATCATGACCAACGAGCTTTATACCAACCAGCAGATCCATGTCAAATAGCTCTTTCGATGTCAAATGACTCTTTAAAAACAGCAACGCCTCCGAACCGCAATCGGCTCGGAGGCGTTTTCTGCTATTTCAGTGGATGTGTCAAAGTCGTAACCTCGTGTTGGCGATCAATACTCCCAGTGTGCGCCAAATGTGCACCAAGATTTAGACGGAGCTTTTTTCTTTTTGGAGCGAATATCATCAAAAAGCCGTCCAATGGACGGCTTTTCTTGACTTATTTTCATATTTTGAGAGCGCGAGACGGGACTCGAACCCGCGGCCCTCACCTTGGCAAGGTGATGCTCCACCACTGAGCCACTCGCGCATTTGCTATGTTTAACGCTGTATTCCGTTGAACAAATGCATTGTATCATCTTTTTTCTGTTCTGTCAAGCTGTTTTTTTAATTTTTTTATTCATTTCAATTGTTTCTGCAATTCAAAAAACAACTGACTGCTCAACAGAAGCGGGTGATGGGAATCGAACCCACGTATCTAGCTTGGAAGGCTAGTGTTCTACCATTGAACTACACCCGCATAAATATCGGGGTGACAGGATTTGAACCTGCGACCTCCTGGTCCCAAACCAGGCGCTCTAGCCAAGCTGAGCCACACCCCGTAAAGCGACAGAGACTGGATGGTGGTGGATTCGAACCACCGAAGTCGATGACAGCAGATTTACAGTCTGTCCCCTTTGGCCACTCGGGAAACCATCCACATTTGGAACGAGGTTATCGTATCACACTTCCAATGAAATTGCAAGTACTTTTTTATTTTTTTTCACTTTTTTTGCGCGATCCGCCGCTTCTGCCAACTGTCACAGGAAGAAGGACAGATGCGGAATTTTTCCGGACAGATCCGGCAGATCCAGCTGTCCGCTGTCCTGATCGACCTGTTCGCAGACGAGTACGGTGGCCGATACCGGAGGAACGGTAATGTAGAGAACTCCCTGCACAACCGGCATTTCCTGCACACCTACGTTGTAGCCTTGTCTTGTTGTCTGCAGAACGCGGTTCATTGACGAGTTTGCCGGAACTTCTGCCTCCCAGACGGGGACATTCAGCGTGAGCGGATTCTCATTGTTGTTGACAATCACCACCGCTTTTCCATTGCTGTCAAAGCGCCCGTAGACGACAAGCCGGTAATCATACATCAATGGCTTCAACGAGCCCGACCGGAAACAAGAATATTTTTTGTGAATCTGGATGGCGTATCGATGGAATTCATACATTTCCCAGTCCTCTCTCCCCCAAGGAAATGTCCTCCGGTTGTCAGGGTCCGTCCATCCGACCTGCCCAACCTCGTCTCCGTAGTAGATGGTCGGCGCTCCCGGCCAGGTCATCTGCATTACGACTGCCTCCCGCATGATTCCTTTGTCGATTCCTTCCCCAGCCGATTCCGGAGAACATCTGCCAATCCGTCCAACTTTGCGGTTTGTGCGTGTCAAGAACCGGGCGTGGTCGTGATTGGACAATTCGTTCATGGCCGTATCAAGCGATGACCTCTGAAATTTGCTCATTTTGTTGATCATCGTTTCGAAAAACCACTTCCCATTCCCTTCGAGATATCCGTTGTATTCATCGCTGTGCTTTTCCATTCCGGTTAAAAACCAGGTGACCGGATCCATAAACGCATCGTAATTCATGACGGTGTCCCATTGGTCACCCTGAATCCAGGAACTCGGATCGCCGTAGTGTTCCGCCAGGATGATGCTTTCCGGATTTGCGCCTTTGACGGCATCGCGAAAGTCTCTCCAGAATTGATGATTGAATCCCGCACTATATCCCAAATCAGCCGCTACATCCAGACGCCACCCGTCAGCCTCATAGGGCGCTGACACCCATTTGCGGCCTACGTTGAGAATATAGTCATACAGTTCCCTAGAGCCCTCATAGTTGAGTTTCGGCAGTGTATCAAATCCCCACCATCCATCGTATCTGTCGCCGCCCGCTCCTTTGTTCTCATAGAAGCGGAAGAAATTCCGGTACGGGCTGTCTTTGCTTTGATATGCCCCGGGCGCATACCCGTCTTTTCTCGCATAGATTCCTTCCCGGTCCATCCACTTGTTAAAGGAGCCGCAGTGGTTGAATACGCCGTCCAGAATAACCCGCATCCCTCTGCGGTGAATTTCCTGCACCAGCTTTGCAAAATATTCGTTGCTTGCAGCCAGATTCTCTTTTGATGTCACACGGCGAATGTATCGGTCTGCCTTCGCGTTCTCATAACAGTCCGCCTCCAGAAGTGTTCCCTCGTCAAGCGGAATCACGGTCAGATGCGGATCGATATAATCATAGTCCTGAATGTCATATTTGTGGTTGGACGGGGACACGAAAAGCGGATTAAAATAGATTACCTCCACTCCAAGTGTTTTTAGATAATCCAACTTCTGACGGACCCCTTCCAAATCTCCCCCGTAAAAACATCGGACATCCAGCGAATCGGGATATTTGTTCCAGTCTTTTACCTGAACCGAGTGACCTCCCACGTAGGAATATTCATCATCTAGGACGTCGTTGGAGGGATCCCCGTTGCAGAAGCGATCCACATAAATCTGGTACATGACGGCGCCCTTTGCCCATTCCGGTGTAAAAAAGCCAGGCGTTATCTTAAACTGAAACCACGGTTCTGACCGCTTCGTACATCCGGATTTATCATAAAATGTCGATTCTCTTCCCTTTCCCGCTTCAAAGTAATAACACATCTGGTCATCTTCCACAAAGATCTCTGTCTCGTAATAGTCAAACAGGCCGATGCTGTTTACTTTCTTCATCTTTTGTTCTACCTGATCGAAAATCACATACACGTAGTCGGCATTGTTCCTTCCTGTACGAAACCGCAGTGTCACTTTGGAGTAAGGCTTCGGTTCCGCAGGAATGCGATAGGAAGCAGTCTCATCGCAGAACAATGCATTTCTGTCCAAGCTGAAATTTGTTCTCATTATTTGCCCAATCCAAGGAACAGCCTAACGAATTGAATTAAGCGACTCATTCTTATTTTTCCGATCATACTGCGCTTGCTCTTTCTGCCATTCCATTGTCATTATCCTTTCTGCATTCTGTCTTTCTCCTAAGTCGGCAATTGCAAAAAAACGCTTTTTCCCATACGCCAGAGCCACAAAAAAACAATTGCTGACAGACAGGGTACGGGAGCAAGTAGAGGATACCACAGACAGAATTGTTTTTCCGGCACGACGCCATGCTTCACGCGTCCTAAAATCACCTATTTTTTTATTATACCGTCGATGCGGGCATTCGTAAAGTACTTCATAAAAAGCCAACAAAAAATCCATAAAAATCACAAAAAAACGAAAGAAAAGTAGGAGAGATTATACAAAAACAGATGCCGGCAGCCCCCAAAGGTGCTGTCGGCATCCGTAAGTGCCCGGGATGATCGTTACGCGAGGAAACGCACATTCCCCGCTTTGCTTGTGAACGACTCGGGTACAAGCAACCGAGAATTCCCGCCTCAATTTCTTAAAACATCGCCTCGAATTCTTCTCTTCCGATCTTTTCTTTTTTCAGAAGCGCCTCCGCGCAGGCGTGCAGCACATACTCGTGTTTTGAGATCATCTCTTTTGCCTTGGCGTAGCATTCGTCGATGATCGCCTTGACCTCCTGATCGATGGCCTCGGCAACCCCTTCGCTGTATGAACGGGTGTGTGCCAGATCTCTTCCGATGAACACTTCCTGCTGATCGCTGTCGTAGTGAATCAGCCCAAGCCGGGATGACATTCCGTACTTTGTCACCATTGCGCGGGCAATGGATGTCGCCTGCTCGATGTCCTGGGAGGCGCCGGTTGTAATGTCGTCAAAGATCAGCTCTTCCGCCACACGCCCTCCAAGATCTACAATGATGTCCTGAATCATCCGGCCTCTTGTGTTAAACATTTCGTCTTTTTCCGGCAGCGGCATTGTATATCCAGCCGCCCCCATTCCGGTCGGTATGATCGAAATGGTGTGCACCGGTCCCACATCCGGGAGCAGATGGAATAAAATCGCATGTCCCGCCTCGTGATAAGCGGTAATCCGGCGCTCTTTTTCTGAGACGACTCTGGAACGCTTTTCCGCCCCGATTCCGACCTTAATAAATGCCTGGTTGATGTCCTGCTGCGAGACAAACATCTTGTTTTGCTTTGCCGCCAGAATTGCTGCCTCATTCATCAGATTTTCCAGATCCGCCCCGGTAAACCCTGCCGTTGTCTGCGCCACTTGTTTCATATTGACATCGTCCGCCAACGGCTTGTTTTTGGCGTGTACCTGCAGAATTTCCTCTCTTCCCCGGACATCCGGCCGTCCAACTCCGATTCTCCGGTCAAAACGCCCCGGGCGGAGAATGGCGGGATCTAGGATGTCAACCCGGTTTGTCGCCGCCAGCACAATGATTCCCTCATTGACGCTAAATCCATCCATTTCCACAAGCAGCTGGTTGAGCGTCTGCTCGCGCTCATCGTGTCCGCCGCCCATGCCGGTCCCCCTCTGACGGGCAACCGCATCAATCTCATCGATGAAGACAATGCAGGGGGCGTTGCGCTTGGCCTGCTCAAACAGATCCCGGACACGCGAGGCGCCAACGCCTACGAACATTTCCACAAAATCGGATCCGGAAATGCTGAAAAAGGGAACGCCCGCCTCTCCGGCGACGGCTTTGGCCAGCAGCGTTTTCCCGGTTCCGGGCGGTCCCACAAGCAGAATTCCCTTTGGGATGCGCGCACCCAGTCTCAGATATTTTCCCGGATTCTTCAAAAAGTCTACCACTTCTTCCAGGTCTTCTTTTTCTTCCTGCAGTCCTGCAACGTTTTTGAAGCTGATGTTTTTCACATCTGCCGCGAGACGGGCACGGCTCTTTCCGAAATTCATCATCGCATTGCCGTTTCCGCCCTGTGAGACGCGATAGCTCATAACGAAAAACATAATCACACATATGGTTACCACAAGAAGAATGGGAAATACGACGGTGAGAAAGATGCCGTCTCTCTGAACATCCGTGAATTCCACTTTGACCTCATTTTCCATGAGAAATTCTTTTTCTTCATTGATGTCCGATACGAACAGTTCTTTTTGACTCTCATCTGGGTATCTCAAATAAATCCTGCCTGTCGGCGTCTCTTTGTTTTGCACGATTACAGCGGATGCAATGTTTCCGCTGGTGACTTCCGTCCGATACTCGCTATAATCGATCGAATCCCGATTGGAGCCAAACTGCATCCAATACGACACGAGCAAAATAACAAACATCAGCATCAGAAGAAAGCCCATCCCTCTTCCCTGCCTTCTCAAAATATGCCTCCTATTCTTCTTCCGGTTCCAACACACCGATAAACGGAAGGTTCCGGTATTTCTGGTCATAATCCAGACCATACCCGACAACAAATTCATCCGGAATGACAAATCCCCGGTAGTCTACCGTCACTTCCTTGCGCACCCTCCGCTCCGGTTTGTCCAGAAGCGTACAAAGATGAATGCTTGCCGGTTTTCTCTGCTCTAGAATTTTGCACAGGTGATGCAGCGTTCTTCCGGAATCGATGATGTCCTCCACGATCAGAACATCTTTTCCTTCCAGAGGTTCATCCAAATCCTTTACAATACGTACAATTCCGCTTGACTGCTGGGAAGAGCCGTAACTGGATACTGCCATAAAATCCATCGAGACCGGAACGGTGATTCTTTTTGCCAATTCACAGGCAAAAAATACGCCTCCCTTTAAAATACAAATGATGTGGATCTGTTTTCCCTCGTAATCTTTGCTGATCTGTTCACCCAGCTCCTTCACCTTGGCTTCCACTTCCTCCTCCGATACCAGCACACGGATCTGATCTGCCATCGTTAAGACCTCCCTTTTCTTCCTGATTCTCAGAAATCAGTGTAATCTGTATGATCTGTTTCGTACCGCTTTTCACCTGAAACGCTTCACTGATTCGATAACCCACCACCCACAAAACCTGATTTCCCGCTGCCACAATTGGAATCTGATCTCTTTGTTCTCTCGGGATTTTAACGTCAATCATATAGTCTTTCAGTTTTTTGCTTCCATTCGGGTGAACCTGAATCCGATCTCCGGTTTTTCGGGTGCGAAGCACAATCGTATCTGTTATTGTATCATAGTCAAACCATTTCGTATACCGGTTTTCCGGAAATTTTACAGTTTTTTTATAAGGGAACTGCCGCACTTCCATCCGAAAACTTTCGCATTTTGCGCTTCTTTTCTCCTGCCGGATGCCAAGGCGCATCGTCTCATATCCGTTTTTGGCCTCGCATTTTCCCGGGAGGGAAACCGACTTTCCGACGCCCTTTCCCGCCAAAAGACAGATCTCTTCGATGTGGCGTCCCGAAATGTCTTTGAGACCGACGCCGGACTTGACGAGCGCCTGGCGCACAATTTCTTTTTGAAGGGCAGGATGCTGCTCTTGAAGGGCAGCTCTGTCAATTTGAATGCCCGACTCACATGGCGCGCTGTTTTTTTCCAGAAACGTACAAGCCTCCCCGGCAATCCACCGGCCTGCCTCCCCGGCAAGCTGTGCCGTCCGCAAAAGATGTTCCCCCGCGGATGGAAATGCCTCTTCCAGCATCGGCAAAAAGGTATGGCGGATTTTATTTCTTGTATACTCTGTCTGCAAGTTTGTGCTGTCGGTGCGCCAGGCAATCCCTTCCTGGCGCAAAAATGCCTCGATCTGGCTTCTTCTGACGCAAAGGAGCGGGCGGATCACATTGCCGCGCATCGGCTCCATCCCCGAAATTCCTTTCAGTCCGCTTCCCCGAAACAGGTTCATGAGAATGGTCTCGATGTTGTCGTCTCTATGATGTGCCACCGCAATGCGCGCGCTGCCAGACTGCGCTTCCGCCGCCTCAAACGCATCATAGCGGGCCTTGCGGCCCGCCTCTTCCAGCGTCATATTTTCCTGTCTGGCAAGATGAGGCACATCCACATGAATGCATCGGCAGGAAATCCCCCACTGTCTGCACAAACTCTGCACATATGCCTCGTCCTCATCCGCCTCTTCTCCCCGGATTCCATGGTGAACATGAACCGCCGTCAGGGAAAATCCCCACCTTTTCTCCAATTCTTTTAAAATCCACAAAAGGCATACCGAATCCGCTCCGCCGGAAACTCCCGCGATCACACAATCCGCTCCGTCCAGCATTTGATGTTCTCTCATATACGCTTCTACCTGTGCTCTCATTTGCCACCCCTCTTTTCGTCTCCGGCGGGCGCAAAAATCCCGCACAAAGTTTATCGTTTCCAGATCCCCGCAGCCAAAACGGTCATGTCGTCTTTTGCCTCCCCCTGCTGCTGCGCCAGGGCATAAATCAGCAATTTATTTGCCATATCTTTCGGGCTGGACACTTTCATCCGGCTGCAAAAGGAGGCCAGCTCCTCTTCCTTCTCGTCTCCCGGAAAGGCTTCCACGACCCCGTCAGTCACCATAATGATAAAATCTCCGTCATATAATTTTCGCACACTCTGCTGCGGATGAATTTCCGGGAGATAGCCGACCGGAAGCGACTCGCTGCGAAGAATCTCCACCGAATCTCCTCTTTTGATGAGTGTCACCGCGCTGCCGGACTTGGTACAATCGCACATGCCGGTATATTGATCAATCAGCGCCATATCCATCGTCATCGGATGAAGCTCCTCCTCCTGCATCAAAAGTGCGCTGTGTACCATCCGCAAAATCATCTCCGGCGGAAATCCCGCCTCTGACATTTTTTCCGTCAGCTCAATCGCTCTTCGGCTCTCCTCAAACGCACCGCAGCCCGATCCCATCCCGTCGCACAGCGCCATCAGCACTTTCCCTCTCGGAAGCATCAAAAAGGAAAAATTGTCCCCGGAGATTTCCTCCGTATCTTTTGTGACGCGGGCTGCACCGTGAAGCATCATGTATGCCGGCTCCTCCTCCAGGCGCAGCACCGTTGTCTGCCCGGTTACAACCGGCCGGCATCCTTCTGCGGGTCTCCATTTATAGGAAAGCGCTTCCGCCATAATCTCCCCGACTTTTCGCGCAGTCACGCATGTCCCATTCTCTGTGCAGAGCGTCAGCACAGCTTCCCGCTTCCGGTCCTCCCCTTCCACCATCAAAATCCGCCTGGCATCCAGATGGTTGGCTTTCAATGTCCCCTTCAGCTTTTCTCTTACCTCTCCCGTCACATCTTCCGTCTTTTGCAGTTCCTGGCGGAATTCTCTCATCATGGAGGAGAGCTGACTGTACTGCTCCTCCATCATCAGGCGACTCTCCATGTACCGGCTGCGCCACCTGCCTTCCTCCCCCATCGCATCGCAATACGGTTTTCGGCTCTCAAAGGCACGGGCAAGCTCCTCATAGCAGTCTGCAAGATTCTGGATCCGCATCCCGAGAACGCCCTCTGCGTCCTGCCGCTGCACTTCCTCCTGCACTTCCTCCTGACGGGGCAATAAAAAATTTGAAGGAATAACCAAAAACAAAATCATTCCCGCCATCATCGCCGGAAGCAGCGCTCCGATTGCGTCCGGTGCGTACAGCACGCCAACCCCCACCGCTCCCGCCGCATAAGCGGTCATCGAGGCGAAACGTCCCAGACGGGCAAAAAGTCCCGCCATCGTTCCCATCATCGTCAGAATTCCAAGCTCTCCAAGATCTCTCTTCCAGAGCGTCAGTGTGATTCCCCAAAGCGTCCCTGCCACCGCCCCGGTTCCCGCTCCATATCGATAGGCCAGAAACAAAATAGAGAACAGCATCAATACTTCCACGAGAAAATACGCCTTTTCTCCGCTGGCCATCGTCTCCGCCACAAGAACCCCAACTGCCGCTGCCGCCAGTGCCGTTTGTCCCCGTCTCACCCATTTTTCTCTTTTCACGACAAACCCCTCCTTCTGCAAACATCGCGTTTCCCATTGTAGCACAGGAAAGAAAAAATGTTTGTCAAAGGAGGGGAGCGGTTTCAAAAAATGATTGACAGAAATTGACGGCATCGCCACATACTATGTTTCTCATATCATGTTTCACATATTGTGTTTCACATATCGTGTTTCACATATTGTGTTCACATATTGTGTTTCACATATCGTGTTTCACTCTTCTTTCGGCTGGAAGAGAATTTCGTTTTCAAAGACAAGGCCCAGTTTTTCTCTGGCCGTTTCAATGATGAATTCTTTGCTTGTTATGTAGTCCTCGTATTCTTCCAGCTCCTGTTTGCGCTCTTCTTCCTGCGCTATGCCATCTTTGATCTGCTCTATTTTTATGTTATTTGCGATTTCTTTTTCTCTCAGGACGGTGCCTCTCACCTTTGTCGCCGCTGCCACGATGGTCAATGCCAGAATGGCCAGCACCAGAGGTCTTTTTCCCGACTTTCTTGCCGACACGCCTGCGTTTTGATTTTTTCTTTTTGGGGATTTGATTTTTGTTTCCATATATCTGTGCCCTCCGGTCCATCCGTCTTTTTTTGCCGTTTGATATTTTTAGCTTAAAACATTTTGTTGCTTTTTGCAAGAACTTTTTCCAAAATTTCGTCACAATCCGGACAGGTTTCCCAAAAAAATGAAACACAGCGGTTACAATCCTCTGAAAAATCCTCCAAATCCGATCGCCTGCCTCCACGACAAACCGGGAAGGGCCGCAATGGTAAACCACCATTCCGGCAAATACGCCAGCCAGCACAAACCCCCGCACCTCTCCATCGTTTTCCCGGTACAACAAGGAAAACACGGACAAGCCGCAGCCAATCCAGTACACAAAGTCCTCTGCGCCGATCCAGAAAGAAGAATGTCTCAAAATCCGGCGCAGCAAAAGGAAGCCGTCATAGCATCCTCGAAGGAAAAGCCCCGCCCCAATCGCCAGAAAAAAGAAGCGGACCTGCTCCTGAATGACCTGCCCCATTACCGCAGAAGTCTCCGAAACAGCGATTCCCCAGGCTTGCGGTACGCATCCGTCTCCTGGTAGACAAACGAATGAATTTTACCGTCCAGGTCCAGCTCTCCTTTTTCCACCGTCAGGCGGCTCACATGGAGTGCCTCTCCCCTCACCGTCAGTATTCCATGGCTTGTTTCCAGAAGAACTTCTTTCTCGTCAAAGGAAATCACTTCCCGGATTCCGGTAAACTGGCTTTTTTGGCGGTTCTCCATGACCACGCGATGGTTTTTTTCTGTTTTCTCGTCCATGAAATGCTCCTGGCCATCTTCTCTTCTCCTCATTTTATGAGAGAGTGATTCCGCTTATACCAAAAGAGCGGCAAATCCGGCGCCAAAGCGCGCTTATTTCTACAGATATTCAAACAGATCTTTGGCGTCTTCCTTCTTTGTCGTCTCCTCGATTTTCAGCACTTTCACCGTAACCGTTCGCGTCCCAAAGGCGATGGAGATCTGATCTCCGATCTTAACTTCCGAAGATGCCTTTGCCTGTTTTCCGTTGATGCTCACCCTTCCGGCATCACATGCCTCATTGGCTACCGTTCTTCTCTTCATCAGACGGGAAACTTTTAAATACTTATCCAATCTCATCCGAAATTTTCCCCCTTTCTTCTTTGTATCTTTCTTCTTTGTCTTCCGGAAAAGACGCCGATTCGTTGAGCATTTCTTTAAACGCCCGGCTGGCTTTAAACCTTGGATTTTTAAATGCCTCGATTTCCAGCCTCTCCCCGCTGGAAGGATTTCTTCCCGTTCTGGCGCAGCGTTCCATCACATCAAATGTGCCAAAGCCTACAATCTGAACCTTACCCCCGGCTTTCAGCTCTTCTCTTATAACCTGAAAAATCGATGAGACAACCTCTTCGATCTCTTTTTTGCGCATCCCGGTGTCCTGCGCAACCGCCGAGACCAATTCCCTCTTATTCACCCGCCTAAACCTCCTTTCGGACAATCCCTCGGCTCGTCTTTGCTTCCTCTTCCGGCGCAGCGCTCACATCGATGCCTTATCCCTCCATCTGACGCCCCAAAAAAGAGACGGCACAGAGAACTGCCTTCTGCTCCGAATCCGAAAATTTTGCCCTTTCTTCCCGGCTGACCAGCGCCACCGCGCCGATTGCATCCCCCTCGCTGATGACAGGGTACACAATCTGAGCCTCGTATCTTCCCTCATCTCCCAAAAAAAGCGGCACGGTACGTTTTCCTCCCTCCATCACCTGCATCGACTCCCGGTGATGGATGACCGTCTCCACTTCTTTGCTGATTGGTTTTCCCACGTACTCTCTTCTTTGGGTTCCGGATGCCGCAATGATCTGGTCCCGATCAAAAATGCATACCGTCTGTCCCAGCGTCTGCGCCAATGCCTCCGCATACTGTTTTGCAAAACTTCCCATCTCCGCCATCGGAGAGTACTTCTTAAATATAATTCCGCCTTCGCGATCTGTAAAGATTTCCAGAGGCGTGCCTTCCTGAAGCCGCATTGTACGGCGAATTTCCTTTGGGATGACGACTCTTCCCAAATCATCGATTCTTCTCACAATTCCTGTTGCCTTCATCTATCAAATCCTCCATTTTTCAAATTCACAGAAAGACGCTTCATCCAGGGTAGATTCCCCTCCGGGCGAATCTCCCCCGGATGAAAGTAGTATCTGTAAACAAAGGAATTTTATACGGAAACTGGAAAGCATTCTGCTGAACCTGCGAAGCATTCCGCCTCGGGACTTTCACGACACGCCTATCGATTGTGTCATTATAGGACAAAATTTATGTTTTTTCAATACCCAAATTATCAAGATCGCCCTTCTCATTTGCAGCAATCTTTTGCGCTGTCACATGGAAGCAATCATGTTGATAAAAGTGTCGGTGATTGTGTTCTGCGTATTTGCAAACGATACATTCACCACTGTGCTCCTCCAACTGTTCCTATTCTACAGTATTTCTTCTATCCCTTTCTGTCATCTGCCATCACCATTCTTCTATTTCTTTTCGTGTGAAATGTAATGCCCTTTTCCGTCTGTGGAAGATTGTGCTTCTGCAAACTCCGAACAGCTTTCCAATTTCCACATCACTGTAACCGAGGTAGTACCACAAAAACAGCACTTCTCGCCACTTTTCCGGCAGACGCAAAAGCGCGGCTGCTAACTGCTCGCTTTCCACAATGACCGTTTTTCCGCGAACGGTAAAAGCGGTCGGCACATCGTATTTCAAGCACCGTATCGGGGCGCACCTTAATCCGGATTTTGTTGTTGCAGATCGGGCATAGCACCCACTTTTCTTTTACCCAATACGCCACCTCCATTCTGCCGATGGGTTATTCGCTTAGTCTATTATTGTTATATCAGGATAATGCGAAAATTTATTTTTAGCATTATCCATCACATACATATCTCCGTGTATTTCACAATATGTATTAATTCCCTCTTTAGTATCCCAATTCTGATCTCGGTAGTCGCCTTGCCCAGAACCAACATAGTAACAACGAGCTCCACTATTAGCTAGTGAAAAAATCTGCGTAGCAAATAGTGTAAAGTAGTATTTATCTCTCAATATACCCTCGCCGGTATCAACAGCCATAGCGTTCATAGTATTGATAGCATTTGCTTGTTCATTTTTTTCGTTGACACTATCAACCAATTGCTTTAATGTAACCTCGTCCGGAAGGTCAACTATAACGGGGAACTTACAATCAACATCTTCAGCCATGCTTATTTTGATTGCAAGGACAGAACCTATATTGTCGCTGAAACCTTCAGGACGATACATATCGGCCGCAAACTCTCCTGTAAAATCTTGTGATATATCATGTACATATATCACATCCAAAACATCATTTTCATCATCTGACGGTGTGCTAACATTCCCGCTAATAGACGGAGTTACATCCGTAGGAGGGATAACCTCATTTTGCAGGAAAAGAGTTACTGCTACCACAACCACAAGGCACAGGCAGGCTGCCATAGCGCCCCATTTTAACCAAACAGTCTTTTTCTTTTGGGGAACTTCATTAACTGCGTTATAAAGTAACCGCTCAATAACATGGCGGGTTGAAAGCTTCTGCGATTTATGAGATGATTTCAGATACTTGGAGTAATTCACTTCATATCTGTTTCTCAGATTCG
>CASGAH010000052.1 GCA_949299375.1 uncultured Eubacteriales bacterium | reverse complement strand
GCTGACTCCACTCGCCGCCGCTTTTGCACCTGCCCCTCCGCAAAGCCCCGTTCACACGGATTGTGAGCGCCGGATCACACCGCATCCGATTTTGGCGCCCGGCGCCAAAACACTGGATGGGAAAGACATGAAGTCATCCCCTCCGTCGTGTAGCACAATGGTTTTTCCGAGGATCTCCCAGATTCGAAACCGTTCTGTGTAGAATGCCTCCCATGCCGTCCCCCTGTTTTCCAAAAGAGGTGGGATCGGTGGAATGCCTCCCATATGGTGTTCCTGGATGTGAATTCCAAACATTCTGCTGCCGCCAATCGTTTTGGAGGAGGGAAGCCCCTTTAAATCTGCTGTCACAATAGATCCGTCTCCGGTATCGTAAAATAAAATCATTCCCTGAATGGACGCATACTCCGGAATGCCGCGCACAAATGCATACGCGCCCGGATTTTCGAACAAGAGCGTTGTCATATAGCGGGAATAATAAGGAAATATCGCCATTTTTTATTCCTGAACGTAACTTGCCGTTTGTATAAGGTATTCCCGCCCGATTGTGCCTGATACAAGCGCAAACTGTCTATCTGCCCTGACGCGCATCTTTTAGAAGTTTTTGCTTGACATCCCAGAGCGCTTTTGAGAGATCCACATAATACGTGTGCGGATTTTCAAAACGTTTTACTTCATCCCACAGCGTTTCCACCTGATCGGCACAGTATTTTTGAATCTCCGAGAGGGACGGAAGGGAATAGGCACAGACGCCATTTTGATAGATCGGGACAAGAAGCTCTCGAACCGTAAATTGTGTCAATGTCTTCGTCTTCCACGTCGCGTTGGGATCAAAAATGGTGTGCGGTTCTGACGCATCGATGCGCTCATCGTATAGGCAGAGCTCATCTGCCAACGCTTTCCCGCTCTCTTTGTCGTACAGGCGGAACAGCCGCTTAAAATGAGGATTTGTAATTTTTGCGGTATTCTCGCTGACTTTGATTTTTGGAATGATCTCACCGGCATCGGTCTCAACTGCCACCAGTTTATAGACCGCGCCAAATACCGGTGTGCTCTTGGAGGTAATCAGCCGTTCTCCCACTCCGAAAGTATCAATCTGCGCCCCCTGCATCATCAGATCGCGGATCAGATTTTCATCGAGCGAGTTTGAGGCGACAATCCGGCAGTTTGTAAGCCCTGCCTGATCCAGCATTTTTCTTGCCCTCTTTGACAGATAGGAGATGTCGCCGGAGTCCAGGCGGATGGCGCAATCCGTAATTCCCTGCGGCAGAAGGACGTTTTGAAATGCCCGGATGGCATTTGGCACACCGCTCTTTAATGTGTCATACGTGTCAACCAGAAGCGTCGCCCCCTGCGGGTACAGTTTGCAGTAGGTTTCAAATGCCTCGTACTCGGAATCAAACATCTGCACCCAGGAGTGCGCCATTGTACCCCCGGCCGGAACATGGTAGCGCATATCAGTCAATGTACACGCCGTTCCTTTGCATCCGCCGATGTAGGCGGCCCTTGCGCCAATAACGGCGGCGTCCGCCCCTTGCGCGCGTCGGGACCCAAATTCCAGAACTGTCCGCCCCTGTGCGGCGCGGACGATCCGGTTTGCCTTCGTCGCAATCAGTGATTGATGGTTGATTGCCAACAGCACATATGTCTCAATCATCTGCGCCTCGATTGCCGGCGCCTTGATTGTCATTAGCGGCTCATTTGGAAAGACTGGCGTTCCCTCCGGCACTGCATAGATATCTCCGGTGAAGCGAAATGTTCTCAGATACTCCAAAAAAGCTTCCTCGAACAGGTTCTTGCTTCTCAAATAAGCGATGTCTTCCTCCGAGAAGTGAAGATTTTCAATGTACTCCACAATCTGCTCCAGACCTGCCGCGATGGCAAACCCGGCGCGGTCCGGAATGGTGCGAAAAAAGACATCAAAATATACAATCTTGTCCCGCAATCCGCTCTGAAAATACCCATTCCCCATCGTCAGCTCATAAAAATCGACAAGCATCGAAAGATTTCTTTCCTTCATTTCATTCCCTTTCTGTTTCACGATACACAAGAATCTGCATACTTTCCATCACGCGAAGCGCAGCATCATTCAGGCTCTCATCGGCCGATGCGACGCAACCGGCATCTACCAGAATGTTTGTCTCCGGCTGTGCCGTTTTCGCCAGGACAGCATTGGAGATGACACAAATATTGCTGACAACGCCCACAATTTCAATGCTCTGATACGAAACGTCTTTCAAGTACGCATACAGTGCATCGGAACCAAACGTCGGCTTCAAAAAGCAGCGATCCTCCGGCCTGCGGCTCTGTCCTACGGCTCCATACAGATCGTGCCCCGAGGTTCCCGCGATGCAGTGTTCAATGGGCAAATAACGCCCTTCCCGGGACTGCAGATAATCCGGACCATGCGTGTCAAATGTAAAGACAATGTCATCGCCGTTTTCTCGATAGCGCTGTATCTTTTTTGAAATGTTGCGGTCCAGCTCGGCTGCCTTCTCAAATCCAAGAGAGCCGGATACAAAATCATTTTGATAATCTACAACGATCAGGCATTTTTTCATAGCAGAATTCCTTTCCCTTTTATTCTGATAAAAATGTGTGGATTCATGTCATTCATTATAACTGGGAGAACAGTTCCTGTCAAGCAAAGGGAACGAAGATTCCGCCAGATGCTTTCTGTCGGCTTGGAGCACCTTCCTAAACTGCCGCTTCCATTTCTTTTCCATGGCAGCAAACGCAGAGGGAATCGGATTGGGAAAAAGCACTTCCCCGATCCAATTCCCTCTGTGGTCATGTCGGTTGTTCTATTCGTCGATGCGCTGATCTCCCCAGAAGAACAGCGCCACGGTTCCAGGACCTGTATGCGATCCGATCACGGTACCGATGGAAAAAATCTCAGGTTTTCCGTTGAGATGCGGAAATTTCGCTTCGACAAGATCTGCCACTTTCCTGGCATCGGAAAGACAGGCGGAGTGGCATAGGAAGCATTTTCCAGAGTAATTCGTTCCGTCTTTTGCGTGCTCCTCCATCTTCTTCACCATTTCTTCTATCACCCGCTTTTTGGTGCGGATTTTGGCACGGGGAATCAGCTTTCCCTCACTGTTCACATTCATCAGCGGGCAAATGCTGAGGATGGTCCCGAGCATGGCGGACGTCGCAGAGATCCTTCCTCCCCTTTTTAAATGTGTCAGATCGGTGGAGAAAAACCAATGGTGAAGTTCAAGCTTATGTTGTTCCAGCCAAGAAGAAAGCCGCGCAAGAGAAGCTCCCGCTTTCTTTTGTTCGTATGCCGCATCGACCAAAAGACCATACCCAGAAGATGCGGCCAGTGTATCGACGATGGCAATCCTGCGCTCCGGATATCGCTCCAGGAGACTTTCTCTGGCGATGCAGGCCGACTGATACGAGCCGGACAGTCCGCTTGAGAAAGAAAGATGCAGGATGTCTTTTCCCTCTCTCAAAAATGGTTCAAAAAAGGACTCATAGGAAGACACGTTGACCTGGGACGTAACCGGCATTGCGCCTTCTGAAATCTTCTGATAAAATGTCTCAAATGGGATTGACTTTCCCAAATCATCCGGATACTCTTTTCCATCCATATGAAACGTAAAGCAAACATATGGAATGCCGCGCTCCACAAAATAAGATTCCGGCAAATCGGCAGTGGAACAGCATGTCAAAATATAATCGCTCATCAATATCCCTCTTTTCCGGCTCCTCGTCTCATCGGGAAGCAAATTCCAAAGAGCCTGATCTGATATGGTTCTGATCTTATGTAGTTTTAAATACCACATATCACAGTGTTATGATGTAATTATACTTCATTTCTGCTGCACTGTCAAGCCATTCGACTTCGTTTCTCCCTGTCGCGCACCCTTTTTCGATCGTCTCAATTTTTCTTCTGCTGCAATGCCTTTTCAACCGAGGCGATGACGATCTCAAGCGCCTTGATGCGGGCGTAACGCTTATCGTTGGATTCCAGAACGTACCACGGCGCATAAACGGTACTTGTCTTCTGAATCATCTCATCGATTGCCACTTCGTACTGATCCCATTTTTCGCGGTTTCTCCAGTCTTCGTCTGTAATTTTCCACTGTTTTTCCGGAGTGTTCTGGCGATCCGTAAAGCGGGCCAGCTGCGTATCCTTATCGATCTGAACCCAGAATTTGATGATGACTGCGCCCCAGTCTGCCAGCTCTTTCTCAAATTCGTTGATCTCATTGTAGGCGCGTTTCCAGTCATTTTCTGAGCAGAAGCCTTCCAGACGTTCTACCATCACCCGCCCGTACCAGGTGCGGTCAAAGATTGCCACGTGCCCTGTCTTGGGGAGACGTGTCCAAAATCTCCACAGATAGTGTCTTGCCTTCTCATGGGGCTCCGGGCTTGCAATCGGGTGTACTTCAAATCCTCTTGGATCCATCGCGCCGGTAATTCGCTTGATGTTTCCTCCTTTTCCGGCAGCATCCCATCCCTCATAAGCGATGACAACCGGAATCTTGCGGCGGTACAGTTCGTTGTGGAGATCACGCAGACGCGCCTGCAAAACCTTTAATTTTGTCTTATATTCCTCCGCGCTGATCGTCTGGTTCAGGTCAATGTCTGCCAGTTTTGGCATTCTGACAAGCGGAAATACGTTCTGCAGAAGCGGCACAGCAAGCGCGGCATTCTGGAGTGCGATGTCAATGCTGCTCACAAGCTGCTCCAGAACCTGAAGTTCTGCAAGCTTCTTCGACTTGGCATCTACAATGTACCACGGAGAAGACGGAAGATTGGTGGAATCCAGATAGCGGTCATACACTTCCAGACATTTCTCGTAATGCTTGTTCTGCCAATGTTCTTTTCTGCTGACGCGCCAGCTCGTATTCGAATCTTCTTCCAGCGCTTTCATTCGTTTCTTTTGTTCCTTCTCACTGATATGGAAGAAAAACTTGACAACGAGATATCCATTGTCTGTGAGCTGACGCTCAAACCGCTTTACACTGTCGATCTTTTTGGCGTACTCTGAAAGCTCCATTCCGCCCCGCAGTCGATCCGTCGTAATCTCATCCATCCAACCGGAGTCAAGAAACATAAATTTGCCCGCTTCCGGAATCTTGGCAAAATAGCGGTACAAAAATGGTTTTCTCTTCTCTTCCTCTGTCGGGATATCCATTGTCGCCACCTTAAAGAAACGAGGATCAATGTTTCGGATAACCTTTCCGATGGTGCTTCCTTTGCCGGCAGTTCCCCAGCCCTCCATCAGAACGAGTACCGGAAGCTTATGGGTCTTTAACTCCATCTGCTGCACAAAAAGACGGTTTCTGGCCGCTTCCAACCGGGTCTGCAGCACGTCCTCCTCCAGCTTTTCAAATCCACTCCACTCTTTTAGCATAAACAGCCCTCCTTTTTTAGAATAGAAATGTGTTCTTCTTTGTATTTGCTGCGATACAATGCCGGTTTGTCTCATTCTTGCCGCATATTGTACGTGCAAAAACGACAAAACTGCATTGTTTTCTCTCCTTTTTATTGTACATCAAAAGAAGAAAAAAAACAATACAGTTTCTGGTTTTTTTGCCGATTTTTATTGCTCGGAACTCAAAGCTTAAGACCCCGGGCTCAAGATTCCTCCGGACTCAAGACTCCTTCGGACTCAGGACGGAGGAAGGAGTTGTCTTTGTTTCCGCAAGCAGCTCCTCTGCCACCGAAGCGACAATCCGGGCCACGCTTCCCTCCTGGAATGGATTGCTCAGGTTTGCCAGTTCCAGCAATTCAAAATACCCTTTGCTTCCGCCGGCCTGGCACAGCCTGTAATAATCCTCCCATGCCCGGGCGCGGTCTTGTTTCATCCGCCCGTATAGCTCAAATGCTCCCAACTGCGCGAGCGCATAGTCAATGTAGTAAAACGGATACAGGAAAATGTGTTGTTTTTGCATCCAGAATCCGCCCTCTTCCAGGAAAGCATTCCCATCGTAGTCTCTCCAGGGCAGATATTTCAGCTCCAGTTTATGCCATACGGCGCGGCGTTCCTTTGCACCCATTGACGGATTTTCATAGACACGGTGCTGGAATTCATCCACACAGGCCATATACGGGATGACTTCCAGACACTCCGCCAGATGCGCATAGCGGTAGCGGTCCGCATCTTCCCCGAAAAACAATTCCATCCACGGATACGTAAAATGCTCCATTGCCATCGAGTGGATTTCGTTGATTTCACTCGTGGAGAAAATCTGGCCTGGCAGCGGAAGACTCCGGGAGGCGGTAAATGCCTCGAATGCATGACCCGCCTCATGGGTCAGCACATCCACATCCGCGCTTGTCCCGTTGAAATTGGAGAAGATAAAGG
This sequence comes from uncultured Eubacteriales bacterium, assembly GCA_949299375.1. Lineage (GTDB taxonomy): Bacteria > Bacillota > Clostridia > Lachnospirales > Lachnospiraceae > UBA2942. The sequence goes on along the minus strand of CASGAH010000052.1, from coordinate 6,104 downwards.
GCGCCCGATAGAACGGAAGAAACGTACAATATCCTCCCGGGCGTTTTCCGGGTTTTGTCTCCAGGTCAAACAGCCGATGTTCGATCATAAAATCGAAAAATTCACCTGTCTGAGGGGAAAGTTCCCGATACATCTGCCCCGCTTTCTGGACAAGTGTTTCCACCGGATCGCGGGGAGCAGCATTTCCATCCGGAAAGACAAGCGCCTCGTCATAATACCGAAGCTTGTCAACGCCAATCCGCTCGGCCTGCTGACGATACAGCTCGCTGCAAACCGGCACAATGACTTCCAGCACCTGACTGCGGAATCGCGCGACGTCTTCCGGCGTGTAGTCATAGCGCTGACGCTCCTGATATGCCATCTGCGTATAGCTTTCAAAACCAATTTTTTTTGCCATACCGACACGTAATTGTGTCAATTGGTCATATTGTTCATCCAATTCCCCGGCTATTTTCTCGTACAAAGCCGCCCAGGCCTCAAACGCCTCTTTTCTCTCGGCCCGATCGGTGCTCTGCATATGTTTCAAAAGCCCATAGAAATTGCACGTCTCACCGCGAAAGACTGTCGTACAGGAAGCCGATGTCTTGGCATACTTCTGCGTCAGACGGCTCTCCTCGGTCTGATCCCCGACAATGCGCTCATCGGCAAAACATTTCTGATTCTCCATATCTTTTAAAAACAGTGCGCCAAATTCCGCTTCAAATTGCGGCCGAAACGGCGAGGACAAAAGCAGCTCATCGGCCTGCTTGGCCACAAGAGACAGTTTTGGCATCTCCTGATGGAAATATTCCATTTCCTTCTCATAAAATTCATCGTTTGTGTCAATCGTATTTCGGATGCTTGCAATGTGGACCATCGTGCTCCATTCCATCTGCCCCTGTTGATAGGATAGGAAAAGACTCCGCGCCGTCTCATAATCCGGTGCTTCCTGGAATTCCTTTAAATATTCGTGCAGTTTTTGGGTGACTTGTCCCATATCAGGACGTTGGTACGACAATTCTGAAAAAATCTTCACGGTTGAAAACCTCCTTATTCTAGTTGTTCTTCAGTTGATTTCTCATACACCGTTTCCATCAAGGCGGCGGCTTTTTCCAGTCCGATCCGGTCCTGTTCGGAAAAACGGTTCTGGCAGGGACTGTCCGCATCCAAAACGCTTCTCACATTGCCGGTTCGATCCAAAATTGGAACGACAATCTCCGACCGGGATGCGCTGTCACAGGCGATGTGTCCTGCGAAGGCGTGGACATCCGGCACAACAATGGTCTTTTTGGACGCCGCCGCGGTACCGCACACGCCTTTTCCAAGCGCAATCCGCGTACAGGCCGGTTTTCCCTGAAAGGGGCCGAGAATCAGCTCCTCCCCCTTCCTCCGATAAAATCCAATCCAGTTCAGACCGTCGATGGCTTCACAAAGCAGCGCGCTGGCGTTTGCCATCGCCGCAATTTCATCTGTCTCGTCCTCTAGCATCGAAGCCAGCTGATCCCAGAGGAGCGTATAATTCGTTTCCTTCATATCAGGCTCTGTTTCAATTCCTTTCAACTGTAACGATTGGTCATCCGTAACTTATCTTCTATTCGTTGGAGTACCATTTGCCTTGAGAGAAACACATCAGCTCGAATCATTCGATCCGCTCTGCTGTGAGTTTTATCGCCGCCGCCCGCATCGGCTTTTCCGGAATGTAGCAGAGCAGTCCGTCCCGCACAGACACGGTTACCGGAGCGTCGGAATAGACGGCCGCAATCGTCTTCGGACATCCATCCGGAAGTGCCATCGTGATTTCTTCCGGAAATCCCCCGTGAAATGTGTGGATGAGTGCATACGCCTCCCCATTTTCTCCAACCCGGATGACGCCCTGCCATCCTTTCAGGCAGCGCTCACTCGTCAGATGCGGCCCAAACCGATGGCTGTATCCGTTTCGAATGATCGGGGCGATGGAGCGGTAAAATACAATTCCCTCATCGATCAAATTCCATTGCCGGCTGCTCAGATGAAGCACATCACCGGACAGGCACATCCTTCCCAGAAATGTATTCGCGATGGAGTACGCAATGCGTTGAAGAGAATCCTCCTGGCGAATGACTGCCCAGATTTGACTCTGCCTTGGAAGAATGGCGCGATGCAGGTTGGCGGCAATGACAGGAATCTCCTCACACTCGTGGGCGTCTGAAAAAGATGCCATCGATACAAGCCCCATCATCAGCGGTTCCAGCTTATGGCCTCCGGAAGAACAATTTTCGAGAACGATTCCCGGAATTTCCCGCTTGATTTTTCGGACAAACGCCACCGATGCCTCCATATTCTGGCGAAGTCCCTCACCCAGTGACTCACAGCCATCGCATCCAATGCCAATAGTATCGTTATAATCCATTTTCACATATCCAAAGCGATATTTTTGGAGAAGGCAGATAACTCGTTCGCTCAAATACTGTTCCACCCAGGGGTCGGTCATATCCCAAAAGCGGCGGTTTTCAGTCGTCAAAACGGCGCCATCCCGCTTTAATAGATGCGCAGTCTCCTCCCATGCCCTAGAGGCACGTCCCACATTGTCAATTTCAAACCAGATGCCCGGCTTCATCCCCGCATCCGCAATCTTCTTTACCGTCTGCTCCATCCCCAGAGGGAACAAATCATCCGAGATCCGATAGTCCCCCATACTGATGTCCCAGGGAATTCCCTTTTCTTTAAACCATCCGCAGTCAATGACAAAATAGGAGATTCCTTTTCCCCGGATGGCATCGACAATCGCAGAGATGTTCTCGTGGGAGGGATTTCCCCACGTTGTACAATACTCATTGAACACAATAGGGAGCGTCTGCTCCTCCTGTGGTTCCCGGTCGACATATTTTTGACCTGCCTGCGTAAGGCGCTGTGCAATGCGGTCAATCCCGCCTCCCTGGCAGACACTTACAATGGCTTTGGGCGTTTCCAATCGCTCCCCGGGGGCGATCTTCTTGATCCAGTGACCAAATTCGCGATCCGCCAGGCCGCCGTCTATGTGCAGACAGTCATCCTGACGATACACTTCGATCTGCCACGACGCTTCATGCGCAATCTGGGCGCCCCATAAAACACCGCTCGCCTGATCTTCTATCGCAATAAACGGCATGAACTTTTTGCATGGCATCGATCCGGTCTGTCCAAACTTTTCAACAGAGACCGACCAGGTCGACCAGGATGGTTCCAGCTGAAGATCCTCCACCGTCTCCGTATGCAGCCTCGCCTCATGGCTCCATTTGCTGCGGAGCCGGTGGACGAGCAGCGTATCCGGGGCGATTGTCTCCACAAAGGGAGTCAGGTTGGACAGTTCAAAGCTGGACAGAAACTCCAGACTCACATCATGATCCGAATGGTTTTCAAAAATAGTCTTCACCTCAAAGCTGACGTCTGTGGCGTACCAGGTGACAAGATGGTGAACTTCATATCCGCGGTCATCCAAAAGCACGGTATCTATCTGCTTCCCCCAATCAGCGTCTCTGACATCCTGGCGCAGAAAACGCAGTCTTTTCGAAGAGGGACTGTTGTGAAATGTCGATCCGTTCCCATAAAACCCCGGGTATGGATCCCCCAAAATCTGATCCTGCACGAGGCTATTGATCCGGTAATACTTGTTGTCCACCTCGTTTCCTTCCATCGATGCCGGGATAATATAAAATCCAACCAGACCCGTTTCTTTTTCCCGCTCATATTTCAGCAGCATATCGCCGCAGGAAAAGCAGGAGAGCAATTCAATGCCCAATTTTTGCTTTGTAAATGGCGCCTTCACCGTTTTCTCCTTTCCGGCAGTCAGATCGATTCATTCTTCTTTTGCTCCAGGTCGATGATTCCTTTCCGGATGATTCCTTTCCTGACCGCCCATTTTTTTATTTTTCCAAAACCGAGTTGTCCCGCCATATTCCTTCTTCCACCCGTCTTTTTGCATAGCGGAGCGCCTTTTCCCGAATCTGCTCCATCTTTGCGGCGGTATCCGGATTGGTATATTCAATCCGATCAATGATCCGATTGATATAATTGTTCTCCAGCAAAAAGGCAATGGCTTCTGCATAATTGAAGTCGAACAAATATCCAAGATAGGAAACCCACATATCCATATGTGTGACGCGGTCCGAATTGAGAATCGGCGTTTCGTTCATAAAATCCTGGAAAATGCGCTCCGTAATCGGTTCTTTTCCAAGCGCTTCCTCCCCTACATTCAGCATCGCCATAACAGAATCTTCCGCCTTCACCCGGAAGTTGTCGATCTTGTCTTCATCCCGAATCAGGCAGCAGTGCATCAAAATCCGCCCGGTCAGTCCGGAAGGCATCCGGTAGACGCCGTGATTGCGGATAGCCTCGTAAATCAGGCCGTCCCATTGCGGGTCCGGCACAAACTGCCGGATCAGGCCGTCCCCAAACAGCACATCCAGGCTGCACTGGGCGTGAGGCATCACTGCGTCATCAAATGTATTGTATCGTCTCAGCTGCTCGAACCGTCCGATGTCATGGAGAAGCGCAATCACATTGGCAAGATAGGTGTCCTCCTCATTGAGATTCCTCTCTCTCGCCATATATTGACTCGCCTTTACAACACCCATCGTGTGCACAATTTTCAGACGAATCTTTGGATCCTGAACATCGTATTGACGGATATATTCCCGAAATTTTGTCACTGCATTCTCATAAGAAAGCATCTTGAATCTCTCCTTCCCGCACCGCATTCCGTACTCTCAGAGGTTTACCGCTGAGATCATTCGATGTGATTATATCAGATTTTTGAGTCAGCCGCAATCCCGCATTTCCATTGCAGTTGGATTTTCATTCCGGCCGTCCCTCACACCGAGCGGGAACCTTGACAGATCGCCATGCGAATGCTACAATACGAGCAGAAGTCCAATATCACCGACATCAACAGGAGGGATTTGCCATGCCAATGATCCATGCAAGCGTATCGGTTCCGCTGAATGCATCCCAGCGGGAATCTGTGAAATCAAAATTCGGAAAAGCCATCACCTGTATTCCGGGAAAGTCTGAGCAGTGGCTGATGGTACATCTGGAAGACAACTGCGATCTCTATTTCCAGGGAAACAAAAAAGCCCCTTCCGCTTTTGTGGACGTCCAGATCTACGGAAGCGCTTCGGCATCTGCCTATGACCGCCTCACCGCAAGCATCTGCAAGATTTTAGAAGACGAGCTCTCCATTCCGCAGAGCCGAATCTATGTGAAATACGGAGAAGTGGAGCACTGGGGATGGAACGGCGGCAATTTCTAGTATAGCTGCCAACACAGAGAGCACAAAATGACAGCACACAGCGGAAGCGGCATGATCGATACCGTATCATGCCGCTTCCGCTGTGTGCTGCGATTTTATTCGAAAGTTACTGCACCTCTCACTCATTCCCGCCGCTGTCGATTGCCGACTGTACGTCTGCCTTAAACGTTTCCCAGGCGGCTTCATTTTCCATAAAATATTTGGGACAGTTTTTCCCCGTTACATCCCCGTGGCGGATGACATGGGTGGAATCGAGACCATATCTGCTGCACAGCCATGCCGTCAATTTCACCATTGAAGCATATGTAGCATCCGTATATTGCCCGCTCTCATCCGGATGACATGTCTCAATCGAGATCGTATCCGTGTTGCGCCAGTTTGTCGCGGATGACTTTTCGCTCAGAGGAACGCAGAGGATGATTTCCCCATCGAGTCCAATGAGAAAATGAGAGCTCACCTGCGTAGAGGGATTTGCATAATAATTGCGATTCTGCTGAGCGGTCGTTCCCGGATTCCCCACATAATGAATGACAATGTCATTGACTCCCTCTAACGCTTCTCCGCGTCGGCCTACTCCATTGATCGGTACAATCTGCACATCAATCCAGTCCGGTATTTCCTCCCCGGGAAGGAGTTCATCGACTCGATGAAACTCGATTCTCCTTTCCGACAGCTGAAAGACAAGCCGATATCCCGACAGACGCAAAATTCCCCATATCGCAGCCAGAGAAATCATGATTCCTAAAATTCCAATCCCGATTTTTTTCATAAAATAAATCCTTTCGTTTGTCGTAGGCGGAAACCCACTGCCTTTAGGCGGTGGGAGGAGCCTTGTAAATCGTTAGCCATTATCCCTGAT